>NZ_JBNRIJ010000071.1:0-1636 GCF_053557675.1 Pseudomonas sp. XP1 | reverse complement strand
CACCACCACCGCCACCTTGACGGCGACCCCGTCGGTGACCGAAGGCGGCGTCATCACCTACACCGTGACGTTGAGCAATCCGGCTCAGACCCCGGTGACCGTGACCCTGTCCAACGGCCAGACCATCACCGTCGAAGCCGGCAAGACCCAGGGCAGTGTCGATTTCCAGACCCCGGCCAACGATGTCTACAACAACGGTTCGACCGTCAGCACCACGATTACCGGTGCGACCGGTGGCAACTTCGAGCAGCTGACGCCGAACCCGACCCCGGCTCAGACCACGATCAACGACTCGGTCGACACCACCACCGCCACCTTGACGGCGACCCCGTCGGTGACCGAAGGCGGCGTCATCACCTACACCGTGACGTTGAGCAACCCAGCCCAGACTCCGGTGACCGTGACCCTGTCCAACGGCCAGACCATCACCGTCGAAGCCGGCAAGACCCAGGGCAGTGTCGATTTCCAGACCCCGGCCAACGATGTCTACAACAACGGTTCGACCGTCAGCACCACGATTACCGGTGCGACCGGCGGCAACTTCGAGCAGCTGACGCCGAACCCGACCCCGGCCCAGACTACGATCAACGACTCGGTCGACAACACCACGGCGACGCTGACTGCTTCGCCAAGCGTGACCGAGGGCGGGGTGATCACCTACACCGTGACCCTGAGCAATCCGGCCCAGACCCCGGTGACCGTAACCCTGTCCAACGGTCAGACCATCACCGTCGAAGCGGGCAAGACCCAGGGTAGCGTCGACTTCGAAACGCCAGCGAACGACGTCTACAACAACGGCTCGACCGTCAGCACCACGATTACCGGTGCGACCGGTGGCAACTTCGAACAGCTGACGCCGAACCCGACGCCGGCCCAGACCACGATCAACGACTCGGTCGACAACACCACCGCCACCCTGACGGCCACTCCATCGGTGACTGAAGGCGGCGTCATCACCTACACCGTGACCCTGAGCAACCCGGCCCAGACCCCGGTGACTGTGACTCTGTCCAACGGTCAGACCATCACCGTCGAAGCGGGCAAGACCCAGGGCAGCGTGGACTTCGAGACCCCGGCCAACGATGTCTACAACAACGGCTCGACCGTCAGCACCACGATTACCGGTGCGACCGGCGGCAACTTCGAGCAACTGACGCCGAACCCGACCCCGGCCCAGACCACGATCAACGACTCGGTCGACACCACCACCGCCACCCTGACGGCCACTCCATCGGTGACTGAAGGCGGCGTCATCACCTACACCGTGACGCTGAGCAACCCAGCCCAGACTCCGGTGACCGTAACCCTGTCCAACGGTCAGACCATCACCGTCGAAGCGGGCAAGACCCAGGGCAGCGTGGACTTCGAGACCCCGGCCAACGATGTCTACAACAACGGCTCGACCGTCAGCACCACGATTACCGGTGCGACCGGCGGCAACTTCGAGCAACTGACGCCGAACCCGACGCCGGCCCAGACCACGATCAACGACTCGGTCGACAACACCACCGCCACCCTGACGGCCACTCCATCGGTGACCGAAGGCGGGGTGATCACCTACACCGTGACGCTGAGCAACCCAGCCCAGACTCCGGTGACCGTAACCCTGTCCAACGGTCAGACCATCACCGTCGAA
>NZ_JBNRIJ010000070.1:0-3385 GCF_053557675.1 Pseudomonas sp. XP1 | reverse complement strand
GCCACCTTCAGCAACGGTCGAGGTCGCGGTCAGAGTGACGGTGGTGGTGTCGATGGTGTCGGTAACCTTGGTCACGGCCGCAGTGCTGCTGACGTCCAATTTCTCGAAGTCACCGCCGCTGGTGCTATCGATATTGGCCTGAACGGTACCCGCATCGATGTACACATCGTCGCTCGGCGCGTCGATGGTAATCGACCCTTCTTTCTGACCCGCCGCGATGGTGATGGTCTCGCCGTTGCTCAGCTTTACGGTAAGCGCAGTACCCGCCGGGTTGGTCAGCGTAGCGGTATACGTAATCTTGCCGCCTTCGGCCACGGTATCCGTCGCGCTCAGCGTAAGCGTGGTGACATCCGGGGTCGCCGGGTTGTCGGTGACAGTGGTCACCGGCTCACCAACGGCCACGGTTTTCTCGTAATTACCACCCGAGATGCTGGTGATCTTGTTGCTCAAGTCCAGATTGGTATTGAGTGCGTTGTTCGGTGCAGTGAACGGTACCGATGCAGACGACTCGCCCACCGGGATGGTGATGGTCTGACCGTTGGCCAGTTTCACTACCAGGTCGGAACCGGTGACCTTGTGGTTGACCGACGCGGTGTAAGTGACCACGCCACCTTCAGCGACGGTCGAGGTCGCGGTCAGAGTGACAGTCGTGGTGTCGATGGTATCGGTCACCTTGGTCACGGCTGCGCCGCTGTTTACATTCAGCTTCTCGAAGTCACCACCCGAGGTTTCGGTCACTTTGACCTGAAGCACTTCAGCATCGATGTAGACATCATCGCCTGGAGCATCGACGGTGACCGAAGCTTCCTTCGAGCCTGCGGCAATGGTGATGGTCTCGCCATTGCTCAGCTTGATCACTAGATCGGTGCCAGCCTTGTTGGTCAAGGTCGCGGTGTAAGTGATCTTGCCACCCTCGGCAACCGTAGGGGTCGCGCTCAGGGTAAGGTGGGTAATGTCCTTCGTGCCTGGTCCGTCGGTCACGGTCGTCACTGGCTCGCCAACTGCTACGGTCTTTTCGTAATTGCCGCCCGAGATGTCAGTGATCTTGTTGGTCAGGTCCAGGTTGGTGTTGTAGGCATTGTCTGGCGCGGTGAACGGTACCGACGCCGACGACTCACCCACCGGAATGGTAATGGTCTGGCCGTTGGCCAGTTTCACCACCAGATCCGAGCCAGTGACCTTGTGGTTGACCGATGCGGTGTAGGTCACCACGCCGCCCTCGACCACGCTCTGCGTGGCGGTCAAGGTCACGGTGGTGGTGTCGATGGTATCGGTGACTTTCGTTACAGCCGCCTTGCTGCTGACATCCAGTTTTTCGAAATTACCACCCGTGGCATCGGTGATGGTCACGCTGAGGTCTTTGGCATCGATGTACACATCGTCGCCTGGGGCGTCGACGATGATCGAAGCTTCCTTCTGGCCAGCCGCGATGGTGATGGTTTCGCCGTTGCTCAGTTTGATGACCAGGTCAGTGCCGGCCTTGTTGGTCAACGTGGCGGTGTAGGTGATAGCGCCACCTTCGGCCACTGTAGGCGTAGCAGAGAGCGTCAGGCAGGTAATGTCCTCGGAGCCTGGGCCATCGGTAACCGTTGTGCTGACTTCCGTTTTGTCCAGGGTCAGCTTTTCAAACTTCCAGGCATCTGCACCGCTGACCGAGTCGATCGCGTTTACTACAGGCTGAGCGCCTACATAGACATCATTAGGCGCGGTAACGGTGATAGAGCCAGTGTTGCTGTTGGCTGGCACCATGACAACGGTCTTGCCGTCGCTGAGGGTGAAATAGAGCGGCGAGTGGTTGTTGATCGGCAGGCCGTCATCGCTGGTCAGCGTGACGGTATAGGTAATTTCGCCACCTTCGGTAACGGTATCGGTAGCCGTCAGTCTGGCCACCACTTCGTTGATGGTGTCAGTCACTTCCACCGACGCGGCGCCGCCAAACTGCAGGTTCTCGAAGGTGCTACCTGCAGTATCGGTCGCTGACTTGAGGCCGAGACTGATAGTGCCGGCGTCCTGATAAACGTCGTCTCCCTGTACGGCGTGGGTGTACTGCGCACTGGTCTCCCCCGCCTTGATAGTGACCTGGGCATCGTTGCTCAGGGTAACGACAAGATCATGCGCCAGCGCGGTGTTGATCTTCACGGTAAATGTCGGGTTCTGGTTCTCGAGAACCGACGCTTGGTCGGCCTCGATGCTTACCAACACAAGATCGCCACCAGAGCCAGGGGTGCCGGATTCATCAGTCACGGTGGTACTGACCTCGGTTTTGTCCAAGGTCAGTTTCTCGAACTTCCATACATCCGCGCCGCTAACCGAATCGATCGCATTGACCACCGGCGGATTGGCGCCCATGTAGACGTTGTCCGGCGCGGCAACGGTAATCGAACCAGTTGTGCTGTTGGCCGGTACCTCAATAACGGTCTTGCCATCGCTGAGGGTGAAATACAGCGGTGATTGGATGTTGAGCGGCAGTCCATCCTTGCTGGTCAGCGTGACGGTGTAGGTAATTTCGCCACCTTCGCTTACGGACTCGGTAGCGGTCAGTTTGGCGACGACCTCACTGATGGTATCCGAGATTTCAACGGTAGCCGGGCCTCCGAACGCCAGCTTCTCGAAGGTGGCGCCCGAGACGGTGGCATCCGTCACGCTGAGCGTGACAGAGCCGGCATCCTGGATTACGTCATCGCCTTGGGCCGCAGTCTTGTATTCCACTTCGGTCTTGCCGGCCCCGATGGTCACGGTATCGCCGTTCGACAAGGTAACCGTCAACGGACGGTCCAGTGCCTGGCTTACCTTCACAGTAAAGGACGGCTGCTGGTCCTCTGTCACATCGCCATTGCTGACAATGCTCACGGTGACGGTATCGATACTGTCATTGATGACAGTCGATGCTGGCGTCGGGTCTGGCGTCAGCTGTTCGAAGTTGCCACCGGTCGCACCGGTAATCGTGGTGCTGACGGTCGAGCCGTTGTTGTAGACATCGTTCGCTGGCGTTTCGAAGTCGACGCTGCCCTGGGTCTTGCCAGCTTCGACGGTGATGGTCTGGCCGTTGGACAGGGTTACGGTCACCGGAGTCTGTGCCGGATTGCTCAGGGTCACGGTGTAGGTGATCACCCCGCCTTCGGTCACCGATGGAGTGGCCGTCAGGGTGGCGGTGGTGTTGTCGACCGAGTCGTTGATCGTGGTCTGGGCCGGCGTCGGGTTCGGCGTCAGTTGCTCGAAGTTGCCGCCGGTCGCACCGGTAATCGTGGTGCTGACGGTCGAGCCGTTGTTGTAGACGTCGTTCGCTGGCGTTTCGAAGTCGACGCTGCCCTGGGTCTTGCCGGCTTCGACGGTGATGGTCTGGCCGTTGGACAGGGTTACGGTCACCGGAGTCTGGGCTGGGTTG
>NZ_JBNRIJ010000069.1:0-5636 GCF_053557675.1 Pseudomonas sp. XP1 | reverse complement strand
GCATCCAGCATGGCCAGTTGCTCGGCCTTGGACAGCGCCGCAGCCTCGCCCGTGGTACCGCATACCACAAAACCGGCCACACCAGGCCACTCCTGCAGCGAGCACGGCAGGGGATGGCGATCACCGCTCGCGCAACGCCTCCGAACGCGCCTTCATGATCGGCTTTAGCAGGTAGCTCATGATGGTCTTCTTGCCAGTCATGATATCGACTGTCGCCACCATCCCCGGAATGATCAGCAGAGGCTTCTCGTCAGTGCCCAGGTGGCTGCGGTCGGTGCGCAGCTTGATCAGGTAATAGGTGGTCTTCTTGTCTTCATCGGTGATGGTGTCGGCACCGATCTGCTCCAGCTTGGCCTTCAGCCCACCGTAGATGGTGTAGTCATAGGCCGTGAACTTGACCGTCGCCTCCTGACCAGGGTGCAGGAAGGCGATGTCCTTGGGCAGGATCTTCGCCTCGATGACCAGTGAGTCGTCCAGCGGCACGATTTCTATGATGTCGCTGCCCGGCTGGATCACCCCACCGATGGTATTCACCAGCAGCTGCTTGACGATACCGCGTACCGGCGAGGTAACCATCGTGCGGTTCACGCGGTCATCCAAGGCCTTGCTGGTCGCCGTGGCCTTGTTCAGCTCGGTGCGCGCTTCGTTCAATTGGGTCAGCGCTTCGCTGCGGAATTTGCCACGGGTCTCTTCGATCTTGCTTTGCACCTCGCGAATGGCCGCCTCGGCACGCGGGATGGCCAGCGCCGTGGAGTCCAGCTGACCGCGGTTCTCCACTTCGGCGCGACGCAAGCGCAGTACCTCGACCTGGGAGATCGCACCGGTGGCCACCAGCGGCTCGGACATGCTGATCTCCTTGCGCAACAATTGCAGGCTGTTGGCGTACTGGGCGCGCTTTGAGCTGAACTCGCGCAGTTCCTGCTGGCGCTGTACCAGCTGTTGTTGCAAGCCACCGATCTCGTCCTGCAATTGCTGGCGCCGGCTCTGATACAGCGACTCTTCGTTCGCTGCCTGGCTTGGCGCGGCTTTGCGCAGTTCCTCATCAATCTTCAACGGGGTGTCACCTACTTCGGCACTCAGGCGCTCGACGCGCAAGGCCATCGCCAGGCGGTCGGCCTCGGTTTCACCCACGTTGGAGGCGAAGCGGGTTTCATCCAGACGCAGCAATGGCTGGCCTACTTCGACAATCTGCCCTTCCTTGGCGAAGATCTCGGCGACGATGCCGCCCTCCAGGTTCTGGATCTTCTGCACCTTGGACGACGGAATGGCCTTGCCTTCACCCCGCGTAACTTCATCGATGGGTGCGACGCTGGCCCACACGATCAGGAACACGAAGAACAGGATCACGCCCCATATGGTCAGCCGCACGACCCGCGGCGCATCCTCGATCAGGGCCTTGTTGACCTCTGGCAGCGGCTGGCCACCCAGTGAATCGGAACCCTTGAAATAGCGCCGCAGGCCGTCCTTGAACTGCCCCACATCCAGCTTATGCAACACTGATCTGCCCCTTCTTCAGCGCATCCATGACCGCGGCTTTCGGGCCGTCGGCGACAATCTGCCCGCGATCGATCACGATCAGCCGGTCCACCAGTGACAGCAGCGAGGCACGGTGCGTGACCAGCAGCATCGTCTTGCCTTCCACCACCGCCTGCAGTCGCTGCTTGAGGCGTTCTTCGCCGGTGTTGTCCATGGCGCTGGTCGGTTCGTCCAGCAGCAGGATCTGCGGGTTGAGCAAAAGTGCGCGGCCCAGGGCGACGTTCTGTCGCTGGCCGCCGGACAGGTTCTGTCCGCGTTCACCTACCTGCAACTCGTAGCCGTCCGGGTGCAACCGGGCGAACTCATGTACACCCGCCAGTTCGGCAGCCTGCAGAATCAACTCATCCTCTATGTAACGGGCCCCGCTGACCAGGTTGTCGCGCAGGGTGCCGGCCAGCAGCTGAATATCCTGGGGCACGTAGCCAATGTTGTGGCGCAGTTCGCTGACGTCGATCTGGCGAATGTCCACGCCATCGACCAGCAGCGAGCCGCTATCGGCTTCGTACAGGCCGACGATGAGCTTGGCCAGCGAGCTCTTGCCCGAGCCACTGCGGCCGATAATGCCCACCTTCTCGCCGGGGCGGATGGTGAGGTTGATGTTCTTCAAGGCCTGATTCTGTTGGTTCGGGTAGGTGAAATCGACTCCGCGGAACTCGACGCTGCCCTGCAGCACCTTGCGGCTCAGCGGGCGTTCTTCGAAGTTGCGTTCTTGCGGCAGTTCCATCATGTGGTCGGTGGAGACCATGGTCACCTTGGCTTGCTGATAGCGGGCGAGCAGGCCATTGAGCTGGCCCAGCGGGCCGAGGGCGCGGCCGCTGAGCATGTAGCAGGCCACCAGGCCGCCCATGCTCAGGTTGCCGTCGATGATCAGGTACACGCCGACGCAAATCATCGCCACGCCTGCCAGTTGCTGGATCAGCAGGGTGATGTTCATCGCCAGGCTCGACAGCACCTTCACCCGCAGTTCCAGGCGGCTGAGGGTGCCAAGGGTCTGCTCCCACATGTACTGGCGTTCGCTTTCGGCGTTGTTGACCTTTACTGCATCCAGTCCGGCAAGGGTCTCGATCAGGCTGGACTGGCGCTCCGAGGCCAGGGCCATGGTCCGTTCCATGGTCGCCATCAGTGGCCGTTGCAGGGCGTAACCAATGCCCAGGGCCAGCGGGAAGGCGATGATCGGGATCCACACCAGGTGCCCGCCAATGATGGCGATGACTACCAGGATCAGGACGGTGAACGGCAGGTCGATCAGACTGGTCAGGGTCAGCGAGGCGAGGAAGTCACGCAGGCCCTGGAATTCGTGAATGTTCTGGGCAAAGCTGCCAACCCTGGCCGGGCGGTACTTCATCGACATGCCGACGATACGTTCGAACAGCGTTGCCGAAATGATCAGGTCGGTCTTCTTGCCAGCCAGGTCCAGGCACAAGCCGCGCAGGCCCTTGAGGATCAGGTCGAAGATGTAGGCGCCGGCGATGCCGATGGCCAACACCCAGAGGGTCGAGGTGGCTTGGTTGGGCACAACCCGGTCATATACGTTCATCACGAACAGTGGCGCGGCCAGGGCGATCAGGTTGATCACCAGGCTGGCAGCGATCGCGTCGATATATAGCCACTTGCTGCGCAGCAAGGTATCGCGGAACCACGACTTCGCCCGCGGGATGAGGTTGC
This sequence comes from Pseudomonas sp. XP1, assembly GCF_053557675.1. NCBI lineage: Bacteria > Pseudomonadati > Pseudomonadota > Gammaproteobacteria > Pseudomonadales > Pseudomonadaceae > Pseudomonas > Pseudomonas sp. XP1. The sequence goes on along the minus strand of NZ_JBNRIJ010000069.1, from coordinate 2,435 downwards.
CGTGGCTGACATCGAACTTGTGCTGCGGCTGCGCGAAGAACACCCGGCCACTGTAATCGCTCTGCAGGGCTTCGCGGCTGACATGCACCTCGCCGCCATCGCTCTCGCTGAGCAGCAGGCGCGCGGTGTCTTCGTTTTCCCAGCCCAGCAGGACGGCGCTGCGGCCTTCCTTGAGCAGCAGCATGGCTGGCATGGCGATGCTCGGGATATGCTCCAGTTTACGCTGCAGCAGGCGCCCCTGCAGGCCGGCCCTGGCGGCAGCGCGGGGCAGCAACTCGGGGCTCAGGCGCTGGGCCGGCAGCGGCAGGCCGGTGGTCAGCATGACCCGGCTGGCGGGTTTCTGGTGCAGGACACACAGGCTCAGCAGGCTATCCAGCAGGGGATCGTCATGCTGACTGCGTGGATCGTGGCTGAGTTGGACTCGACTGACTTCGGATTCCACGCGGCGCTCTCTTCATCCTTGTGGTGGGTGGGGTAGGTGGGCAGCCGTTCAGCTAGCTCACCCTGACGTTCAATGGCGCTGCCAGGCAGTGGTCATGAGGCTACGGCACGCTGGCGCTTGGGCAACCGGTCAATGGTCGCCTTGAATCGGTATCGAGTAAACAGTTCTACGGTCGATACTCCTGCAGACGATGCTGAGTGGTGAATGTTTCATTTTTGAGCCAGTCAGCATACAGGCCGAAGCTATTCTGCAGCATAGCCTGCTATCCGGCTGGCAGCAGAGGTGCAGTTTCGCTCAACTTGTAACTTTGTCAGGAAACAGGCGCTGATTCATTGACGGTATTTTGCTGCTAATTAGTCAAAATTCATCTATTAGAAAGCGGGTCGCTGACTGTTCTGGACTAAAAATCGGCAAGGCTTTTCCTATTCGGGTTGGCAGTATTGCGCGGTTGTTTGCTATCCCATTGATCTACGGCAATTTGCAGTTCCGTATCGTGCTACCTGAAGGGCTGGTGATGCTGGTAAGTTCTCGGCGGCTGGTTGGCTGCCTTCGGCAAGGTTTGTGCTTGTTTTCGAGCATTGGCCTGCGAGTGAGCCGATTATTGACACCTGAGCGGTTACCTTTTTTCCGTATTTGCGGTTATCAAGATGTGGAAAAACGCTTTCAATGATGCGCGACATTGGTCCTTAAGAAACGTTTGGCTAAGGTTCAAATATCAATGTGACATTACATTGCCGATTGTTTAGGATGGCATGTGCAAGGTCAATAGTTTGGCAGTTAGTCAATTCCGAAAAGTTATAGACGGGATATTGACGTCAAAAGCGTCACGAGATCATCGACATAGTTCCGCCTGAAGTGGCCTGCAAGTGCCGCTCTGGCAGGGAAGTACCCATCGGGTCACACGGAGAGTCCAATGAGCAGCGTTGTAGCCATCGTCAAAAGTATTGTCGGCCAGGTTATTGCGGTTTCCCCAGAAGGCATCCGGCGTGTTCTGATCGAAGGGGACCGCCTGCTGTCCGGTGAGGAAGTGCTCACCGGACCAGGGGGGGCAGTTACTTTGGAGCTGGCCGATGGCCGCTTGCTTGACCTGGGTCGAGACAGCCAGTGGAGCGCTGATGCGCCAGACAGCAGCACCGACTTGAGCCAGGCTACCGCACAAGCCGCGCCGTCGGTGGAAGAGCTGCAACAGGCGATCGCTGCTGGTGTCGACCCGACTACCGAGCTTGAAGCGACTGCGGCTGGCCCATCGTCGGCGGGCGGCGGCGGCGCACTGGGCGGTGGCCACAGCTTTGTCATGCTCGAAGAAACCGCGGGCCGGGTCGACCCTACCGTCGGCTTCCCGACTGACGGGCTGGGCTTTGCTGCCGTGCTCGATGGCGAAGAGGTTGGCGTGCTGGATACCACCAGCAACAACCAGGTGACCACACCGACGACAGACACCAACGTTGCTACCGACCTGGCTCTTGGCGCTACCCCTTCCATCAGCGAAGCGGGCGGCGTAATTGTTTATACCGCTACGGTTGGCCAGGCGCCGACCACCAACTTGGTGATCACCCTGTCAAACGGGGCCGTAATTGTCATTCCGGCCGGGCAAACCTCGGGTAGCGTCAACGTCGTGGTTCCGGCAGGCGATACCCCGTATATCGACGGCGGCCAGATTTCGGCGACCGTAACGGGCACAACCGGGGGCGGTGGATTGACGGTAACCGTACCGCAAACACCAGCGGTTACCCAGGTTACCGATACCATCGACACTACCACTGCGACCCTGACGGCCACTCCGTCGGTGACCGAAGGCGGGGTGATCACCTACACCGTGACCTTGAGCAATCCGGCTCAGACCCCGGTGACCGTGACCCTGTCCAACGGTCAGACCATTACCGTCGAAGCGGGCAAGACCCAGGGCAGCGTCGATTTCCAGACCCCGGCCAACGATGTCTACAACAATGGCTCGACCGTCAGCACCACGATTACCGGTGCGACCGGTGGCAAC
>NZ_JBNRIJ010000068.1:0-6771 GCF_053557675.1 Pseudomonas sp. XP1 | reverse complement strand
CGGGCGCATCGACCACCAGGTGAAGATCCGCGGCTTGCGTATCGAGCTGGGCGAGATCGAGGCGCGCCTGCTGGAGCTGCCGAGTGTGCAGGAAGCCGTGGTGCTGGCCCAGGACGGGCCAAGCGGCAAGCAGCTGGTGGGCTATGTAGTGCCTGCCGACAGCTCGCAAGACGAAGGTGCATTGCGCGACAGCCTGCGCGAGGCGCTGAAGGCCGGTTTGCCGGACTACATGGTGCCGGCGCACCTGCTGCTGCTCGGCAAGCTGCCGGTGACGCCGAACGGCAAGCTGGACCGCAAGGCCCTGCCGCAGCCGGATGCCAGCCAGTTGCAGGGCGAGTACGTCGCGCCGCAGAGCGATCTGGAACAGCAGATCGCGGCGATCTGGGCGGATGTGCTGAAGCTGGAGAAGGTCGGCCTGACCGACAACTTCTTCGAGCTGGGCGGCGATTCGATCATTTCGTTGCAGGTGGTCAGCCGTGCGCGCCAGGTGGATATCCAGTTCACGCCCAAGGACCTGTTCGAGGCCCAGACGGTGCAGGCACTGGCCCGGCTCGCCAATCGCGGCGACAGTGTATCGATCGATCAGGGTGCGGTAACGGGCGTGACGCCGCTCACGCCCATTCAGCACTGGTTCTTCGAGCAGCCCGTTGTCGTGCGCCATCACTGGAACCAGTCGGTGCTGCTCACGCCAGGTGAAACGCTGGCCCCGGCGACGCTCGATGCGGCATTGCAGGCATTGCTCGAACATCACGATGCCCTGCGTTTGCGCGTGTTCGACCATGGGGTGGGCTGGCAGGCTGAATTTGCCGATGTGGGCTACTCCCAGTTGCTTTGGCATCGAGATTTCGCCAGCGTCGAGCACTTGCAGCAAGCTGCCAGTGAAGCCCAGCGCAGCCTTGACCTCGAGCACGGGCCGTTGATGCGTGCCATGCTCGCTGTGCTGCCTGACGGTAGCCAGCGGCTGCTTTTGGTCATCCATCACCTGGCGGTAGACGGCGTGTCGTGGCGTGTGCTGCTGGAAGACCTGCAGCAGGCCTACCAGACCCTGGCTGCCGGGCAGCCACTGCAGCTTCCGGCCAAGACCACTTCGTACAAAGCCTGGGCCGAGCGTTTGCAAACCTATGCCGCTGCACCCGCATTGCAACAGGAACTGGGCTACTGGCAGGGGCAGTTGCAAGGGGCCAGCGAAATGCTGCCCTGCGACAACCCGCAAGGCAGCCGGCAACTGAAGCATGCGGCCTCTGTCAGCACGCGCCTCGACGTGGCAAGCACCCAACGGCTGTTGCAGGATTGCTCGGTGGCTTATCGCACGCAGATCAACGACCTGTTGCTGACGGCCCTGGCGCAAGCAGTTGGCCGCTGGAGCGGCCAGCCCGAAGTGCTGGTGCGCCTGGAAGGGCATGGCCGTGAAGACCTGTTCGCGGGTATCGACCTGACGCGTACGGTAGGCTGGTTCACCAGCCTGTACCCGGTAAAGTTGAGCCCGCAGGCAGACCTGGCAAGTTCGATCAAGACCATCAAGGAACAGCTGCGCGCCGTACCTGACAAAGGCCTGGGCTATGGCGTGCTGCGCTACCTCGGTGATGCCGCGAGCCGCGAGGCCCTTGCAGCATTGCCTGAAGGCCAGATCGTCTTCAACTACCTCGGGCAGTTCGACGGCAGCTTCGATGGCGAAGCAGCTCTGTTCACCCCCGCCAAGGAGAACGATGGCGCCAGGCAGGATGCCGAAGCACCGTTGGCCAGCCTGTTGACCGTCAACGGTCAGGTATATGGCGGCGAGCTACGCCTGGAGTGGACCTTCAGCCAAGACATTCATCGCCGCGAAACCATCGAACAGCTGGCCCAGGCTTACCAGCAGGCCTTGGCTGAAATCATCGAGCATTGCTGTGAGGGTAGACATCGCGGCCTGACCCCGTCCGACTTCCCGTTGACCGACCTGACCCAGGCGCAGCTCGACCAGCTGCCGGTTGCCGTGGCGCAGATCGCCGACGTCTACCCGTTGTCGCCGATGCAGCAGGGCATGCTGTTCCACAGCATCTACGAGCAAGGCAGCGGCAACTACATCAACCAGATGCGCGTGGATGTGGATGGCCTGGATGTACAAGCCTTCCGACAGGCCTGGGATGCTGCCTTGCAGGCCCACGACATCTTGCGCAGCAGCTTCATCTGGCAGGGGGACCTGGGCCAGGCGGTGCAGGTCGTGCACAAGCAGGTGACACTGCCGTTCAGCGAATATGACTGGCGTGACGAGGATGAGCTGGCGCGGGAGCTGGACAACCTGGCGGAAGCCGACCGGCAGCGTGGCTTCGATCTGGTCGAGGCACCCTTGTTGCGCCTGGTGCTGGTGCGTACGGCGCAGGCACGTCATCACCTGATCTTCACCTGCCACCACATCCTTATGGATGGCTGGAGCACCTCGCAGTTGCTGGGTGAGGTGTTGCAGCGTCATGCCGGTAAACCTGTGGTGGCAGCGGCGGGAAGCTACCGTGACTACATCGCCTGGTTGCAGCGCCAGGATAGGGCGGCGGCAGAGAGGTTCTGGCAGGGCCAGATGGCCAGCTTCAACGAGCCGACGCGCCTGGCCCAGGCCGTGCGCAAAGGTGAACCTGATGGCCAGGGCCATCAGGTTCATCACCAGGCATTCGGTGCAGGGCGTACCGAGCGGGTTGAAGCCTTTGCGCGTGCCCAGCGTGTCACCGTCAACACCTTGGTACAGGCTACCTGGCTGTTGCTGCTGCAGCGCTATACCGGGCAGTCGTCGGTCTGCTTCGGTGCAACGGTCGCCGGCCGGCCAGCGGAGTTGGCGGGCGTGGAGGCGCAGATCGGCTTGTTCATCAACACCCTGCCGGTGGTTGGTACACCGCAAGGCGAGCAAAGCGTTGCGCAATGGATCGGGCAGGTGCAGGCCAGCAACCTGGCCATGCGTGAATACGAACATACGCCGCTGTACGACGTGCAGCGCTGGGCCGGCCTTGGCGGTGAAGCCCTGTTCGACAGCCTGGTGGTGTTCGAAAGTTACCCGGTGTCCGAGGCCCTTCGGCAGGGCGCACCGAGTGGCTTGCAGTTTGGCCCAGTGCAGGTGCGCGAGCAGACCAACTATCCGCTGACCCTGCTGGTGAGCCTTGGCGACAGCCTGGCTATCCAGTACCGGCATGACCGTGCGCACTGGAGCAGCGAGGCAATCGAGCAGCTGGCCCATCACTTCGGTACGCTGCTTGACGCGCTGGTGAGTGACCCGTTTGCTGCACTCGGCGACCTGCCGCTGCTCGATGCCGCACAGCATCAGCGTATCGTGCAGGACTGGAACCGCACGGCGGCCAGTTACCCGGCCGACCGCTGTATCCATCAGCTGTTCGAGGCGCAGGTGGTTGCTGCGCCAGGCGCAGTTGCACTTATCCACGGCGAGCAGACGCTCACGTATGCTGCGCTCAATGTACGGGCCAACCAGTTGGCCCACAAACTGCGCGAGGCTGGCGTGGGCCCGGAGGTGCTGGTAGGTGTCGCCATGGAGCGTGGCCTGGACATGGTGGTCGCGCTGATGGCCATTCTCAAGGCGGGCGGCGCCTACGTGCCGCTCGACCCTGGCTACCCGCAGGACCGCCTGGTGTACATGCTCGAAGACAGCCAGTCGATCCTGCTGCTGTCGCAGTCGCACCTGCAGGAGCGTTTGCCGGCCAGCTTCCAGGCGCGAACGCTGCTGGTGGACCAGTTGCTGCTCGACGGCTACGAAGCGGCCGACCCGGTGTGCGTGAGCACGCCGGACAACCTGGCGTACTGCATCTACACCTCAGGTTCCACCGGCAATCCCAAGGGCGTCCAGATCGAGCATCGCAATGCCGTGGCAATGATCGGCTGGGCGCAGTCGGTGTACAGCCAGCAGGACCTGTGCGGCGTGTTGGCGTCCACATCGATCTGTTTCGACCTGTCGGTCTGGGAGCTGTTCGTGACCCTGGGCTCGGGTGGCTATGCGGTACTGGCGGCCAATGCCCTGGAGCTGCCGCACCTGCCGGCCAAAGACCAGGTACGCCTGGTCAACACGGTGCCGTCGGCCATCAAGGTGCTGCATGAAACCGGCCAGTTGCCGTCCGGTGTACGCATCATCAACCTGGCGGGGGAGGCTCTCAAGCAGGGGCTGGTCGACGCGTTGTACGGCACTGGCCACGTGCTCAAGGTGTACGACCTGTACGGGCCTTCGGAGGACACAACCTACTCGACCTTCACCCTGCGCACCCAAGGTGGCCAGGCCAATATCGGCCGGCCGCTTTCCAACAGTGCCGCTTACCTGTTGAGCGAGGCCGGAACGCCGCTGCCGGTAGGGGTGGTGGGGGAGCTGTACATGGCGGGTGCGGGGCTGGCGCGTGGTTACCTGGCGCGCCCCGGGCTTACCGCCGAACGCTTCATCCCCGACCCGTTCGGCGGGCAGGGTGGCCGCCTGTATCGCACCGGCGACCTGGCGCGCTATGACGCCGACGGAGTCATCGAATATGCCGGGCGTATCGACCATCAGGTGAAGATTCGCGGCTTCCGTATCGAACTTGGCGAGATCGAGGCGCGCCTGCAACAACAGGACGCAGTCCGCGAAGCCGTGGTACTGGCGCTGGATGCGCCGGGCGGCAAGCAACTGCTGGGCTATGTGGTGCCAGCCGATGCAGCGTCGGTTGCCAGCGAGGAAGCCCGGGCGGCGCTGCTTGACACCCTGCGCGCCAGGCTGAAAGCCAGCCTGCCGGACTACATGGTGCCCGCGCACCTGTTGCTGTTGGAACGCCTGCCACTGACACCGAACGGCAAGCTGGACCGCAAGGCCCTGCCACAGCCTGACGGCAACCTGCGCCGGGCGGCCCATGTGGCGCCGGAAACGGAGCTGGAGCGTCGGATCGCAGCGGTATGGGCTGAAGTTCTTGGCCTGGAAAACGTATCTCTTACCGACAACTTCTTCGAGCTGGGGGGCCACTCCTTGCTGGCAACCCAGGCGGTAGCACGACTGCAGATCGAACTGGGTACGAACCTGCCACTCGCGTTGTTGTTCCAGACAGAGAACCTGCAGGCCTTTGCACAAGAGGTCGGCAGTCTCGGTACCCGAAACGACGGAGACCTGGATGAGCTCCAGGACTTCATGGCAGAGCTCGAGGCGGTTTGAGATGCACACGGACAACAGAAACGCAGACCTGGTTTATCGCTTCATCCGTCTGCCCCTGGCGCAGCAGAAGCTGTTTCTCGAAAAACTGGCGTCCAAGGGCGTCACGCTTGCGCAACTGCCCATTCCGGTAGCCAGGCACGATGTCGAACGCCCCGTGCTGTCCTATGCCCAGCAACGCCAGTGGTTTCTCTGGCAGCTGGAGCCCACCGGCTCGGCCTACAACATCCCGACCGCGCTCAGGTTCAGGGGGCAGCTTGACCTGGCAGCCCTGCAGCGCAGCTTTGCGACGCTGATCCAGCGTCATGAAGCCTTGCGCACGACCATTGCCGAGGCAGATGGCCAGCTGATGCAGGTCATCCACCCGAACCAGCCTTTCCAGCTGGCCCGCCAGGCCTTGGGGGCCGTGGAGGAGCAGGTTTTGCAGGCGCAGGTCGCGCTTGAGGTCCAGCAGCCGTTCGATCTGGTCCATGGGCCGCTGCTGCGGGTGAAACTGCTGGAACTGGCGCAGGACGAGCACGTGCTGGTGCTCACCTTGCACCATATCGTCGCCGATGGCTGGTCGATGCCCTTGCTCATCGATGAGTTGGTGCAGCTTTATGAAGGCTATAGCCAAGGTCGCGAGGTGGTGCTGGCCGAACTGCCGATCCAGTACGCCGATTATGCAATCTGGCAGCGTGCCTGGATGGACGCCGGCGAGCGTGAGCGTCAGCTGGCGTACTGGATGGCGCAGCTGGGCGACGACCATCCGGTGCTGGAACTGACCACCGACAGGCCACGCCCGGCGCTGCAAAGCTATCGCGGTGAGCGGGTCGACGTTGACCTGGGCGAGGCGTTGAGCCTGTCACTCAAACAGTTGGCGCAGCACCAGGGGGCGACACCCTTCATGCTGCTGCTGGCGAGTTTCCAGGTACTGTTGCACCGCTACTCCGGGCAGGCCGATGTGCGCGTGGGCGTGCCCATCGCCAACCGTAACCGCGTAGAGACCGAGCGGCTGATCGGCTTTTTCGTCAATACCCAGGTGATGCGAGCCGAGTTCGACACGCAACTGACCTTCACCGAGCTGTTGGCGCAAGTGCGGCAACGAGCCTTGGGCGCGCAGGTGCATCAGGACCTGCCATTCGAACAGCTGGTCGATGCCTTGCAGCCTGAACGCAGCCTGAGCCACAGCCCGTTGTTCCAGGTGATGTACAACCACCAGACCCGGGGCAAGGGCGAGCGCCGCAGCTTGCCCGGCCTGGAGGTGGAGGGCCTGCAATGGAACGTGCACGCGGCGCAGTTCGACCTCACGCTGGACAGCTTCGAACATGAGCAGGGCATCAGCGCCACGCTGACCTTTGCAACCGACCTGTTCGATGCCTCGACCATACAGCAGATGGCGCGGCACTGGCTGAACCTGCTACATGGCATCGTCGCCAACCCAGGCCAGCGAGTGGCTGAGCTACCATTGCTGGATGACGGGGAGCGACAGCAGATGGTGCATGGCTGGAATGCCACGCAAGCCGATTACCCAGGCGAAACCAGCATCCACCAGCTGATCGAGGCCCAGGTGTTCGCCACCCCGGACGCCCCGGCGCTGGTGTTTGGCGAGCAGACCCTGAGCTATGCCGAGCTCAACCGCCGTGGCAACCAGCTGG
>NZ_JBNRIJ010000067.1:5420-7425 GCF_053557675.1 Pseudomonas sp. XP1 | reverse complement strand
CCACAGGTACTGCATAGGCTTCAAAACCTGTGCAGTACCTGTGGGAGCTGGCTTGCCGGCGATAGGGCCAGCACAGGAAAACCCTTATTTCTGCCTGGGCAGTACAGCCAGAAAATTCTCCCTGGCCACCTTGTTGGCAACTTGTTCCGGCAATGCATCCAGAAACGGCCTGAACCCATGCATCTGCTCCCCAAGGCTACCAAACCGCCCCACCACATCCGAACCCAGCATGAACCTATCAGGGAACTTTTCGACCAGTGCCAGCCACTCCTTTCGTGGCACACCCCGGTCATCCAGCAGGTAGGGTTCCAGCACGCTCCACGACAAATCGACATACAGGTTCGGGTAATCCTCCAGCAACCGCGTCAGCACCGGCAGCAGAAAGTCCATCTGCGTCTGGTGCCGGTGAATCTCCATGCTGCTGCCCGCGTGCGCCCAGATGAACCGCGTGTGTGGGTGATTGCGCAGCGGCTCTTCGATCTCCGCCAGGTACAAGGGGTTGCGCTCGCGCTTGGAGGTGATGTTGGAGTGCAGCAGCACCGGCAGGTCGCGCTCGGCCGCCAGGTGGTAGATACGCGTCATGGCTTCGTTGTTGGCGCGCGGCGTGTCACCGCTGGTCAGTGCCGTCAGGTCATCGTGGCGGGTGAACACCTCGCCAATGCCTTGCCACAGCCCCGGATGCAGATCGAGCATGCGCTCGATATGGCTGGCGGCATTCTTGTCCACCGGATTGAAGCCGGCCAGGAACGGATGAAAGCGCTTGCGCTGCTCGTCGGGCAGTTGCTGCAACGCCGCGGCGACGTAGGTGTCGGTGGCGCTGTACCAATAGGCTTCGGCGTCGTCCCCAGCGTAATAGCGCGGGCGCTTGGGCTCGTCTTCGTGCCACTTCTTGGCCACCGGGATGCCGGAAATCATCGACTGCTCGATACCGGCGGCGTCCATGGCCTGGATCAGCGCGGGCATGCCTTCGCTTTCCTGGAAGAAGTCGACGTAGTGCAGGTGGGCATCACTGTAGCGGTAGTCGCGGGCCTGCGCCGCTTGGCACAGCCAGGTGGATAACAGCACGCAGGCCAGCGCTCTGAAGATCATGATGAAGCTTCCTTTTCCGTGTACCAGATCTCTAGACCGGCCAGCCAACCAGACGGTTCAGCCGCGGCGGGCAAACCGCTATGCTTGAGGCATTTCCACCTTGCCTGGAGCCTTCCAATGAGCAGCCCCCTGGTCATCCGCCCACGCGCCGAATCGGTCGAGGGCCAGCCGATCCTGCGTCCGCTGCCGTCGGCCCAGTGCCGCAGCGTCGGCCCATTCGTGTTTTTCGACCATATGCTCGAAACCGACTATGCCCCGGGGCATGGCATGGACATCCGCCAGCACCCGCATATCGGCCTGTCGACCCTTACCTACCTGTTCGAGGGGGCAATCCTGCACAAGGACAGCCTCGGCTCGGTGCAACGGGTGCTGCCGGGCGATGTCAGCTGGATGACCGCAGGCAGCGGCGTGGCCCATGTCGAGCGCACGCCTGAAGATGCCCTGGCCCATGGTTCACGCCTGCACGGGTTGCAGGTATGGCTGGCATCCCCACGCGAGCATGAACAAGGCGCGGCAAGTTACAGCCACCACCCGGCAGCGAGCCTACCGGTCAGCGACAGCCTGGGGGTGCGCATCTGCATGATTGCCGGCAGCGGGTTCTGCCTGGAATCGCCGGTGCCGGTGCTCTCCCCTACCCTTTACGCGCATGTACAGATGCAACCGGCAACCACGCTGGTGGTGCCGAACGAGCATGTGCAGCGGGCGCTGTACCTGCTCGATGGTGAGCTGCTGATGAACGATGAGGACGTGGAACCGTGCAGCCTGGTGGTTCTGCCGGAAGGCGAAGAGGTGACGCTATATGCAGAGGGTGAGTGCCAGCTGGTGCTGATTGGTGGCGCGCCACTGGATGGGCCGCGGCGGATGAACTGGAATTTCGTCGCCAGTGATGCGGAGCTGATCGAACAGGCCCGGGCCA
>NZ_JBNRIJ010000067.1:0-5288 GCF_053557675.1 Pseudomonas sp. XP1 | reverse complement strand
TTTTGCGACCCATTCGCGGGTAAACCCGCTCCCACAGACAGCGCAGTACCTGTGGGAGCGGGTTTACCCGCGAATGGGCTGCAAAGCAGCCCCGTGCAATCTCAGCGCTGGAACACTTCAGTCAGCAGGTTATGCATCGAGCGGAACGCCCGCTCCGAGGTGCGCCGGTCATACTGCATCTTGCCCGGCACATTGGCACTCGGGTCGGTAAACGAGTGCACCGCGCCGCCATAGCTCAGCAATTGCCAGTCAACCTTGGCCGCGTTCATCTCCTCCTCGAACGCCGGCAACTGCTCCTTCGGCACCAGTGGGTCGGAAGCGCCGTGCAGCACCAGCACCGAGCCCTTGATGCGCTTGGCATCTTCCGGGTTCGGCGTGTCCAGCGTGCCATGGAACGATACCGCCGCACGCAGATCGGCACCGGTACGGGCCAGCTCCAGTGCACAGCAGCCACCAAAGCAGAAACCAAACGTGCCGACCTTGCCCGGCTCCAGCAACGCCTTCGACTGCCCCAGCAACTGCGCCAGGGCTTCCTGCATGCGCTTGCGCAGCTCGCCACGGTCATTCTTCAACGGCATCATCGCCGCGCCGGCCTCGTCAGCGTTGGAGGGGCGCACCGATTGCCCGTACAGATCGGCAATCAGCACAACATAGCCCTTCTCGGCCACTTCCTTGGCGATGCGCTCGGCACCTTCGCCGATGCCCATCCAGTTCGGCGCCATCACCAAGCCTGGGCGGCCCAGCGCCCCTGGCTCATAGACCAGACGGCTTTCGTAGGTTTTGCCGGAAAGGTGGTAAACCAGCGATTCGACGATTACTTTGCTCATCAAGCACTCCTTTGGCACTCATCATCAATATGCTCGCCATGAAAAAAGCCCGCCGAAGCGGGCTTTCCTGTGCATCAACTCAAGCAGACAGCTCGACCAACAGCTTGTTCAGGCGACGAACGTAAGCCGCCGGGTCCTTCAAACTGTCACCGGCCGCCAGGGCAGCCTGATCGAACAGGATGTGCGACAGCTCGGCGAAGCGGTCTTCGCTCTGCTCGTTGTCCAGCTTCTCGATCAACGGGTGGGTCGGGTTGAACTCGAAGATCGGCTTGGATTCCGGCACCTTCTGCCCGCTGGCTTCGAGGATCTGGCGCATCTGCAGGCCCAGGTCCTGTTCACCGATGGCCAGGATCGCTGGCGAGTCGGTCAGGCGGTGCGACACGCGCACTTCGGCCACGCTGTCACCCAGCGCGCCCTTCAGGCGCTCTACCAGGCCTTCCTTGTTCTTGGCGACTTCTTCCTGGGCTTTCTTGTCTTCTTCCGAATCCAGCTTGCCCAGGTCCAGGTCGCCACGGGCGACGTCGACGAAGGCCTTGCCGTCGAACTCGTTGAGGTAGCTCATCAGCCACTCGTCGATACGGTCGGTCAGCAGCAGCACTTCGATGCCTTTCTTGCGGAAGACTTCCAGGTGCGGGCTGTTCTTGACCTGCGCGTACGACTCGCCGGTGAGGTAGTAGATCTTGTCCTGACCTTCCTTGGCGCGGGCCAGGTAGTCGGCCAGGGCGACGCTCTGCTCGCCGCTGTCGTCCTGGGTGGAAGCGAAGCGCAGCAGGCCGGCGATCTTTTCCTTGTTGGCGAAGTCTTCGGCCGGGCCTTCCTTCAGCACCTGGCCGAAGTTCTTCCAGAAGCCCTTGTACTGCTCGGGCTCGTTCTTCGCCAGCTTTTCCAGCATGTCCAGCACGCGCTTGGTCAGCGCGGTCTTCATCGAGTCGATGATCGGGTCTTTCTGCAGGATTTCACGCGATACGTTCAGCGACAGGTCGTTGGAATCGACCACACCCTTGATGAAGCGCAGGTACAGCGGCAGGAACGACTCGGCCTGGTCCATGATGAAGACGCGCTGCACGTACAGCTTCAGGCCGCGTGGCGCTTCGCGCTGGTAGAGGTCGAACGGCGCGCGGGCCGGCACGTACAGCAGCGAGTTGTATTCGAGCTTGCCTTCGACCTTGTTGTGGCTCCAGGCCAGCGGGTTTTCGAAATCATGGCCGATGTGCTTGTAGAACTCCTGGTACTCCTCGTCCTTGATCTCGGTACGCGGACGGGTCCACAGGGCGCTGGCACGGTTGACGGTTTCCCACTCTTCGGCCGGCTGTTCTTCGCCTTCGGCGGCAGCCTGCTCCTTCGGCAGCTGGATCGGCATGGCGATATGGTCGGAGTACTTCTTGACCACGTTGCGCAGGCGCCAGCCATCGGCGAACTCCTGCTCGCCCTTCTTCAGGTGCAGGACGATGCGGGTGCCGCGCTGTGGCTTGTCGATGGTGGCAACTTCGAACTCGCCCTCGCCTTTCGACGACCAGTGCACGCCTTCAGCGGTCGGCTGGCCGGCACGGCGGCTGTACACATCGACCTTGTCAGCAACGATGAACGCGGAGTAGAAGCCCACACCGAACTGACCGATCAGGTGCGAGTCCTTCTTCTGGTCACCGGTGAGGTTCTTCATGAAGTCGGCGGTGCCGGACTTGGCGATGGTACCCAGGTGGGCGATGACGTCTTCGCGGCTCATGCCGATGCCGTTGTCCTCGAGGGTCACGGTACCGGCGTCCTTGTCGAAGCTCAGGCGAATCTTCAGGTCGGCGTCGCCTTCGAACAGCTCTGGCTTGGCCAGGGCCTCGAAACGCAGCTTGTCGGCGGCGTCGGAGGCGTTGGAGATCAATTCACGCAGGAAGATCTCCTTGTTCGAATACAGGGAATGGATCATGAGGTGCAGCAGCTGCTTCACCTCGGTCTGGAAGCCCAGCGTTTCTTTTTGAGTCTCCACACTCATGGTCTTCAAAACTCCGATCTGATGGCAGTTGACGCCTGGCGGCCAGGTTGGCCTGCTTTAGCGGCGGATGTCATGCAGATGGGGGCTGCCCGAATGATTTCAAGGGCTTTTCCGGTTCGATCTTGAAATGCGCGCGAGCCGTGGCGATCGGCGACTGCCTGTCACCCTGCCAGGCGGTGATGGCTACATTGGTCACCCGCCGGCCCTGGCGCCACAGCTGGCACTGGGCGTAGGTATCGCGAAAGTGCCCGGCGCGCAGGTAATCGATGGAAAAGTCGATAATCTTCGGAATGCTCGCGCTCTCGCTGAAGATCAGCAGGTAAAGCGCTGCCGAAAGCTCCATGAAGCCCGCGATCACCCCACCGTGGATGGCCGGCAGCAGCGGGTTGCCGATGTTGTCCTGGCTGGCCGGCAGGCGGAACAGCAGGTCATCGCCCTCGCGCTCGCATTCGATGCCGATCAGGCCGGCATAAGGGATCAGCGCCAGCAAGGGCCGATAGTCTCCCTCTGCGTGAGCGGCGTTGAGCTGTTGGCGAACCTCGTGCGGAATCATGCCTCGCCCTCCTTCAGGCTGTTGCCGAAGCGGATGCCCCCCTTGATCTCCTGACCCAGGCGCATGAACGTGCCCACCACCTGGCAAATCGGCTGGGCGGGGTCGTCCTGGTAGGCCGTGCCACGGGTGAAGATCACATCGCGGGTGACCCGGTAGCACTGGGCATGGCCGTAGATGTCCTTGCCGGCCTCGGCCGGGTGCATGTAGTCGATGCGCAGGTCCAGTGTCGGGCACACCTCGAAGCGCGGCAGCACGCACAGCGTGGCCATGCCGCAGGTGGTGTCCATCAGCGTGGTCAGCGCGCCGCCATGCACGGCGCCGGTCTGCGGGTTGCCGACGATGGCCGGTGACCAGGGCAGCACCAGGGTCATGCCATCGGTATTGGCTTGCGCCACACGCATTTGCAACAACTGACAATGTTTCAGGGCCGAGAGAAAACGCTCGGCCATGGCCATCAAGGTTGAATCGCTCATTGGCTGTTTCCCTGCGCATTGCCGCAGCGGCATAAAATCGTTAAAAAGTCTATATAGAACGGGGCGTTATATATGTGTAATCTTCGCGGAACTTATTCCGCGTAGTTGCACTCGAAGGAACAAGTCACTTATTCCACCAAGGAGAAACACCCCCATGCGTAAACCTTTTGCTTTTGCTCTGATGCTGGCCGCTGCCATGGGCCTGGCCGCTTGCGATAAAGCGAGCGAAGACAAAGCCCAGGACGCACAGCAACACGCCGAGCAAGCCCAGGAAAAAGCGGGCGAAGCTCAGGATAAAATGAACGAGGCTGCCAAGGAAAACGCCGAAGCCGCCAAAGATCAGGCCGAAGCCGAGCAGAAGGCCGCCGAAGAAGCCGCTCCGGCTACTCCGGCTCCGGAAGCCGCTCCAGCTGCTCCAGCCGAACCTGCCAAGCAGTAATCGGCTAAAACAAGAAAACCCGACATCGTCGGGTTTTTTTGTGCCTGAAACTTATGGATTAAACGTTTCAGGTACCAGAAACAGTGTTTTCCTTGGCGGTTTCGGTCGAAACACTTTCGGTAGGTGTGAACACCATCACATCCAACACATCCGAATGGAACTCGCGGCGATACAGAATCAGCACTACCCCGACACTCATGACCATGAACAACCATGGGCTGATGAACCAGCTCAACATGGCCATGCCGAAGTAATAGGAACGCAGGCCCAGGTTGAACTGGTTGGCGGCAAGCGACAGCACCCGCGCCGCCCGCGACGCGAATGCCTTGCGCTCAAGTTCATTCACCAGCCGCTCACCGATCATCGGTGCCGAACCCACCAGTACTGCAGCGAAGTTGTATTGGCGCATGCACCAGCTGAAGGTGAAAAAGGCGTAGACGAAGACCATGGCCAGGCACAGCAACTTGATCTCCGACATACCCTGGGAGGTCTGCTGCACCAGCGGCAGGTCGGCCAGCAGCGACAGCGCCCGGTCAGAGGCCCCGAGCACGGTCAGGATACCGGCGAGGATGATCAGGGTGCTGGAGGCGAAGAACGAGGCATTGCGCTCGAGGTTGCCGATCACGCTGGCATCGGCAATGCGGTTGTCGCGCAGCAGCATGCGGCGCATCCAGTCTTCGCGGTACAGGTGCAGCACGCTGGCCAGGCACGCGGTGTCGCGGCCCTTCCAGATGGCATAACGGGTGTAACCACCCCAGCACAGGGCGAACCAGGCGATGGCCAACAGATTGTTGAAGTTGCTTTGGATGAAGTTCATGCAGGGTTCCCGGGAGGGCCAGATACCTGAAGGATAGGGACCGGATTTCGACGCTGGCAAGCGGCAAAAGGCACACATCCATCCTGATATTTGCACTGCTCATCCCGGCCTCTTCGCGAGCACGCCCGCTCCCACAGGTCAAGCACAAACCTCAGAATTGGCGCTGTACCTGTGGGAGCGGGCGTGCTCGCGAAG
>NZ_JBNRIJ010000066.1:3133-8220 GCF_053557675.1 Pseudomonas sp. XP1 | reverse complement strand
ACCGGTCACCTTCCGTCTCTACCCGCTCGGCAATCAGCGGCAGGTCGATGCTGTGTGCAGCGCGCTGGACCGCTTCGATGAACAGCCGCTTGTGCTGCTCTTGGTCAATGTTGCGGATGTAGCTGCCATCGATCTTCAGGTACGCCAGCCCCAGGTGCGCCAGGTTGCCGATCATGCTGAATCGCCCACCAAAGCGTTGCAGCGCCAGGCCGAAACCAAGCGCGTGCAGGCGCCGGGTGAGTTGCTCCAGGGCCGCCTGCTCAGGCAACTGTTCCTCGCCAATTTCGAAAACCAGCCGCGGGCCGAGCGCCGTATTCTGGCCCAGAAGCTCGAAAACACGCTGAAGGGCCTTGGGGTCGGCCAGGGTGGCGGCTGACAGGTTCAGCGCCAACACCTGGTCATGCCCTCGAAGATGCGCCAGCACCTTCTCCAACACCAGCACATCAAGCCGCGGCATCCAGCCGAAGCGCTCCAGCCAGGGCAGGAAGCGTCCCGCCGGCAGCGCCTCGCCCTGGCCATCCTGCAAACGCGAAATCACTTTGTGGTGCAGTACTCGTTGCGCAGAAGCGCAATCCACCACTGGCTGGAAGAACAGTTCGAAATGCCCATTGTTGAACGCCTGGTCCAGCCGCTCATGCCAGACATGCTGGCTGTCCGCGGCAACTGCAGCCACGCCTTGTTCAAGGCATACCCAACCCGGCGTTGGCTGGTTCTCGGCGCGGGCCAGGGCCTCGTCGGCAAGCTTCAGCAATGCCTGCGGTGAATCACCGGGGCTGAACGGCGCCAGGCCGATACAAGCAACCGGGTCGATATCACTGGCGCCCGTTTCGTGCAGGCTGTGCAGCGTCGCTTCCAAGGCCTGGGCAAGCTGTACCGCCTCTTCATGCACCATACCCGGCGCCAGCACGGCGAACTCGCCCCCACGGCTACGGGAAATCAGGTCATTGGTTTCCGGGTAGCTGGCACAGGTGCGACGCAATTGCTCACCCACGGCCTGTAGCAACTGGTCGGTACGCTGGCCGCCAAGACGGGCGTTCAACCCCGCCAGCCCCTGGACCCGCAGCAACAGCAGGTAGCCGGCGCGCGCTTCTTCCAGGTTGCTCACCCGGGTGTTCAGTTGCATCTCGAAATAACGGCGGTTGGAGAGTCCAGTCAGGCTGTCCTGGTAGGACTCGGCACGCAGCCGCTCACTACGCTCGGCCTGCTCGGTAAACAGTGCCTTGAGCTTCTCGACCATCTGGTTCATCGCCTGTACTACCCGGCGCAGCTCCGGTGTGCGCGGCAACTCGGGCAGGCTGAGGAATTCGCGGCGGGCAATGGCGTGGGACTGCTCGACCATGTAGTCCAGCGGCCGCAACTGGCGACGCAAGAGCAAGGCGCCAAGTACCGCACTGGCCGCGCCACACAGCAGCAGCCAACCCAGGCTGCCCAGGGCGCTCTGCCAGAGTTTGGCAATGGCGAACATCGGGTGGCTGATTACTTCAACGCGTGCGGCCTGCTGCCAGCCGCGGCTGACGATGGCATCGCCACCGGCGGCCTCCAGTCCGATCAAGTGCACGAACCAGCGCGGCACACCGCCTGGGTCCGGTTCGGCGTGGCGCTCCACCAGCACAGCATTGGAGCCCAGGTCGACGACCTTGATGCTTGAGTAGTAACCACTGTCGAAGATAGAACTGACCATCAGCTCGACCATCGCCGGGTCATCGATATTCGGCGTCAGCGACAGCGCCAGCGCGGTCGCCGCATCCTGGGCGTGCGATCGCAACTGGTTGACGTACTGGCTGCGAGAGCTTTCCAGGCTGACCATGAAACTGCCACTGAAGGCGACCACCAGGAACAGGCAAATGGCCAACAGCAATTGTTTGAACAGTGACATCTGTGCTCCTTCAGTAGACCGGCTCGGCCGGGAACCCTTCGGCCTGCATTTTCTTCAGCAAATCCTGCCAGCGTGACAACCGCTTGGTATCGCCGACCTTCTTGTTGCCTGTGGCGCCCGTCAGCCACAAGCCCTCACCATTGAAGGCGTACACCGGCAGCAGGTCGGTACGCTGGCTGGCCGGCTTGATGGCATCCATCAGGCTGTCGAGCACCAATGGTTGTGCCTGTGGGCTTGAATAATAGGTCAGGACCATGTGCGCCCGGTTCTGCCGCAGCGCCTTGACGTAGGTGATGCGCAGCTTTTCGCTGGGGATGCCCATGCGCCGCAGACTGAAATACTTGGCGATGGCGTAGTCCTCGCAGTCCCCTGCGCCCTTGATCAGCGCCTGCACCGGCGTGGCCCAATAATCGACCTCATGCCACAGGTCGATATCCTCGACATAGCGCAATTGCTGGTTGAAGAAGCGGTTTACCACCTGCAATCGCTCAAGCTCCGTACCCTGCTTCTGCGTGGCCATCAGGTTTTGCCAGGCATCGATCCGGCCCTGCCCGGCGCCCAAGGGGCCATAGAGTGCCTGCGACTTGCGGCTGATCTGGGAAAAGTCCCAATCCGCATGCAAACCGCCCAGCAGCAGGCCGCCCAGCAGCGCAGCAAGGCCGACACGTTGCACAACGGTTTTGAGCATCCAGGATATCGCCACTGCGAAGCCCTGTTCAGGCCAGTCGAAAGCAGCGATGGTGCGGCTTGCCACGGCAAAAAACAATGGCACCCTGCAATCATGCACCCGCTGGTCAGTCGACCTACACTTTCCGGTTATAACATTCTGGAGGCCGCTTCCTTTGCCGGGCGACTTCATCCACCATAGCCGCGCTTTTGGGGCGCCTGTTCCACCACCAGTACAGGTTTGACGCCCCCAAGAGCTGTTACTAGTGTAATTGGATCCAACTTTAGTCATCGTTGAGGCAGACGTCGCGTGGCCGAGAAAATCAAATTGAGCAATGTGCTGGCCAGTGAGCAGCTGTTGCCGCATCAGGCCCGTGGCGTGATCGAAGAACGCCTGCGCAGTGCCATTCTCGATGGTCGCTTGCCCCCAGGTACCGCCGTAAGACAACAAGAACTCGCCACCTTGTTCGGTGTCAGCCGCATGCCCGTGCGCGAGGCCCTGCGCCAGCTCGAAGCGCAATCGCTGCTGAAAGTGGAAATGCACAAGGGCGCGGTGGTTGCGCCGTTGATCGGCGAGGACGCGGTGGACACCTATGCCCTGCGCGTGCTGCTCGAGACCGAAGCGTTGCGCCAATCCATTCCGCTGCTAGATGCCAGCGACATCGACAATGCCCGCGGGTATATCCAGCAACTGGAAAACGAAACCCGCCACGCTGAAATCGGCCGCCTCAATCGCCTGTTCCACATGTCGCTGTACAACAAGGCGCCGAACAAGAAGCTGCTGCGTCTGATCGAGGACGAACTGAATGAGGAAGAGCGCTTCCTGCGGTTTCATCTCTCGTCCATGGGCCTGGGCAAGCTCACCCAGGACGATCACAACGCACTGGCGGATGCGGCGAGCGACAAGCTGGTAGACGAAGCTGTAGCAGTGCTGGAGCGGCACCTGAATAACGCATCGCGGGTAATCCGCAAGTACCTGGATACGCAACTGGGGCGCTAGCGGGTAGTGACTGCCCGCATGGAGTCGGATGGGTTGCAAATTGATCGGCGCCCAGCCAACAATGAGACTAATTATCATTAATGTCCATTGATGGCAGCACCCGTACCCATGCCCAGCAACGATTCCGTGCAAACGCTCTATAGTGACCACCACGGCTGGTTGCATGCCTGGCTACGCAGCAAGCTGGGCAATGCCGCCGATGCAGCAGACCTGGCCCAGGACACCTACGTGCGCCTGTTGCAGCGTCGCGAAAACCTGAAACTGAACACACCACGGGCCTTCCTGCGGACGGTCGCGCGCGGGCTGGTGATCGACCACTGGCGGCGCGAGGAACTGCACAGGGCCTACCTTGAGGCACTGGCACAGGTGCCGGAAGCACAGGCCCCCTCGGTCGAAACCCGTGAGCTGCTGCTGGAATTGCTGGAGCGCATCGCGCGCATGCTCGACGGCCTCAAGCCCAAAGTACGCCGCGCATTCCTGCTGGCCCAATGCGAGGGGCTGAAGCACCAGGCCATCGCCGACCAGATGGGGATCTCGGTACGTACCGTGGAGCGCTACATCGCCGACGCGCTCTACCATTGCTATCTACTGCGCTACGCCGACGAGTGCTGACGTGATGACCGCCGCACAGCCTGGCGCAACAGCGGTCAAGCAGGCCATCCAGTGGATACTGAGGCTACGCGAGAGCGGGCATGACCCTGCCGTGCAGCAACAGTGCAGGCAATGGCGCACTACCCACCACGAACATGAACAGGCCTGGCAACGGGTTATTCACCTGCATCAGGACCTTGACCTGAGTGCCGTCCCTGGCGCAGGGCTGGCTTTGCAGACCCTGGAGACCAGCCAGCGCCGCCTGCACCGTCGGCAGGCGCTGAAGCTGCTTGGTGGCGTTGCCATGGTGGGGACAGCGGCATGGCTGGGAAAAGATCTCGATGCGGTCAACGCCTGGGCATCGGACTACACCACCGGTACGGGCGAACGGCGCAGCTTCGCGCTTCCCGACGGCTCGCTGATGCAACTCAATACCCGCAGTGCCGTCGACCTGGCCTTCAATGACCAACAGCGCCTGGTCCGCCTGAAACAGGGGGAATTGATGATTGCCTGCAATCCGCAGCGTCCCTTGCTTGTGCAAACTCGTGACGCGTTGCTGGAAGGGTTTGAAGGGCGCTTTGTGGCGCGCCAGGACAACGACTGCACGCAGGTCAGTGTCAGCCATGGCAGGGTGGCGATACACCGACCTGGCAATGGCCAGCTGCAATGGATGGAAAGCGGCCAGAACTGGCGCCTGGATGCGCAAGGTACACACCGGCTCGAGCAGGTAGACATGGATGCGATGGCCTGGACTGAGGGCCTGATCGTCACCCGGAACATGCGGCTGTTCGACTTCCTCTCGCAGGTCAGCCGTTATCGCCATGGATATCTGGGCTGCAGCGACGACATTGCCGATTTGCGCCTGTCGGGTGTATTCCGCCTCGAAGAACCGGAGCAGCTGCTGCAGCTGCTGCCAAGTACACTGCCCGTGCGGCTTCGCCAACGTACACGCTG
>NZ_JBNRIJ010000066.1:0-2967 GCF_053557675.1 Pseudomonas sp. XP1 | reverse complement strand
CCGGCGATGGGGCGCATAGCGGTCCCAATAACTTTTTTGACGGGTTTTGAATGCCGGTACGGCTTGGACAGTAAGCAACACCTTCTGCCCTCACACTTCAACGGACCCCTCATGCCTACCGCCGCAGTGTACACGCGCACCTTCAATACGAATGATTTTCGACCTGTCTTGCACTCAGCACGCTTACGCAAAGCAGTCCGGGCTGCCCTGTTTGGCACCGCCCTGAGCCTGACAACCGTCACGCAACTGTCCATAGCAGCTGAAACGGCCCAGGTGAGCCACAACTATGCGATCCCGGCCGGCCAGTTGGATGACGTGCTCAACCAGTTCGCCCGCCAGGCTGGCATCACCCTGTCTAGTACACCCCAGCTCACCCAAGGCTTGCAGTCGAATGGCCTGCAGGGGCGATACCCAATTGATCAGGCATTGCACCAGTTGCTCAATGGCAGCGGCCTGGAAGCCGTCAGCCAAGATGGCCGCAGCTACGTGCTGCAGGCACAACCCCAAGGCGCTGCATTGTCATTGCCAGACACCGACATCCGTAGCTTCACTCTCGGCAATGCACTGGGCAGCATGGAGGGTTACAACGCTACCCATAGCCAAGTTGCGACCAAGACCAGCATGCCACTGGTAGAGACATCGCAATCGGTCTCGGTGGTTACTCGACAGCAGATCGCCGACCAAGGCTCCCAAACCGTTGCCCAAGCCATGCGCTACACACCTGGGGTACTGACCAACCCCTACGGGGCGACCCATCGTTATGACTATGTAGCCATGCGTGGCTTCAACGACGGCTCGGTGGACAACATCTATGTCGACGGGCTCAAGTCGATGGGAGACAACGGCACCTACAGCACCATGCAGGTGGACCCGTACTTCCTTGAGCGCATCGATATTCTCAAGGGACCTTCTTCGGTACTGTATGGCCGTAGCTCGCCAGGAGGCCTGGTGGCACTGACCACCAAGAAGCCGCTGTTTACCCCCTACCATCAAGTCCAGGCCACCCTTGGTACCCAAGGCCAGCGTGGCACGGGTTTCGACTTCAGCGGCCCCGTGGATGACGACAAGCGTATCGCTTATCGCCTGACAGGCCTGGCGGATGCTTCCGACACGCAGTTCGATCACAACAAGGAAGAACGCTACGCCATCGCGCCGGCCGTCAGTATCGACTTCAACGAAGATACTTCGCTGACCCTGCAGGCCTACCTGCAACACGACCCCAACGGCGGCTATCACGGCGGTAACCCCGCAGATGGCATGCTGCACAAGCGCAACGGCTTGCGCCTGTCGGACCACTTCTTCGAAGGTGAACCGGGTATCGACAACTACGAGCGTACCCAACAGTCCTTCAGCTACCAGTTCGAGCATCGCTTCAACGATGTGTTCACGGCACGCCAGAACTTCCGCTATCAGGATTCCGACGTGTCGATGGACCAGGTGTATTCCGCCGGTTGGGCGGATGCCGACAGCAATATCCTCAACCGCGCCTATACCGGCGGCGACGAACGCCTGCATTCGTACATCATCGACAACATGCTGCAGGCGGAATTCTTCACCGGGGCCGCCAAACACACCCTGCTGCTGGGCGCAGACTATCAGCGACGCAAGGCCGACGTGGCTTGGCGTTATGGCACAGTCGATCCGCTGGATGCCGGCAACCCGCAATACGGCAACGGCAACCTTCAGGTGCTGGGCGAGAACCGCTACCAGCGGCGCCTGCAGCAAACGGGCGTTTACCTGCAGGACCTGGTGGAGCTGGACCAATGGCGCTTCTCGTTGGGACTGCGCCAGGACTGGGTGAGGGTGTCCGAGGAGAATCGCGACACCAACGCCAAGGTCAGTGACCAGCGCTCCAGGTTCACTACCCGCGCAGGGGTGCTCTACCTGTTCGAGAACGGCATTGCGCCCTATGTCAGCTACTCGGAGTCATTCAACCCCAATACCGTGTCCGACCAGCAAGGCCGCCCTCTTGCACCGACCGAGGGCACTCAATGGGAGGCAGGTCTCAAGTATCAGCCGCCGGGTACCGACAACCTGTTCACCGCATCGGTGTTCCACATCGAGCAGGAGAACCTGGCCTCGAAGCAGCCTGACGAGGACTTCTATCGCCCTGTAGGGCAAGTGCGCTCACAAGGGCTTGAGCTGGAGGCCCAT
This sequence comes from Pseudomonas sp. XP1, assembly GCF_053557675.1. Classification (NCBI taxonomy): domain Bacteria; kingdom Pseudomonadati; phylum Pseudomonadota; class Gammaproteobacteria; order Pseudomonadales; family Pseudomonadaceae; genus Pseudomonas; species Pseudomonas sp. XP1. The sequence continues at coordinate 813 of NZ_JBNRIJ010000066.1, read as the reverse complement.
TTGCAGCTGACCGACAGCTTGAAGCTGCTGGGCGGCTATACCTTTACCGATATCGAATACACAAAGTCGATGCCCAGCCTGGTGTCTGGCAACCTGGATAACAAAGGCAATTCGCCAACACAGGCACCGAAACAGATGTTTTCGCTTTGGGCTGACTACAACTTCCACCAGGGGGCACTGGATGGTCTGCGCTTGGGCGGTGGGGTGCGTTATGTGGGATACAGCTGGGTGGATGCGGAAAACAGCATGAAGGTGCCCTCCTATACCCTGTTCGACGCCTCGATCGGCTATGACCTGGGCAAGGTCGGCCTCCGGGGGATGGATGTGCGCCTGAATGCCAATAACCTCACCAATGAAAGCTACATCACCTCGTGTGCAAGCCTGAACTACTGCTATATGGGTGAAGAGCGAAATGTCAGTGCCACGGTCAGCTACCAGTTCTGACGCTATCGCGACACAAGGCCGCTCCTACACGGGAAGCGCGCTCACCTGAAAGCTCCCCTGGAAAAGACAAAGCCCCTGTCTGCATTGCAGACAGGGGCTTTGGATTTGAATCTTGACGATGACCTACTCTCACATGGGGAAACCCCACACTACCATCGGCGATGCATCGTTTCACTGCTGAGTTCGGGATGGGATCAGGTGGTTCCAATGCTCTATGGTCGTCAAGAAATTCTGTGTGCTGGCCCGTCCTTCGGACGTGCCTGCGAATCTCTGTAGTTCCTACTTAAAGACAAAACCCCTACCTGCATGTGCAGATAGGGGTTTTGCGAAATGAATCTTGACGATGACCTACTCTCACATGGGGAAACC
>NZ_JBNRIJ010000065.1:0-9876 GCF_053557675.1 Pseudomonas sp. XP1 | reverse complement strand
GGATCTCAGCTATGCAGCGAAAATTGCCGGGGCTGCTGCGCAGCCCATCGCGACACAAGGCCGCTCCTACAGAAAGCTCCGCAGCCTTCAGGACTTGGCAGGTGTTGGCTCAGGGGCCTTTTCGACAGGCTTCTCAACCGGCTTCTCGATTACCGTCACCCGATCCAGTTCAATATTCACCCGACGATTACGCGCCCGGTTGGCAGCATTGGTGTTCTTCGCCAATGGGTAACGCTCGCCGTGGAAACGCACGGTAATCTGCTCTTCCGGAACGCCATGGGCCTTGAGGTAGTCGGCCACCGCCAGTGCCCGGCGGCGCGACATGTCGCGATTGGTCAGGCGGTTGCCACTGTTGTCGGAGTGGCCGTTGAGCTCGACATGGTTCACCGTCGGGTCAGCCTTCATGTAGTCGAGGATCACGTCCAGCCGCGCCCTGGCCGCGCCATCCAGCTCGAAGCCGCCCCCGGGGAAGCCAACCTGGGTCTGGCGCACCTGGTCGTAATTCATCGGCAGCAGCTTGCCGGCACAGGCCTGATAGTCGCTGTAGGCCTTGGCGAAGCTGACCGGTAGCACACGCACTTCCATCGGCCTGCCCGCCTCGCCGGCGTAATTGCGTACCACCGTGCTGCGCCCATCGAGCAGGCCGTTGATCAGGCGGCTGGCCTGGCCCTGGGACGAACTGAACAGCACCCCGGTGCGAGCCATCCGCACACTGCCCAGGTTGATGTCGCTGCGCCCGGGTTGCCACGGTGCAGCGGCTGCCAGCAAGGTGGCCGTGCCCGCCCCCAGAACGTTGCTGTCCGAACGCAGCTGGAACACCGGCTGCTCGCCCGCGCGGCGCACGAACTCGCCACTGCCGAAGCCGTCGATCGGCTGGATCAGCCGGCATTCGAACTGGTCACCCTCGACCTTCCAGGCGATGTTCTCCATGCGCGTCTGGAAGGTCAGCGCGCCGGCCGGCAGGCTGGCGAACAGGGTCAACAGGGCTAGGTAACGCTGGCGCACGGGCGGCTCCACAAATTCTGACGGCTTACCTGCAGGCTATCGGACGCTGGGCGGAAAACTTGATAGCCGTGCTCCACCCAGGGTTTTCCGGTAGCATTGGGGCTTGAGTTCGACCCGCCTGGAATCCCCAATGTCCGATCGCCTGACCCTCCTGCGTCCCGACGACTGGCACATCCATCTGCGCGATGGTGCCGTCCTGCCCCACACCGTTGGCGACGTGGCGCGTACTTTCGCCCGTGCCATCATCATGCCCAACCTGGTTCCGCCGGTGCGCAATGCCGCCGAGGCCGGCGCCTACCGTGAGCGCATCCTGGCCGCCCGCCCGGCTGGCAGCCGCTTCGAGCCGCTGATGGTGCTGTACCTCACCGACCGCACCAGCCCCGAGGACATCCGCGCGGCCAAGGCCAGCGGCTTCGTGTACGCCGCCAAGCTGTACCCTGCCGGTGCCACCACCAACTCCGACTCGGGCGTGACCAGCATCGACAACATCTTCCCGGCCATCGAGGCGCTGGCGGAAGTTGGCATGCCGCTACTGGTGCATGGCGAAGTGACCCGCAGCGAGATCGACGTGTTCGACCGCGAGAAGCGCTTCATCGACGAGCACATGCGCCGTGTGGTCGAGCGCTTCCCCACGCTGAAGGTGGTGTTCGAGCACATCACCACCAGCGATGCCGCGCAGTTCGTCACCGAGGCCCCGGCCAACGTTGGCGCGACCATCACCGCGCAGCACCTGCTGTACAACCGCAACCACATGCTGGTTGGCGGCATTCGCCCGCACTTCTATTGCCTGCCGATCCTCAAGCGCAACACGCACCAGGTGGCGCTGCTGGACGCGGCCACCAGCGGCAACCCGAAGTTCTTCCTGGGTACCGACTCGGCTCCGCACGCCCGTCACGCCAAGGAAGCCGCCTGCGGTTGCGCCGGTTGCTACACCGCCTACGCAGCCATCGAGATGTACGCCGAAGCGTTCGAGCAGCGTAACGCGCTGGACAAGCTGGAAGGCTTCGCCAGCCTGCACGGCCCGGCGTTCTATGGCCTGCCGGCGAACACCGACACCATTACCCTGGTCCGCGAGGAATGGACCGCCCCGGACAGCCTGCCATTTGGCGAGCAGACCGTGGTCCCGCTGCGCGCCGGCGAAAAACTGCGCTGGCGCCTGCTGGAGGAAAACGCGTGAGCGAAGACCTCTACGAAGACGATCTGGACAACCAAGGCAGCAGCGGCTCGCGCCACCCCATGGCCGAGCGCTTCCGCGGCTATTTGCCGGTAGTGGTAGATGTTGAAACCGGCGGCTTCAATAGCGCTACCGACGCCCTGCTGGAAATTGCCGCCGTCACCATCGGCATGGACGAAAAGGGCTTCCTGTTCCCCGAGCACACCTACTTCCACCGGGTGGAGCCATTCGAGGGCGCCAACATCGAGGCAGCAGCGCTGGAGTTCACCGGCATCAAGCTGGACCACCCGCTGCGCATGGCGGTCAGCGAGGAAAGCGCGCTGACCGACATCTTCCGCGGCGTACGCAAGGCGCTCAAGGCCAATGGCTGCAAGCGGGCTATCCTGGTGGGACACAACAGCAGCTTCGACCTGGGCTTCCTCAATGCGGCGGTGGCGCGCAATGACCTGAAGCGCAACCCGTTCCACCCGTTCTCCAGCTTCGACACCGCTACCCTGGCGGGCCTGGCTTATGGCCAGACCGTACTGGCGCGGGCCTGCCAGAGCGCCGACATCGACTTCGACGGGCGTGAGGCGCACTCGGCGCGTTATGACACCGAGAAGACGGCCGAGCTGTTCTGCGGCATCGTCAACCGCTGGAAAGAAATGGGCGGCTGGCGCGACTTCAACGATTGAGTTGAAAAAAGCATTCGCGGGCATGCCCGCTCCCACAGAGATCGCACAATGGCTGAGGCCTTTGGGATACCTGTGGTAGCAGGTTTACCTGCGAAGAGGCCGGCACAGAACGGCACAAAAAAACCGGCCACAAGGGCCGGTTTTTTCATGCACGCGGCAATTACAGCTTGCCAGCGTTCTCGCTCAGGTAGGCTGCAACGCCTTCCGGCGAAGCGTTCATGCCTTTGTCGCCTTTTTTCCAGTTGGCAGGGCAGACTTCGCCATGCTCTTCGTGGAACTGCAGGGCGTCGACCAGGCGCAGCAGCTCGTCCATGTTGCGGCCCAGTGGCAGGTCGTTGACGATCTGCGAACGGACAACACCGTTGGTGTCGATCAGGAAGGCGCCACGGAAGGCCACGCCGCCTTCGGACTCGACGTCGTAGGCCTTGCAGATTTCGTGGGTCATGTCGGCAGCCAGGGTGTACTTGACCTGGCCGATACCGCCGTTGTTGACCGGGGTGTTACGCCAGGCGTTGTGGGTGAAGTGCGAATCGATCGACACACCGATCACTTCGACGTTGCGTGCCTGGAAGTCAGGGATGCGGTTGTCCAGGGCGATCAGCTCGGACGGGCAGACGAAGGTGAAGTCCAGCGGGTAGAAGAACACCAGGCCGTACTTGCCCTTGATGGCCGAAGCCAGGTTGAAGCTGTCGACGATCTCGCCATTGCCCAGCACGGCCGGAACGGTGAAATCGGGGGCTTTCTTACCAACGAGTACGCTCATTGTAATCTCCTGATGAGGGTGAAAAACCGTTTGCCGGGCCAGACGGGCTTGCCCGACATCCAACAAAGGCCGACCATCATACACGGCTTCTGGTGACAGGCCGACTCCAACGACGAAGCAGCCGCCGGTCGCTCAAGCACGGTCCTTTCAGAAACTCCTTTGACAAGCATTCTCATTAACATTAAGCTCCACCCCATCGAGCCCACCAACGATGGTCAGCCTTTATGTATGTGTGTCTTTGTGTCGGCGTCACCGACGGACAGATCCGCGATGCGATCTATGAAGGATGCTGCAGCTACAAGGAAGTGCGAGCCGCGACCAACGTCGCCAGCCAGTGTGGCAAATGTGCCTGCGTGGCCAAGCAGGTGGTCCGCGAGACCCTGACCGAGCTCCAGGTCAGCCAGGCAGCCCTGCCCTACCCCGTGGAATTTACCGCGGCCTGAAACCCAGAATTCCAAGAACCGGACCTTGTGTCCGGTTTTTTTATGCCCGCAATTCAATAAGTTAGCGCTCCAACGCGGTTCACAAACATTCTTATTTCCATTAATTTTCACTTATTATTCAAGAGCTTAGGTTTGACACACCTAAGTATCGGGCTCAAACTTGCGTGTATTGGCACACTTCTACAGGGCAGGAACCCGACATGAAAGGCGACGTAAGCGTCATCCAGCATCTCAACAAGATCCTCGGAAACGAGCTGGTCGCGATCAACCAGTACTTCCTGCACGCACGCATGTATGAAGATTGGGGCCTGAACAAACTCGGCAAGCACGAGTACAAGGAATCCATCGACGAGATGAAACACGCTGACAAACTGATCAAGCGTATTCTCTTCCTCGAAGGCATCCCCAACGTCCAGGACCTGGGCAAGCTGCTGATTGGTGAGCACACCAAGGAAATGCTCGAATGCGACCTGAAGATCGAACAGAAAGGCTTGGTCGACCTGAAAGCAGCCATCGCCCATTGTGAAACCGCTGGCGACTTCGGCTCGCGTGACATGCTCGAAGACATCCTCGAGTCCGAGGAAGAACATATCGATTGGCTGGAAACCCAGCTGGGGCTGATCGACAAGATTGGTATCGAGAACTACCTGCAGTCGCAGATGGGCGAAGAATAAATATTCGCCCCATGAAAAAACCCGCGATCAGCGGGTTTTTTCATGCTTGCCGGAAAATCAGGCCTCGGAGGCCTTGGCCTTGGCAGCCGCTTCCTTGATCAGGGTCTGCAGCTCACCCTTCTCGAACATTTCCAGCATGATGTCGCTGCCGCCGACCAGCTCACCGGCTACCCAGAGCTGCGGGAAGGTCGGCCAGTTGGCGTACTTTGGCAGGTTCGCACGGATTTCCGGGTTCTGCAGGATGTCGACGTAGGCGAACTTCTCGCCACAACCCATCACGGCCTGCGATGCACGCGCAGAGAAGCCACACTGCGGGGCATTCGGCGAGCCTTTCATGTAAAGCAGAATGGTATTGTTGGCAATCTGCTCTTTGATCGTTTCGATGATATCCATGTAGCACCTCGGCTGAACTTTCCGACACGGTCGTCGGCACGGTGACGCATTGTAACGGAAAGCCGAGCAGCATGCTCGGCCTTACCGTTCCTTACGCGGCCTCTACCTGCACAGGTACGCCATTGAGGGCGGCATTACCGGAAACCTGGTCACGCAGGCGCTCATCGGTTAGGTCGTTGGCGCTCACGCCAGGCTGCGCCTTGGCGATCTGCATGTGCACGCCCTGCCGAGAATGACCGAAGCCATGGGGCAGGCTGACCACGCCCGGCATCATGTCCGCGCAGGCCTGCACCTCGACTTCAAGCTCCCCCGTACGCGAGCGGATACGAACCCTCTGGCCATCCTGCAGCTGCCTGTGCTGCAGGTCCTGCGGGTGCATCAACAACTGATGTCGCGGCTTTCCTTTCACCAGCCGATGAAAATTGTGCATCCACGAATTGTTGCTTCGCACATGGCGACGGCCGATCAGCAGCAGTTCGCCCGGTGCCGGAGGGACTTGTTGCGCCAGCCGCCCCAGGTCGTCCAGCAGCACCTGGGGCGCCGCTTCGACAGCCTTGCTGGCAGTCGCCAGGCGCGCAGCGAGGTTGGTGCGCAATGGCCCCAGGTCCAGGCCATGCGGGTGCTTGTCCAACGCTGCAAGCGACAACTGCCAGGGCGTCGCTTCACCATAGCGTCCCTTGCGCAGGGCCAGGTCGATCATCTGCGCTGGCGCCCAGGTCGGTTTCAACTCCAGCTCGGCGCGTTTGGCGAACGCCTGTGCGAGCCCGACGAAAATCTCCCAGTCATGCAATGCCCCTTCGGGCTTGGCCAGGATCGCCCGGTTGAAGCGGGTCACGTTGCGCACGGCCAGCAAGTTGAACGTGCTGTCGTAATGGTCGTTTTCCAGGGCCGAGGTGGAGGGCAGGATCAGGTCGGCATGTCGGGTGGTTTCGTTGATGTACAGGTCGATGCTGAGCATGAACTCCAGCCCCTCCAGCGCCACATCCAGCTGGCGGCCGTTGGGCGTGGACAGTACGGGGTTGCCAGCCACTGTCACCAGCGCACGCACCTGCCCTTCGCCGGGTGTCAGCATTTCCTCGGCCAAGGCCGCCACGGGCAGTTCGCCGCCGTATTCGGGCAAGCCCGACACCCGGCTCTGCCAGGCATTGAAATGGCCACCCGAGGTGGTCGCCACCAAGTCGACGGCAGGCTCGGTGCACAACGCGCCGCCTTCACGGTCAAGGTTGCCGGTCACCAGGTTGATCAGTTGCACCAGCCAGTGGCAAAGGGTGCCGTAGGCCTGGGTCGAAACCCCCATGCGGCCATAGCACACCGCCTTGTCGGCCGCGGCGAAGTCCCGTGCCAGCTGGCGGATGTCTGTAGCGGCAATGCCACAGTGCGCGCTCATGGCCTCCGCGCTGAACGGCGCGATCGCTTCGCGCACCTGCTGCAGCCCGATGACAGGCAAGTGCGAGCCGCGCGCCAGGCCTTCAGCAAACAGGGTGTTGAGCAAGCCACACAACAAGGCCGCATCCCCTCCAGGGCGAATGAACAAGTGACTGTCGGCCATAGCCGCCGTTTCGCTGCGCCGCGGGTCCACCACCACAAGGCGCCCACCCCTTGCCTGCAGGGCTTTGAGTCGTTTTTCCACATCCGGCACGGTCATGATGCTGCCGTTGGAGGCCAGCGGGTTGCCACCAAGGATCAGCATGAAACCGGTCTGGTCGATATCCGGAATCGGCAGGAGCAGGCCATGGCCGTACATGAGATGGCTGACCAGGTGTTGCGGCAACTGGTCCACCGAGGTGGCAGAGAAGCGGTTGCGGGTTTTCAGCAGGCCCAGGAAGTAGTTGCTGTGGGTCATCAGGCCGTAGTTGTGCACGCTCGGGTTACCTTGGTACACCGCCACCGCATTGCGCCCGTGGGTTTGCTGGATCGCCCACAGCCTGTCGGCGGCCAGGGCAAAGGCCTCGTCCCAACCGATTGCCTGCCAATGCTCGCCCACCCGCTTGTGCGGCTGGCGCAGGCGGTCGGGGTCGTTCTGGATGTCCTGCAGGGCCACGGCCTTTGGGCAGACATGGCCGCGGCTGAACGGGTCCTGGGGGTCGCCCTTGATCGAACTGATCAGCGCCCGCCCGTCGTCGTCATGGCTGACTTCGATATTCAGCCCACAGATCGCTTCGCACAGGTGACAGGCACGGTGATGCAGGGTCTTGGTCATGGCCGCCTCTGCCTTGTTGTCGGGAGGATGTGTAGAGGGTTGTCGAACATCGACTATGCACCCAGCCCCTGCCGCCGGCCAGCGCGCTTCGCGGCGTGAATCCACCGACATCAGGCACACGATTTGCGACAGCCATTTGCCAAATTGCCGGCAAGCCGTGTACAACCCTCTGTAGCAAATAAAAAACAGCACTGTCCGTCGGGTAAAGACACCCTTTGCAACACCCTTTGGTACTGGGCAGCTGTTTCCCCTCTTGGCTTCAGGCGACATTTACTTATAGTATTGCGCCTTTCCCTATTTCGTCCGCCCCCGTGCGGCTTACGCCGCAGGTCACTCCCGTTGTCAAAAAAAACCATACGGTCGACCTGCATACCGTTGCAGATAAGGTAGTCAATCATGAGCGCTAGGCACTTTCTCTCCCTGCTGGACTTCACCACCGACGAATTGCTCGGGGTGATCCGCCGCGGCATCGAGCTGAAGGACCTGCGCAAGCGAGGCGTGCTCTTCGAGCCGCTGAAAAACCGCGTGCTGGGCATGATCTTCGAGAAGTCCTCCACCCGTACCCGCGTGTCGTTCGAGGCCGGCATGATCCAGCTCGGCGGCCAGGCCATCTTCCTGTCCCCGCGCGACACCCAGCTGGGCCGTGGCGAGCCGATCGGCGACAGCGCCATCGTGCTGTCGAGCATGCTCGATGTGGTAATGATCCGTACCCACGCCCACAGCACCCTGACCGAATTCGCCGCCAACTCGCGTGTGCCGGTGATCAACGCGCTGTCCGACGAGTCGCACCCGTGCCAATTGCTGGCCGACATGCAAACCTTCCTCGAACACCGCGGCTCGATCCAGGGCAACACCGTGGCCTGGATCGGCGATGGCTTCAACATGTGCAACTCGTACATCGAGGCAGCCAGGCAGTTCGACTTCCAGCTGCGCATCGCCTGCCCGGAAGGCTACGAGCCGGACCCACGCTTCATGGCCATCGGTGGTGACCACGTGCAGATAGTGCGTGACCCGAAGGAAGCCGTGCGCGGCGCCCATCTGGTGACCACGGATGTCTGGACTTCCATGGGCCAGGAAGAGGAAACTGCACGGCGCCTGGCGCATTTCGCGCCTTACCAGGTCACCCGCGAACTGCTCGACCTGGCGGCACCCGACGCCCTGTTCATGCACTGCCTGCCAGCCCACCGTGGTGAGGAAATCAGCCATGACCTGCTCGACGACCCACGTTCGGTCGCCTGGGACCAGGCTGAAAACCGCCTGCATGCACAGAAGGCCCTTCTCGAATTCCTTGTAGAACCGGCTTACCACCACGCATGAGTCAACCCCTACTGCTCAACCTGCGCAACCTCGCCTGCGGCTATGGCGACCAGCGCATCGTCCAGAACCTCAACCTGCACCTGAACGCAGGCGACATTGGTTGCCTGCTGGGTTCATCCGGTTGCGGCAAAACCACCACCCTGCGCGCCATCGCCGGTTTCGAACCCGTGCACGACGGCGAGATACAGCTGGCTGGCGAGGTCATTTCCCGGGCTGGCTTCACCCTGGCCCCGGAAAAACGCCGCATCGGCATGGTGTTCCAGGACTACGCGCTGTTCCCGCACCTGACCGTGGCGCAGAACGTTGCCTTCGGTATTGCCAAGCACCCGCGCCAGGCCGAGGTCATCGAAGAGATGCTCGAACTGGTCAAGCTGGGCGGCCTGGGCGGGCGCTACCCGCATGAACTGTCCGGCGGCCAGCAGCAACGGGTCGCCCTGGCCCGTGCGCTGGCACCGGAGCCGCAACTGCTGCTGCTTGACGAGCCATTCTCCAACCTCGACGTGGAGCTGCGCCGACGCCTGAGCCATGAGGTTCGCGACATTCTCAAGAGCCGCGGCACCAGCGCCATCCTGGTGACCCATGACCAGGAAGAGGCCTTTGCCGTCAGCGACCAGGTCGGCGTGTTCAAGGAAGGCCGCCTGGAGCAGTGGGACACGCCTTACAACCTTTATCACGAGCCGCAGACGCCGTTCGTGGCCAGCTTCATTGGCCAGGGGTATTTCATCCGTGGGCAGATGATCAGCCACGAGGCCGTCAATACCGAACTGGGTGAACTGCGCGGCAACCGTGCCTACATCATGGCGCCGGGCAGTTCGGTAGATGTGCTGCTGCGCCCTGACGATATCGTCCACGCGCCGGGCAGTGCACTGCAGGCGAACATCGTCGGCAAGAGCTTCCTGGGTGCATCGACCTTGTACCGCCTGCAGTTGCCGACCGGCAGCCAGTTGGAGGCGATTTTCCCTAGCCATGACGACCATCAGGTCGGTGAGGATGTGGGGATTGCGGTAAAGGCCGATCACCTGGTGCTGTTCCCGGTGCCGGGCAGCGTGGCAGCGCAGTTGCCGCGGCAGGAAAACGGCGTGCGCCGGTACAGTTCGGCGACCTGATTCGAAACCCTGGGGCCGCTTTGCGGCCCTTTCGCGACACAAGGCCGCTTGTATGGTGATACTCGAAGGGGTGGTGGGACGAAAAAGCCGAATCTGACTGTTCACAGCAGTACAGACCGTGGGAGAA
>NZ_JBNRIJ010000064.1:0-10860 GCF_053557675.1 Pseudomonas sp. XP1 | reverse complement strand
CGGCCTGGTCGCCGACGTTCAGCGGCAAGGCACCGAAGACACTGCCGGCGGAAACCCGCTGCAGGCCGTTGACGCGGATATCGGCGATCCTGAATGGGGAGGCCTGGGCCAGCGTGGCGTTCAGCAGCAGGACGGAGAGCAACAGGCGCGGGTAGTTCATCGAGGGTTCCAGACAAGCGGATTCGGAGGGAGCAAGCGCGGGCAACCCGCATGCAGCGGGCGATGAGGATACGGGCGGGCTGTGTTCGGCGCGGTTAGCCGAGGGTAAAGATGTGTAAAGTCCGACCGCCCGGCGGTGACAGTGCCGGCCGCCGGGGCGATCATTGCAACCCCTACAATCATGATTCCTGGCCCTGATGATCCCCGTGCTGCTGGTCGACGATGACCGCGAACTCACCGAAATGCTCTCTTTGTACCTGGCCCGCGAAGGGTTCCAGGCCACCGCCGTCGATACTGGCGAGGAGGGCGAAGCCCAGGCATTGACCGGCAACTATCAGGTGGTGGTGCTGGACGTGATGCTGCCGGGCATTTCGGGCATCGAAGTGCTTCGGCGCGTGCGTGCGCGCAGCCAGGTACCGGTGCTGTTGCTGACAGCCCGGGGCGACAACATCGACCGCATCGCCGGCCTGGAACTGGGCGCCGATGACTATGTGCCCAAGCCCAGCTCCCCCGGCGAACTGGTGGCGCGCCTGCGGGCGATCCTGCGCCGTGTTCAGCCACAGCCGATGGGTGACGGCATGGTGCCCGAGGCGCCCGAACAGGTGCGCAGCGGTGCCTTGAACATGTGGCCCGGTCGCCGCGAAGCGCGTTGGGGCGCTGCCACCCTCGAGCTGACCGGCTCCGAGTTCAGCCTGCTCGAAGCGTTGGCCCGCCAGGCCGGCCAGCTGGTCAGCAAGCAGGACCTGTCGCTCAATGCCCTGGGCCGGCCGCTGACCCGTTACGACCGGCGCATCGACGTGCACATCAGCAGCATCCGGCAAAAGCTCGGGCCGCGCGCCGATGGCAGCAGCTGGATCCAGAGCGTGCGCGGCATGGGCTACATGCTGATTGTCGAATGATGCGCCGGCGGCTGTTCTGGAAGCTGTTCCTGGCCTTCTGGCTGGCCAACACCCTGACCTTCCTGGTGGGCGCGGGCGCCTTCATGCTCAATGACCTGCGTGGTGATACCCCGGCGCTGCGTTCGCTGCTGGCCACCGAACTGCAGCTGTTGCAACGTTACGGCGAGCAGGCTGGCCGACAGTTGCTCGAGGTATTGCCGCAGCCGCCGGATGTGCAGGTGGGCCTTTACGATAGCCAGGGCAGGTTGCTGGCCGGCAGGGCGGTATCAGTGGCGCGGTTCGAGCAGGCGCTGAGCGACCGTGACGGCCGCCCGCTGGTGCTGCGCGCTTCGGTGGCCACGACCATTGGCGAGCCACCACGCCCGCGCGGCATGGGCCCGCTGTTTACCGGCACGCTGATGAGCGCGCTGTTCGCCTTGCTGTGCAGCCTGTACCTGACCCGCCCGCTGGCCTGGCTGCGCGAAGCCATGGGCCAGGTCGCCCAGGGCCGTTTCGAGGTGCGGGTCAAGCCCAGGCTGGGCAAGCGCCGCGACGAAATCGTCGAACTGGCCGAAGACTGCGACCGCATGGCCGGTCAGCTCAAGGCGTTGGTGCAGGCGCAGCAGAATCTGCTGCACGATATTTCCCACGAACTGCGCTCGCCGCTGACCCGCATGCATGCCGCCATCGGCCTGATGCGCCAGCAACCGGACCGGCTGGACATGCTTGAACGGGTGGAGCGCGAGTCGCGCCGCATGGACGACCTGATCGAGCAGTTGCTGACCCTGGCCCGCGCCCAGTCCCGGCAGGGGGACGACTTCGCCAGCCTCGATGTGGTCGAACTGCTGGCGCAAATCGTCGAAGACGCCCGCTTCGAGGCTGGCATGAAACAGTGCCAGGTTTGCTTGCAGGCCCAGGGCACGTTCATCACTCATGGGCATGAAGAACTGCTGTACCGGGCGTTCGAGAACATCATCCGTAATGCCGTGCGCTACACCGCAGCGGGTACCGAGGTGTTGGTCGAGGCCGCGCTGGCACCGGGCGGGCAATGGTTGCAGGTCAGCGTCAGCGACCATGGCCCGGGCGTCGAGCCGGCGCGCCTGCAGCGCATCTTCGAGCCATTCGACCGCGGCACCGACAATGACGGTGACGGCTTTGGCCTGGGCCTGGCGATTGCCCAGCGGGCCGTTGCCTTGCACGGCGGCAGCATCACCGCATTGGCTGCCGCGAGTGGCGGGTTGCGGGTGCGCATCGAGCTGCCGCAGGCAAACCCTGGCTGAGCAAGGCCGCTCCCCCAGGTACAGCGACAACCTCGAGAGCAACGCTGTACCTGTGAGAGCTGGCTTGCCGGCGATGGGCTGCATGGCAGCCCCGTTCAAGCTATCTGTCAGGCCTCAACCTTAGTGCCCACCCTTCATCCGCCGTGCCACCAGGTAGATCCCCAGCCCGACCAGCGCCGTAGTCGCGCCGATGTAACCGGTGCTGGTCCAGCCCATGCCTGCGGTAATCGCCATGCCACCCAGCCACGGCCCCAGCGCATTGGCCAGGTTGAACGCCGCATGGTTCGACGCCGCCGCCAGGCTTGGCGCTTCATGGGCAATGTCCATCAGGCGAATCTGCAACGGCGCCGCAAGGGCGATCATGGTGCCGACCAGGCCAATGCCCAGCAGCAGGCTCCACAGCGCCTGCGCGGCAAAGCTGAAGAACAGCAGCACGGCAATCGACCACACCAGTACCAGCCCGACGGCGCGGAACTGCAGGCGGTCGAACAGCTTGCCACCGGCGATGTTGCCGACGATGCCACCGAAGCCGAACGCCGCCAGGCCGAACGGAATCCACTGCGGTGACACCTGGGTTACCTGCAACATGGTCGGCGCAAGGTAGCTGAACACACAGAACATGCCGGAAAAGCCGATCGAGGCGATGCCCAGTGCCATCCACACTTGCGGCAATGTGAATGCTTGCAGTTCCTTGCGCGGGTCGCTGCGTACTTCATCGTGACGCTGGGGCACGATGTGCCAGACCAGAGCGATGGTGCTCACGGCGATCGCGCCGACCAGCACGAACGCCGAGCGCCAGCCGAAGTACTGGCCCAGCAGGGTGGCAACCGGGTTGCCGAGCAACATGGCCAGGGTCAGCCCCATCATCACCCGGGCCACGGCTCCCGCCCGCTGGTCCTTGGCCACCATGCTCGAGGCCACCACCGCCGCGATGCCGAAGTAGGCGCCATGGGGCAGGCCGCTGATGAAACGGAAGGCGACCAGGCCGCCGAACGAGGGGGCGAAGGCGGTAGCCAGGTTGCCAAGGGCGTACAGCGCCATCAACAACAGCAGCATGTGCTTGCGCAACAGCCGAGCGCCGAGGATCGCCAGCGTGGGGGCGCCAACCATCACCCCCAGCGCATAGGCGCTGATGGCATGGCCCACCTGGGGCTCGCTCAATTGCAAGTTGCTGGCGATATCGGGCATCAGGCCCATGATGGCGAACTCGCCGGTGCCAATGGCAAAGCTGCCCAGCGCCATGGCGGCTTCCATTTTCGCGACGGTACTTTTACCAGGGAGAGGGGGTAGTTCCTGAACTGACATCTGGGTCCTTGTTGAAACATGCTGAAACGTTCAAGGCGGGATCATAGTCAATCCGTGCCGGTGACGTCGAGGAAGGTGGCCGGCTTCCTCGTACTCTTACGTCTGGCGGGGGCACATGTGGGAGCGGGCATGCCCGCGAAGAGTCCCGCACGGATGGCACCGGCTGCGCCGGTGTTCGCGGGCACGCCCGCTCCCACAAGGCCTTGGAAAAGCCTGGGAGGGGGTTACAACGTCAGCTTCTTGCTGAACTTGGTCTCCATGACAATGTGCGACGCCGTATGCGTCACGCCCTTGATCATGTTGATACGGGTCAGCTCGGCATTCAGTTCGCCCAAGGTATGGGTGGTCAGGTGGATGATGAAGTCCATTTCGCCCGACACCGCGTACACCGCCTGCACCGACTCCATCTTGCGCAAGGTGGTCATCACGTCGGTGTAGCTCTTGTTGCTGCAGGAGGTCATGGTGAAGCAGTTGATCACCTGCTGCAGCTTGTCCTGGTCGATGCGCACGCTGTAGCCGGTGATCACACCGGCGTTCTCCAGGCGGTTGATGCGCTCCTGCACCGCCGAGCGCGACACACCCAGCTTGCGTGCCAGCGAGGCGGTGGGCTCACGGGCGTTGGCCTGCAGCAGCGCCAGCAACTGGCGGTCCTTTTCGGTAAGTTTGAACAGCGCGCCGGGGGGGAGGGCGTCCATGGCGACTCCTGGTAGTCGTTCTAGTTGTTGTATTGCGAGCGTGCTTCCTGAAACCGGTCCATCAGCTTCAGCCCGGTATACACCGCTTGTGCCGCAGCAGGCCCGAACGGCCCGCCGTTCCATTCCAGGCCATAGGCATCGAACAGGCGATAACGGTCGGTTTCGCCGCACACCGCCTCGGCGACCACCCTGGCGCCCACGGGTGCGGTGTTCATACCATGCCCCCCAAACGAAGTACAGGCCCACAACCCGGGGCCCAGAGGGCCGATGTGCGGCATCTTGTGGCGGGCGTAGCCCATCAGCCCGGACCAGGCCTTGGCGATTTTCAAGCCCTGCAACTGCGGATATACGCTGAGAATGTCACGGGTCAGCAACTGCCCGAGCCGTTGTTCGTCCTGCAGATTGCGGGTGGTGATATGGCCACCCCAAAGCAGGCGATCACCCTCGACGATACGGTAGTAGTCCGAGGCGCGGCGGTTGTCGCCGACGGCATCCGTGGTACGTACCACGTCATTCAGGCGTTCACCCAGGTGTTCGGTGAGTACCACGTAAGTGGCGATAGGCAGGAAAGCTCGGCGCAGTCGGCCGAACTCGGCGCCGCCGTAACCGCCGCAGCAGTACACCACGTCGGCACAGGTGACCGCGCCGTGGGCAGTGGTCACGCGGTGATGCCCGGCCTCGCGTGCTACCCGCAGCATGGGCGATTGCTCGTGGACGCGGCCGCCGGCAAGCTCGACCAGCTCGGCAAGGCCCAGGCAGTAGTTCAGCGGGTGAAAATGAAAACCATGGCTGTCGCGCAGCCCCTGGTAGTAGCGGTCGGTGTTCAGGTGGCTGCGTAGCGTAGGAGTATCCAGGTATTCCATCTCGAAACCGAAATCACGGGCCATGCGGTCGCGGGTGCGCTGCAGGTTGTCGGCGTCGTCGTAGCGCACCACGCTGAGTTTGCCGGTGGTCGCGGCACAGCCTGGCAACTGGTGGCGGGCGATGGTGTCGCGGACGATATCGACGCCCTCCAGTGACAGCCGGAACAATGCAGCCGCTGTCTGCTTGCCGCAGCGCCGTTCGATGGCCGACAGCCCCTCGGACCAGCCCTGCAGCACGAAGCCGCCATTGCGCCCTGAGGCACCCCAGGCAACTCGAGCGGCTTCCAGCAATACCACCGAGCGCCCGCGCGCCAGCAGTTCCAGGGCTACGCTCAGGCCCGCCAGGCCACCGCCGATGATGCACACATCGGCTCGGGTTTCGCCGGCCAAAGCCGGGCGTTGTGGGGCTGGACGCATGGTTCCGGTGTAGTAGTTGTTGCTGTAGCTGAACATCGGCTGGGTCATCCTTTTACTGGGCGTTGCATGTTCCACGGGCACGCGGGGGCCGCACGCCCTTCAGCTGAAGGGCGTTGGTCTGTGGGTGATGGGGTTACTGCACTTGCGTGAGGTCGGCGCCGTACCACTTCTCGGACAGCTGCTTCAACGTACCGTCGGCCTTCATGCTGTCGACGGCCTTGGCCAGTTCGGCATTGAAGGCGTCGTCGCCCTTGTCGGTGGCGATGGCCAGCGGTTCGTAGTAGGCGGGCTTGCCCTGCACCGGCGCAATCGGGTAACCGGCCTTGATCGCACCCATGATGGTCGGCAGCGGCGACAGTGCGGCATCCAGGCGCGTGCCGTTGCCCATGCGCAGGTCATCCAGCGGGCCCATGCTGTCGCCGTAGGTCTGCACATCGCCAGGCTCCACGGTGTAGCTGAACGCAGGTACGTCCGCCGCGTCGATCTTCAGCCGGCGGTTGATGTAGTCCTCGGAGGTAGTGCCGGCCTCGACGCCGATGGTCTTGCCGTTGAGGTCGGCAGCGCTGGCGCCGGCGGCATCCTTGTGCACGGCGAACATGTAGGGGGTGTAATAGTAGATGGCCGGGAAGTCGAGTACGCGGCCACGCTCGGTGGTAGGCGTCATCGACCCGACCGACAGGTCCCAGCGGCTGGCCCAGCGCCCGGCAGTGATGATGCCGTACTCGGGGGTGACAAAGGCTACGGTGGTGCCCATGCGCTTGCCGATTTCGTTGGCAACATCGATATCGAAGCCCTTGAGGGTGTTGTCCTCGCCAAGGAACGACTGCGGTGGCCAGTTGGCGGCGGTGGCCACTTTCATGACCTTGCTCTGGTGGATGCGATCCAGGGTGGCGCCCGCCCAGGCGGCACCGGTCATCAGGGCCAGGCTACCGGCGACGGCGGTGAGTGCGAACAAGCGTGCAAGTGGGTTCATTCGATAAGTCTCCGGGTATGCAATTGTTGTTGTGGTGTTGGCACAGCGGTAGACACAGGCCTCAGTGGCTGAGAATCTGCGAAAGGAACTCCCTGGCGCGGGCATGGCGCGGGTTGTCGAAGAAGTCGTTGGGCCGGGCCTGCTCGATGACCTGGCCCTGGTCCATGAAGATGATGCGGTCGGCAACCCGTCGGGCGAAGCCCATTTCGTGGGTGACACAGAGCATGGTGATGCCATCCTGGGCCAGCTCACCCATCACATCGAGCACTTCCTTGACCATCTCCGGGTCCAGTGCCGAAGTGGGTTCGTCGAACAGCATGATCCGCGGCTTCATGCACAACGCGCGAGCAATGGCTACCCGCTGTTGCTGGCCACCGGAAAGCTGACCGGGGAACTTGTCGGCCTGGCTGGCGATGCGAACCCGCTCCAGGTACTCCAGGGCCAGGGCGCGGGCCTGGGCCTCGCTGAGCTTGCTGACCAGGCGCGGCCCGAGCATCAGGTTTTCCAGCACGGTCAGGTGCGGGAACAGGTTGAACTGCTGGAACACCATGCCGACCTGGCGGCGAATGGCGGCCACGCTGGCGGCATCACGACCCAGCGGGTTGCCGGCGATCAGCACCTGGCCTTTCTGAAAGTCCTCCAGCAGGTTCAGGCAGCGAATCAGCGTGGACTTGCCCGAGCCTGACGGGCCGCAGACCACCACGATCTCGCCGCTGGCTATTTCCAGATCGATACCCTTGAGTACGTGAAACTCGCCGTACCATTTCTGCAGACCGCGGATCGACACGGCGGCCTGGGCGGCAGCGGGGGTGACTACTTGATTCATCGTGATGCTCCTCGATCAGCGGTGGGCGCGGTCGAAACGTTTTTCCAGGCGCGACTGCACGGTTTCGAGCAGGATCGACAGCACCCAGTACAGGACGGCGGCGGTAATCAGCATTTCCAGGTGGCGGAACTCCGCGCGGCCCTGGGTGCGGGCCAGGAACATCAATTCCCACACGCCGATCACCGACACCAGCGAGCTGTCCTTGAGCATGGAGATGAACTGGTTGCCGGTGGGCGGGATGATCAGGCGCATCGACTGCGGCAGGATCACCCGGGTCATCGCCTGGAAGGGTGTCAGGCCAATCGCTCGCGAGGCTTCCCACTGCCCGCGCGGGATGCTGCTGATGCCGGCGCGGAAAATTTCCGTCATGTAGGCGCCATAGCACAGCGACAGGGCCAGGATGCCCGCCGGCACTGCACCGACCACATAGCCGAGTTGGGGGATGCCGAGATAGATCAGGTAGATCTGGATCAGCAGCGGTACACCGCGGAAGAACGAGGTATAGAAACTGGCGATGGCGATGGCGAAGCCGTTGGACGACAAGCGTGCAGTGGCACCCATCAGGGCCAGGACGAAGGCGATGGCGATCGAGATCGTGGACACGTAGACGGTGGTGAACACCCCTTGGGTGATCATGAAGCCGACCTTGCTGGCAATGAAGCTGTAGGACAGGTCGAAGGTGTCGAAGAACAGCAGGAACAGCAGCAACAGTTCGAACCAGACGGTGATCACCTGGGCCCGTAGCGCAAAGCGGCCGAGGATGAACAGATTCAGTACCAGGGTGATGGCCAAGGTCCCGGCCACGGCCATGTTGCGCAGTAGCGGTGCCTGCAGGTCGAGCACGATCGGGCCCATCAGCCGGGCCAGGCTACCGTCGCCCACGCCGTAGAGCAGGGCGAGTGCAAAGATTACGGTGGTGGCCAGGGCCATGAACGCAGGGTTGTCGGTCGCACGCGGTTTGACGATGTGGTCTCTGTACATGGGGTCGTGCCTCACGGAGCTGGGCTCGTTTGTTGTTGTGAGGCCATTGTAGGGAGGCGAAGCGCATGCAAGAACCTGACGAATTGCAACGATTTACAGGTTTGTATTGGCATTTGGTGGGAGCATTACCTGACATTTGCTGCCTGCCCCCGTTAAATCGTCTGCCACCGGTTGCGCGGGTATTCGCGGCTAAAGCCGCTCCCACAGGGATCACTGCAGGCTTGCGGTATGCACTCCCCCTGTGGGAGTGGCTTTAGCCGCGAAGAAGGCCGGCACAGGCTGGCTTCAACGCTCCAGGTAATGGGTCTGCGCGGCAAAATCGATGAAGCGCTTGCTGGCCAGCGACAGGTATTCCCCCGAGCGCCAACACAAGCGGAAGCTCATCTGCTGCGCTGGCTGGAACGGTACGCCGACGATGCCCGGCGTGCGCTGTTGCACCGAGCGCAGCAGGGTCGCCACGCCCATGTTGTCCAGCGCGGCCTGCACCACCAGCGACACGAAGTTGCTCTGCAGCGCTACCTGGTAAGTGATGCCATGTTCGGCGAAGAACGCGTCCAGCAGGTGGCGCTGCACGAAGGTGCGGTCGAATACCACCATGTCGGTATTGCGCAGGTCCTCGGCCGTGAGAAAGGCCTTGCGGGCATAGGGATGGTCAGGGTGCATGCACGCCAGCATCTCGTCGCTGCCCAGCAGGATCGATTCCTTGTCGGGCGGCACGCGCCTGGACTCCAGCAACGCCAGGTCGATTTCCCGTTGTTCCAGGCGATGGCCGATGTCCTCGGCACTGCCTTCGAACACGGTCATGGCAATACCCGGGTACAGCTTGCGGAAGGCGTTCATCAACCCGGGTACATAGTGCAGGCCGAACATTGGCGGGATACCCAGGCGCACTTCGCCGCGCTTCAGGTCGGCCATGTCGCGCAGTTCTTGCCGGGCAACATCCATTTCGCGCAGTGCCGATTCGATACGTGGCAGAAACCGTTCGCCCTCGGCCGTCAGGAGGACTTTGCGCGTGGTGCGGTTGAACAGGGTCACGCCCAGTTCTTCTTCAAGACGGGTAACGGCCATGCTCAGTGCCGGCTGGGCGATATGCAGGTGCTGCGCGGCTTTGGTGAAGCTGCCTTGGCGGACGATTTCGACGCAGCAGCGCAATGCCTTGAGGTTCATGGAGGGGGTTTACCGTTCATAACAAACTGTGATGCCAAGCATCATAACAATATATTTATTATTATTAACCAGAGGGCCTACGATGCGCGCCACTGAGACATCCTGCAACATCTCAGTCACGCAGCTTAATAAATCTGCAATCCCACAAAGATTTTGAGGTAGTACCCCAAATGGCCAAGGCCGCCGATGTCGTTGTGCAATGCCTGGAAAACGAAGGTGTCGAGTATGTGTTCGGCATTCCCGGTGAGGAAAACCTCGACCTGCTCGAATCCCTGCGCAAGTCGAAGATCAAGCTGGTACTGACCCGTCACGAGCAGTCCGCAGGTTTCATGGCTGCCACCTATGGCCGCCTGACCGGCAAGACCGGCGTCAGCCTGTCGACCCTCGGCCCTGGCGCCACCAACCTGGTCACCGCCAGCGCCTACGCCTACCTGGGCGGCATGCCGATGATGATGATCACCGGCCAGAAGCCGATCAAGAAGTCCAAGCAGGGTCGCTTCCAGATCATCGACGTGTGCGGCATGATGGACCCCATCACCAAGTACACCCACCAGTTCGCTTCCGCCGACAACATCCCGTCGCGCATGCGCGAAGCCTTCCGCCTGGCCGAAGAAGAAAAGCCGGGTGCCGTGCACCTGGAGCTGCCAGAAGACATCGCCGCCGAGCAGACCGACGCACTGCCTATCCCGCCAAGCCTGCACCGCCGCCCGCTGGCCGAGCACGTGGCGATCGACGCTGCCGTGCAAAAGTTGCTGAACGCCCGCAACCCGATCCTGGTGATCGGCGCCGGCGCCAACCGCAAGATGACCGCCAAGGTCCTCAAGCAACTGATCGACAAGACCGGCATCCCGTTCATCACCACCCAGATGGGCAAAGGTGTGGTCGACGAGCGTCACCCACGCTTCCTTGGCAACGCCGCACTGTCGTCGGGTGACTTCGTGCACCGCGCCGTCGAAGCCGCCGACCTGATCGTCAACATCGGCCACGACGTGATCGAAAAGCCGCCGTTCTTCATGGTCCGTGGCGGCACCGAAGTCATCCACATCAACTTCCGCTCTGCCGAAGTCGATGCCGTGTACTTCCCGCAGGTGGAAGTGATCGGCGACATCGCCAACGCCGTGTGGCAGATCAGCGAAGCGCTGAACGACACTTCGCACTGGGACTTCACCCGCCTGATGGCGATCCGTGAAGCCAACGAAGCACAGATCGCCGAAGGTGCCGACGATAACCGCTTCCCGGTCTACCCGCAGCGCATGGTCGCCGACATCCGTCGCGTGCTGCCGTCCGAAGGCATCGTTGCCCTGGACAACGGCATC
>NZ_JBNRIJ010000063.1:7639-11856 GCF_053557675.1 Pseudomonas sp. XP1 | reverse complement strand
TCTGGCATTCAGCTTGCCATTCACCGCTCTCACTTCAGATTCTAATCCCCTCTCAAGACACAAGCTGGCTTGCCGGCGATAGGGTCCTGACAGATCGAACTCAACCGCGGGCCAGTTCCGCCTGGTGGGCAATTGCTTCCTCGCTCTTGAGTACTAGCACATCCCCCTCCAGCGCATCCAGCACCACCTCCGAGGTATTGCCAATCAACGCCCCGGAAATCCCCGTGCGGCACACGGTGCCGATCACCGTCACCACCGCATCGAGCTTCTTCTCGGTATGCGGAATCAGTACATCCGCCGGCCCTTCGGCCACATGCAAGCGGTCTTCGCCGATGTCGTACTCTGCCTGGAATGCCTTGCACGCCTCGCGATAACGCTTCTCGATAGTTTCCGTCAACTGGTACACCGGGTCCGACGCCGACAGCATCGGCGACGGATGGGCGGTGATGACGTGCAACTCACCCTTGGCCAGTTTGGCAATCTCGAAGCCATGGTCGATGATGCTGGCGTGCAGGCGGCGGTGGTCCTCGTCCTGGTTGCCCACATCCACCGCAGCCAGGACCTTGCCGCCGGTCCAAGGCCGCTCGCTCTTGACCATCAGCACCGCACACGGGCATTGGCGCAGCAGCTTCCAGTCGCTGGGTGTGAGCAGGGCCTTTTTCAGTGGGTTGTCCGGGCGGTGTTCCTTGATCACCAGATCGCAGCCCTCGGCCTGCTGCACGTCGATGATGGTGTCGTGCAGGTTGTCGCGCCAGGCCTCTTCATGGGTGACGTTGTCGTACCCGTCATCATGCAACTGGCTGCTCAGCAGGCTCAACAGCGCGCTGTGGTCGTGCCTTTTGTCGCACATCAGCAGGTGCAGGCGCGCGCCGGTGACGCCGGCGATCAGCTTGGCCCGGGTCAGGGCCCGGCTGTGGGCGTGCTCGGGGTCGAGGACGACGAGGATGCTGCGGACGGCTTGCATGGGCTTCAACTCCGTTCAAAGGTGGCGGCCAATGCCTGACTATAGTCGGCGCTTCCCCCGCTGGCGCTTGATGTACATCAAGCATAGTCACTGGCGCCGCCCGCCGCCGCCGGTATAATCGCCGGCCCTGCCCGTTCTTTGTGGTTGCACGCTCATGTCCCTGATCCCCGAAATCGACGCCTTTCTTGGTTGCCCGACACCAGACGCCTGGATCGATGCGGCGCTCGCCGACCAGGAAACCCTGCTGATCGACCACAAGAACTGCGAATTCAAGGCTGCCAGTACCGCCCTGAGCCTGATCGCCAAGTACAGCACCCACCTCGACCTGATCAACATGATGTCGCGCCTGGCCCGCGAGGAACTGGTGCACCACGAGCAGGTGCTGCGCCTGATGAAGCGTCGCGGCGTGCCGCTGCGCCCGGTGTCGGCGGGGCGTTATGCGTCTGGGCTGCGGCGCCTGGTGCGCGCCCACGAGCCGGTCAAGCTGGTGGATACGCTGGTTGTGGGGGCGTTCATCGAGGCGCGCAGCTGCGAGCGCTTTGCCGCGCTGGTACCGCACCTGGACGAGGAGCTGGGCCGCTTCTACCACGGCCTGCTGAAGAGCGAAGCGCGCCACTACCAGGGTTACCTGAAACTGGCGCACAACTACGGCGACGAGGCAGACATCGCCCGCCGGGTGGAACTGGTGCGGGCTGCGGAGGTGGAGCTGATCCAGTCACCTGACCAGGAGCTGCGCTTCCACAGCGGTATCCCGATGGCGCAGGCCGCCTGATTCGCGCCAGGCGGCCCGGGCGTCAGTGACGGCGACCCAGCAGCAGGCCGACCACCAGCCCGAGGCCTGCGGAAATGGCCACGGTCTGCCACGGGTGGCCGCCGATATAGTCCTGGGTAGCTTCCACCACCGGTTGCGCCTTGCTGCGCACCTTGTCGGCGGCCTGGCGCGCCTGGCGCAGTTTGAGACTTACCTGCGCGCGCAGGGTTTCCGCCTCGTCACCCACCAGCGCTGCGCTGTCGTTCAGCAGTTTTTCCGATTCTTCGATCAGCGCCTGCAGTTCGCTGAATACCTGGTCCTTGATCTGATCGCTGTCGGCCAGCGCGGCGTTTTTCCGGGCCATGAACTCGTCCTCGTCGATGGTATGGTTTGAACAATGGATGCCGGCGCGCCAGGAAAGTTGCGGCGGCTTTGGGCTGTTGCAGTCCTGAGTGTAAGATAGCGGCCATTTTCAAACCTGCAGGTACCTTCATGAGTTTCAATCTGGCCAACATGAGCTTCGAGGAACGGGCGCAGATCGAGGCAGAGAAGGCCCGGCTGTTCGAGCTGTGGCAGAACAACCTGGGCAAGGCCAAGGGCGAAGCCGCGCGGCTGATCGCCGAAAAGCCACGGCGCAAAGGCAAATGGGCCGAGTGGGTGCGCGCCGAGCTGGATGGCATGTCGCCGCCCGAATACGCCAGCATGGTGCGCAGCGAAGTCAACAAGCTGATGGCCGCAGCCAGCGCCAACCGCTGATCACACCCCGCCGGGCGCCTACCAGTAGGCGCCCTTGGGCAGGTCCAGCTTGCCCTCGTCGGTAAAGCGCACGGTGCCCAGCAGCCCGCCGGCAAGTTTGCCGCGCAGCACATAGGGCAGGCCCTGCAACGAGTCCACCCGGCCCAGCCCATAGGCCTGGCGCAGGAAGGAAAACGCCGTGATGCTCACCGGCACCACGACCACCGCTTCGCCATAACGGCCGATGTGCCCCTGCTGGTCGCTGACCCCGGCAGCCAGCGGCTGGCCGTTCACCTCCAGGTTCAGGGCGATGCCGTTGTAGTCGATCGGCGCCTCGTTGGGGTTTTGTACCCGCATCTTCACCGCCATGCGCAGTTCCAGCTCCTGCCCGGGCAGCGGTTCGATACCGATCACGCTGATATTGACCGGGTCGCGTGCCTGGAACAGCGCACAGGCCCCCGGGCCGCAGGCCAGCAGCAGGACCAGGAACAGGCGGGCGTAGCGGTGCAGACGGGCAGCCATGGGGTACGACCTTGCCAGAGTGAGCGAATGGGCAGTGTGGCAAATGTGCGTCGACGTTGAAAGTCTCCGCCCATATGAAAGATACTGTTTCTCATTAACGCCCGATAACTTCTCCTACTGGCCGTTCCCGAACCCATGCTGACCTCTCCCGCGCCGGGCCTGCTGGCAAGTTTCCAGGAGCACTACGACGACCTGCTGCAGTTCCTGACCCGGCGCATGAGCGACCGCCAGCGCGCTGCCGACGTCGCGCAGGAAACCTACCTGAAGCTGGTGAACATCGACCAGCAGGCAGTGCCGGTGCTGCACGCGCGCAGTTTCATCTTCCGCGTGGCCGGCAACCTGGCGATCGATGCCTTGCGCCGCGAGCAGCGCATTGCCGCCAGCCACGACGACAGCGAGCGGGCAGGTGAGGTGGCCTGCCTGGCGCCGGCACCCGAAGCGGCCTTGCTGGCCCGGGAGCGCCTGCAGATCCTCGACCAGGCGCTGCAGCAGCTGCCCGCCAATGCCCGCCAGGCGCTGTTGCTCAACCGCGTCGACGGCCTGACCCAGGCGCAGATCGCGCAGCGCCTGGGGGTTTCCGAAAGCATGGTGGCGAAGTACATCGGCCAGGCCCTGCGCCATTGCCGCAACTGGCTCAAACAGGCGGGCGTGGCTGCGGCCCTGGTGCTGGCTGTTGCTGTGGCGGGTTGGCAGCAGGCGCCGGTGCTGCTGGCGGATTACCACACCGGGGTGGGTGAGCGGCAGGTGGTGACCCTGGCCGATGGCACGCGGGTGACGCTGAACAGCGCCTCCGCCCTGAGCGTGGTGTTCAGCGACCGTGAGCGGCGGGTGGTGCTGGAGGCCGGTGAGGCCTTGTTCGAGACCACCGATGATTCGCGGCCCTTTGTGGTCGACACGGCCGGTGAGCGGGTGCAGGGGAGTGCGGCCACCTTCAGCGTGCGGCGCGATGGCCGCGTGGTATTGGCGCGGGGCGAAGCCAAGGTTGGCGAGCATGAACTGGCAGTAGCGGCCGATGCCGGCACGCAGATGGCCTGGCAGCGCGGCAAGCTGATCTTCAACGGCAAGCCGCTGGGCCAGGTGCTGGCGGAGCTCGAGCATTACCGGCATGGGCGGATCGTGTTGTCCGACAGCAAGCTGGCGGCGATGGAGGTCAGCGGGGTGTTCGACCTCGATGAGCCAGAGGCCCTGTTGCGCACCCTTGAGCAGCGCTATGGGCTGAAGGTGACCTACCTGCCGTGGTTAGCC
>NZ_JBNRIJ010000063.1:0-7571 GCF_053557675.1 Pseudomonas sp. XP1 | reverse complement strand
CAAGGTTGCTCCTACAGCGAACTGCCGTCCCTGTAGGAGCAGCCTTGTGCTGCGAAGAGGCCAGCACAGAAATAAAAATATTTTCCATTTGGCACTGCAAGTTCCTGCACGCCAGATCGTCGTAGTGGGACTGATCAGCAACCCATTCTCATTTACGACTTGTCAGGAAGCTCATTCGTGCCTCTGATGCTCAAGCCTTCGCACCGCCGTCGCGGTCCACTTCACCATGCCCTGATGTCCTGCAGTGCCCTGGCCATGCTGGTCGGCCCGCTGCAGGCGTTTGCCTCGACCGCCACCGAACAGGCCCAGACCCAGGCCCGTCAGGTCCAGCTCGACCTGCCGGCCCAGTCGCTGGACCAGGCCCTGACCACCTTCGCCGACCAGGCCGGCCTGCACCTGCTGTACACCACTGGCGACGTCGCCGGCCAGGCCAGCCCGGCCTTGCAGGGCAGCTACAGCATCGAGCAGGCCCTGCAGCAGTTGCTGGCCGGCAGCGGCATGAGCTGGCACTTCAGCGACGCCCGCACGGTGACCCTGCGCAAGGCCGACGCCGCGCCGCAGGCGGTCAACCTCAAGCCGATCGAGGTCAGCGTGGCCTCGCGCACCAGCACCGCGATCAGCGAAATCCCCGGCACCGTGTGGGTGGTCGACCAGCAGCAGCTGCGCGAGCAGATCGATAGCGGTGTCAGCCTGAAGGAAGCCATCGGCAAGCTGGTGCCAGGCCTCGACCTGGCACCGGAAGGGCGCACCAACTACGGCCAGAACATGCGCGGGCGCAACGTGCTGGTGATGATCGACGGGGTCAGCCAGAACAGCTCGCGCGGCCTGTCGCGCCAGTTCGACAGCATTTCGCCGTTCAATGTCGAGCGCGTCGAAGTGCTGTCTGGCGCCAGTGCCATCTACGGCGGCGGCGCCACTGGCGGCATCATCAACATCGTGACCAAGAAGGGCGAACCCGGCCCGGCGCGCTTCGAGACCCAGCTCGGTGCCAGCAGCGGCTTCAACAACAGCGATGACCTGGCCACCCGCTTCGCCCAGTCGATCAGTGGCGGCAACGAGCGGTTCAACGCCCGGCTGGGGGTTTCCGGCGAGCAGAACGAAGCCTTCTACGACGGTGCCGGCGACCAGATCTTCATCGACAACACCCAGACCGACCTGCAGTACAACCGGACCATCGACGTGCTCGGCACTTTGGGGATGCAGCTGAACGACCAGCAGAGCCTCGACCTGTTGGCTCAGTACTATGACTCGGGCAACCACGGCAGCACCGGCATCTACTTCCCCAACCTGAACTACAACGCCCCCTCCGACCTGGAAGACGCCGAGCTGCGCAGCGGCTACTCGTCGGACCTGGAGCCGCGCACCCGGCGCCTGCTGCTCAACGCCAACTACCACCACACCGACGTGCTGGGCCAGGACTTCTACCTGCAGGCCTCGTACCGCAAGGAAGACGACAACTTCTACCCGTTCCCGTACTACAACCGCGCCACGCCCACCGGCTCGCGCGGGGTGTACTTTG
The DNA here is from genome assembly GCF_053557675.1 of Pseudomonas sp. XP1. Lineage (NCBI taxonomy): Bacteria > Pseudomonadati > Pseudomonadota > Gammaproteobacteria > Pseudomonadales > Pseudomonadaceae > Pseudomonas > Pseudomonas sp. XP1. The sequence goes on along the minus strand of NZ_JBNRIJ010000063.1, from coordinate 6,052 downwards.
CCGCCTCGCAGCAGAACTTCGAAGTCACCAGCCTCAAGGGCCTGTTCGCCAAGCAGTGGGACGCGCTGAAGCTGACCTACGGCGTCGACCTGGACCGCGAGCGCTTCAACGCCGAGCAGACCACCTTCAACGCCCAGACGTCGTCCGAGTCGGGTGGCCTGGAGCTGGAAAAGGAAAGCAAGGCCGCACGCTACCCCAGCTACCGGGTCGATGGCGTGTCGGTGTACGCCCAACTGGACTGGCATGCCACCGATAACCTGACCCTGTCCGGCGGCGCCAGGCGCCAGCAGATGGACGTGGACGTCAGCGACTTCAAGGGTGTGCCCGGTGGCAGCAACGATTACCAGGTCAACCTGTTCAACGTGGGTGCCATCTACGACTTCAAGAATGGCCACCAGGTATGGACCAACTACGGCGAAGGCTTCGACTTGCCCGACCCGGCCAAGTACTACGGCAAGCCCGGCCTGAGCGTGGCCGACAACCCACTGGCTGGCATCAAGAGCCGCCAGGTGGAGCTGGGCTGGCGCTATGCCGACCTGGACTGGGATGCCCAGGCGGCGCTGTACTACATCTGGTCGGACAAGATCATCAACGTCGATTCGCAGACGCTGACCATCAATGTGGAAGACCAGAAAAGCCGCGACTTCGGTTTTGAAGGCGCTTTGACCCGGCACTTCCAGACCGGCTGGGAAGCCGGCGGCACCCTGCACCTGACCCGCTCCGAGGAAGAGGACGCGGATGGCGGCTGGATCAAGCGCGATGCCCGCTATGCCTCGCTGTCCAAGGCTACCGCTTTCGTTGGCTGGAAGGGCGATGGCCGCAGTGCGCGGCTGCAGGCCAACCATGCCTTCAGCCTGAAGGACGATGCCGACCACGAGATCGACGGCTATACCACCTTCGACCTGCTGGGCAGCCAGGACACCGGCTTCGGCACCTTCAGCGCCGGCATCCAGAACCTGCTGGACAAGCAGTACAGCACGGTCTGGGGGCAGCGTGCGACGCTGTTCTACTCACCGACCTACGGGCCGGCGTACCTGTATGACTACCAGGGGCGCGGACGTACCTACACCCTGACCTGGAGCATGGCTTACTGATGGGTGTTGTCTGTCCCGGCCTCTTCGCGGGTAAACCCGCTCCCACAGGTACGGCGCAGGTCTCAAGATGTGTGCGATCCCTGTGGGAGCGGGTTTGCCCGCGAAGAGGCCGGTTCAGGCAAACGCCGCCAGCAAATCCTGCGCAAACGCCTGCTGTGCCTCGCCAACCGCCTGCGCCCGGTGCCTGGCCAGGGTAAACGGCACCACAAAGTCCAGCCCAGGGTCCAGCGCCCACAACATCCCCTCAGTCTCCCACCCCTGCGCGCAATGGCATGGCAGATAGCCAATATGCCGCCCCGACAGAATGAACGTCAGCACGCTCTCGATCTGCTCCGCCACCGCCATGCTGCGCTGGCTCTGGAACGGCTCGCCGCCCTTGAGCAACCGGTACGGATGGCGCACCTGGTCCATCGCCAGCAACCGCTCCCGCCCAACGCCAGCCTCACCGAACAGCACATGCCCCTTGCCGCAATACAGCCGTTGCCGCTCCTCGAACAGCGGCTGGTAATCGAAGGCTGCCTGGTTGCCGGAAAAGTAGCTGATGGCGTAATCCAGCCGCTGTTCCAGCAACAACCGCTCCAGCTCTGCCGGTGGCGCACTGATCAGCTCCAGCTGCACCGCCTCCTCGCGCCTGCGAAACGCCGCAATGGCCGCTGCCAGCTTCAGGCTTACCGCCTTGTCCTGGTTCTCCGCCATGCCTATGCGCACGGTCCCCAGCAGCCGCCCGGCAACGCCATTGGCCTGCTGGCGAAACTGTTCGATGTTCAGCAGCAACCCACGGGCGGCGTCCAGCAACAACGCGCCTTTTTCCGTCAGGTGAAAGCCACCCTTGCCGCGGCTGCACAGGCGGTAGCCCAGCCGCGCTTCCAGCTGCGCCATGCGCTGGCTGATGGTGGGCTGGCTCAGGCCCAGCACGCCTTGTGCGGCGCTGAAGCCCCCGGCCTCGACTACAGTGACGAACAGCCGCAGCAGCTGCAGGTCGGGGTCGTGAACTTGTCCGAGCATTACATTGCTCCTGATGAATGTCAGCTTTGCAAACTTGCCATTCCTGCAATGTAACCCGGCTGGCATGCTCGCGGCATCCACCCATTTGCCGAGGTGTCCGCCATGCGTCGATCGTTGTGCCTGCTGTCCCTGGTCCTGGCCTTGCCGCTGCAGGCTGAAGAAAAGGTCGTCAACCTCTACAGCTGGGCCGACTATGTCGCCCCGCAAACCATCCAGCGCTTCGAGCAGGAAACCGGCTACAAGGTGCGCTACGACACCTTCGACACCACCGAAGTGCTGGAAACCAAGCTGCTGACCGGTGGCAGCGGCTATGACGTGGTGGTGCCGTCGTCGGCGGTACTGGCCCGGGCGCTCAAGGCCAACGCCCTGCAGCCGCTCGACCCCCAGGCCATGCCCGGCTATGCCAACCTCGACAAGGATCTGCTGGCCAAGCTCGCCGAGGCCGACCCCGGTAACCGCCATGCCGTGCCCTACACCTGGGGCACCCTGGGCCTGGGGGTGAATGTGGAGGCGGTGCGCCAGCGCCTGGGGGATGTGCCGCTGGACAGCCTCGACCTGCTGTTCAAGCCCGAGTACGCCAGCCGGCTGAAGGACTGCGGCATCGCCATGCCCGACTCGCCGCAGGAGGTGATCGGCGTGGCCCTGAATTACCTGGGCAAGGACCCTTACAGCCAGGACAAGGGCGACCTGGCCGCCGCGCAGAACCTGCTGAGCCAGCTGCAGCCGTCGATCAGCTACGTCGCCAATGGCCGGCAGATCAGCGACCTGGCCAACGGTAGCGTGTGCCTGGCGCTGACCTACAACGGTGATGCGGCGATGGCCGCCGACCAGGCGCGCCGCGCCGGCAAGCCGTTCGAGCTGATCTACCGCATCCCCCGCGAAGGCACGCTGGTGTGGCAGGACAACCTGGTCATTCCCAAGGATGCCCCGCACCCCGAGGCCGCGCGGGCGTTCATCACCTTCATGCTCAAGCCCGAGTCGGTGGCCGCGCTGACCAACACGCTGTTCTTCGCCAACGCCAACCAGGCGGCCACGCCGCTGGTGGACGAAGCGGTGCGCAACGACCCGGACATCTACCCGCCGGCCGCGGTGCGCCAGCGCCTGTATGCCGACCGCAGCATGGCCCTGGCCGACCTGCGCCAGCGCAACCGCCTGTGGACCGCGTTCCGCAGCCGCCAGTAACCAATAACGACAAAGGAGCCCGACCGTGGAGCAAGCCGCGAACAACGACCAGGCCATGACCCGCGACAGCCTGTATGGTACCGCTGCGGAAAGTACCTACGCCGGCATTACCAGTTTCTCTCGCCGCCGCTACAGCCGCGACCTGCGTGGCGTCGACGTGGTGGTCAGTGGTGTGCCGTTCGATACTGCCACCAGCAACCGCCCCGGTGCGCGCTTCGGCCCGCGGGCAATCCGCGCCGCCTCGGTGCAGCAGGCCTGGGCCCGGCACTGGCCCTGGGCGTTCGACCCGTTCGACCACCTGGCGGTGATCGACTATGGCGATTGCGCCTTCGACAGCGGCACCCCGCAGTCGGTCCCAGACAGCATCGAGGCCCATGCCACGCATATTCTGCAAGCAGGCTGCGCCATGCTCACCCTGGGTGGCGACCACTTCATCAGCTACCCGCTGCTCAAGGCCCATGCCCACCGCCATGGCCCGCTGGCGCTGATCCATTTCGATGCGCACAGCGATACCTGGCCGGACGAGGAAGGCCAGCGCATCGACCACGGCACCATGTTCTGGCACGCCGCCCGCGAAGGCCTGGTGGACCCGGCCAGCTCGGTGCAGATCGGCCTGCGCACCACCAATGACGACAGCCAGGGCTTTGCCATCCTCGACGCCCGCCAGGTGCACCGGCAGGGCACCGAGGCGGTGATCGCGGCGATTCGCCAGCGGGTGGGCGAGCGGCCGGTGTACCTGACCTTCGATATCGACTGCCTCGACCCGGCCTATGCGCCCGGTACCGGCACACCGGTGTGCGGCGGGCTGAGCACGGTGCAGGCGCTGGAGATCCTCGGCGGGCTGCGCGGCATCAACCTGGTGGGTATGGACCTGGTGGAGGTGGCGCCGGCCTATGACCATGCCGACATCACCGCGCTGGCCGGGGCCACGCTGGCGATGGAAATGCTGTGCCTGTATGCGGCGCGGCACAAGGTGGACAAGGGGCAGTAACCTGGGGCCGCTTTGCGGCCCATTCGCAGCACAAGGCTGCTCCTGCAGGAAGCAGCCTTGTGCTGCGAATGGGCCCATACTGAAACATCAGGAATCATCTCCACCCGCATTCACACTTTTGCCGCGAACCCTTCGCGCCTTAGGCTATCAAACCCACCAGGCGCGGCATTTTCGTACAGGAGGTGAAGCATGACCCCAACCTTGCCCATCCTGGCCCTCGGCCTGGTGCTGTGCCTGCCCGCGCAAGCGGCACCCGCGCCGCCATTGCAACTCGCCGCCGGCAACAACAACCCCTACAACAGCCCGATCCAGCGTGCCAACCCCAACAGCCGCCAGGGCAGCATGCCGGCTGCACCACCCGTGCGCGGCCCGTCCACCGACCCGTACCAGCACACGCCCACCCTGGACAACCGCGGCATCGGCAATGGCGACAACCTGCGCCGCCAGCAGCAAACCCCGAACCTGGAGCCAACCCGACCACCCCGGGGCAACCCGCGCGCGCCATGAGCGCCCTACGAAAGGAATCCTGCATGCTTCGAGCACCCTGGCTGGTAACCTTGACCGCCGCCGCACTCCTGCCCCTGCTGGCGCAGGCGGCGGCCGAACAGCAGTTTCGCAGTGAAGAAGGCAGCCTGACCGTCAGCACAGTGGCCGACGGCCTGCGCAACCCCTGGGCCCTGGCGTTCCTGCCTGGCGGCAAGGACATGCTGGTCACCGAGCGCGCCGGCAACTTGCGGGTGGTCAATGCCGAAGGCAAGGTCGGGCCGCCGATCAGCGGTGTGCCCAAGGTCTGGGCCGAGGGCCAGGGCGGCCTGCTGGATGTGGTGCTGTCGCCGGAGTTCGCCAAGGACCGCACCGTCTACCTGTCGTATGCCGAAGAGGGCAGTGACGGCAAGGCTGGTACGGCGGTCGGCCGTGGCCAGTTGTCCCAGGACCGCGCCCGGCTGGAGAACTTCAACGTCATCTTCCGCCAGCAGCCCAAGCTGTCGGAGGGCAACCACTTCGGCTCGCGCCTGGTGTTCGACCGCGACGGCTACCTGTTCATTGCCCTCGGCGAGAACAACCAGCGCCCGACCGCCCAGGACTTGGACAAGCTGCAAGGCAAGATCGTGCGTATCTTGCCGGACGGCGAAGTGCCCAGGGACAACCCCTTTGTCGGCAAGGACAACGTGCGGCCGGAGATCTGGTCGTTCGGCCACCGCAACCAGCAAGGCGCCGCACTCAACCCCTGGACCGGCAAGCTGTGGACCCACGAGCACGGCCCGCGCGGTGGCGACGAGATCAACATTCCCGAGCCCGGCAAGAACTATGGCTGGCCGATTGCGACCCACGGCATCAACTACTCGCTGCTGCCGATCCCCGAGGCCGAGGGCAAGCATGTGCAGGGTATGGTCGACCCGCACCATGTATGGGAGAAGTCGCCGGGCATCAGCGGCATGGCATTCTACGACAGCCCCACGTTCAAGGCCTGGGACCATAACCTGTTCATTGGCGCGCTGGCCACTCAGGAGCTGATCCGCCTGCAGCTGGATGGCGACAGAGTGGTGCATGAAGAGCGTTTGCTGGGGGAGCTGAAGGCGCGTATCCGCGATGTACGGGTGGGGCCGGACGGTTACCTGTATGTGCTGACAGATGACAAGGACGGCGCGTTGCTCAAGGTAGGCCTGGGCGACGGCACCTGACACAGTACAGTACTTGTGGGAGCGGGGGGGGGGGGGGGGGGGGGGGGGGGGGGGGGGGGGGGGGGGGGGGGGGGGGGGGGGGGAGGGGGGGGGGGGGG
>NZ_JBNRIJ010000062.1:8448-12448 GCF_053557675.1 Pseudomonas sp. XP1 | reverse complement strand
TGGCATTCAGCTTGCCATTCACCGCTCTCACTTCAGATTCTAATCCCCTCTCAAGACACAAGCTGGCTTGCCGGCGATGGGCCGGTACAGGCATTACTGCTGTCGCGACTCCACGCCCAGCTCATCCCATACCGACTCAGCCATGTGGAAGGTGGCATTGGCAGCCGGAATGCCGCAATAAATCGCGCTCTGCATCAGTACTTCCTTGATCTCGTCGCGCGTGACGCCATTGTTGGCCGCCGCGCGCAGGTGCAGCTTCAGCTCGTCATTGCGGTTCATGCCAATCAGCATGGCGATGGTGATCAGGCTACGGGTATGCCGCGGCAGGCCCGGGCGGGTCCAGATGTCACCCCAGGCGTGGCGGGTGATCATCTCCTGGAACTCGCCGTTGAAGTCGTTGAGCTTCTCCAGGCTGCGGTCCACATGGGCATCGCCAAGCACTGCGCGGCGTACTTGCATGCCGGCGTCGTAACGTTGTTTCTCGTCCATGGCGGTATCCTCAGTGGGCCAGCAGGAAGTCGAGCACGCGGCGGCTGAACGCCTCGCCGACCTCGACGTTGGACAGGTGCGCCGCCGGGAAGTCGACGTACTCGGCACCCGTGATACCGGCCTGCATGAAGCGGCCGTGCTCTGGGGTGGTCACCACGTCTTCGGTACCGGCAACGATCAGCGTCGGCACCTGTATGCGGCCCAACTGCTCACGGTAGTCGGCATCGCGCACCGCTGCGCAGTTGCCGGCATAGCCTTGCGGGCTGGTTTGCGCCAGCATCTGGCAGATGCGCTGGGCCTGCGCCGGCTGGGCCTGGGCGAAGCCCGGGGTGAACCAGCGGGCGATGGAAGCATCGCGCAGATCGACCATGGCCTGCTGGCCGCCCTTGAGCACGGTGTCGATACGGGTGTTCCACACCTCGTCGTTGGCGATCTTGGCAGCGGTATTGCACAGGGTCAGGCTGTGCAGGCGCTGGCCGGCATTGATGCCCAGCCACTGGCCGATCAGGCCACCCATCGACAGGCCGACGAAGTGCGCCTTGGCGATATCCAGCCCATCGAGCAAGGCCAGCACGTCACGGCCCAGCTGTTCGATGCTGTAGGGGCCTTCAGTGACCAGCGACCCACCGTGGCCACGGGTGTCGTAGCGCAACACGCGCAAGTGCTGGCTCCACAGTGGGATCTGCGTGTCCCACATGCCCAGGTCGGTGCCCAGCGAGTTGGACAGGACCAGCACCGGGGCGTTTTCCGGGCCATCGATCTGGTAATTCAAAACGCCATCGGCCAGTTGCAAGTGCGCCACAGCGGTCTCCTTCAGGCAGTGAAACGTTGATGTTCGGACACGGCGCGCGCCACCCAGACGCGGGCCTGGCCCAAGTAATGGGCAGGGTCGAGCAAGCGATCGAGTTCTTCGGCGGACAGCTCGGCGCTGACCTGCGGCTCTTCACCCAGCACAGTGCGCAGGTGGCGCTGTTCGGCCACCGCGCGCTGGCAGCACTGCTCCAGCAGGTGGTGGGCGTGGTCGCGGCCCAGGCGCTGGGCGAGGACTATGCTTACCGCTTCGGCCAGCACCAGGCCCTGGGTCAGGTCGAGGTTACGGCGCATGCGCGCGGCATCCACTTCCATGCTCTCGGCAATCACCTGGGCCTGGCGCAGCGCACCGGAGACCAGGCAGCAGATGTCGGGCAGGGTTTCCCATTCGGCATGCCACAGGCCGAGGCTGCGCTCGTGCTCCTGGGGCATGGCGGCAAACAGCGTCGAAACCAGCCCCGGCACGCGGGTCGCGGCGCCGATCAGCACTGCTGCGCCGACAGGGTTGCGCTTGTGCGGCATGGTCGAAGACCCACCCTTGCCCGGCGCGGAAGGCTCGAACAGTTCCCCCGTCTCGGTCTGCATCAGCAGGCTGACATCGCGGCCGAACTTGCCCAGGCTACCGGCGACCAGGCCCAGCACCGAGGCAAACTCCACCAGGCGGTCGCGATGGGTGTGCCAGGGCTGCTCGGGCAGGGTCAGCTTGAGCTGCTCGGCCAAGGCTTCGGCCACCGGCATCGCCTTGCTGCCCAACGCCGCGAGGCTGCCCGAGGCACCGCCGAACTGCAGCACCAGCAGGCGTGGGCGCAGCTCCTGCAGGCGCTGGCGGTGACGGGTCAAGGCGCCCAGCACACCGGCCAGTTTCATGCCCAGGGTCACCGGGGTGGCATGCTGCAACCAGGTGCGCCCCACCAGCGGCGTGTCGGCGTGCTGCAAGGCCTGACGCGACAGGGTATCGGCCAGCTTGCCAAGGTCGGCTTCGATCAGGTCGAGGGCAGCGCGCAGCTGCACGACCAGCCCGGTGTCCATCGCGTCCTGGCTGGTGGCGCCCAGGTGCACGTAGCGCTCGGCCTCGGGCACGCCACTGGCGATCACTTTGCCCAACGCCTTCACCAGCGGGATCGCCGAGTTGCCAGCAGTAGCGATGGCATTGGCCAGCGCGCCAACGTCATAACGCTCGGCGTGGCAAGCCGCCTCGATGGCCGCTACCGCGCTGTGCGGGACCAGCCCGGCAGCCGCCTCGGCCCGTGCCAGCGCCGCTTCGAAATCGAGCATACCCTGCAGGCGGCCACGGTCGGAGAAGATCTCGCGCATGGCCGGTGCGGTGAAGTAGGCGTCGAACAGTTGGTTGGTCATGCCACGTCCTCAATCATCGTGGTGCAGGTACGCGGCCTGCTTCGGCAAGCGCAGGCTGAACAGGAAGGCAATCGCCATCATCGCTGTCACGTACCAGTAGAAAGTGTTTTCCATGCCCAAGGTCTTCAGGCCCAGGGCAACGTATTCGGCCGAACCGCCGAACGCCGCGTTGGCCACTGCATAGGCCAGGCCCACACCCAGCGCACGCACCTGCGGCGGGAACATCTCGGCCTTCACCAGGCCGCTGATCGAGGTGTAGAAACTGACGATACACAACGCCAGGGTAATCAGCACGAAGGCCATGAACGGGCTGCTCACGGTTTTCAGCGCCATCAGCAGCGGCACGGTGAACAGCGTCCCCAGGGCGCCGAACAGCATCATCGAATTACGCCGGCCGATGCGGTCGGAGAGCATGCCGAAGAACGGCTGCAGCACCATGAACAGGAATAGCGCGCCAGTCATCACGTAGCTGGCGTTTTTTGCGGTCATGCCGGCGGTGTTGACCAGGTACTTCTGCATGTATGTGGTGAAGGTGTAGAAGATCAGCGAACCGCCCGCGGTATAGCCGAGCACGGTGATGAAAGCCGCCGCGTGGTTGCGGAACAGGCCCTTGATGGTGCCGGCGTCCTTGTCCTGGCGGGTTTCGGCGCTGCTGGTCTCATGCAGCGAGCGGCGCAGCATCAACGAGATCAGCGCTGCAATGGCACCGACCACGAACGGTATGCGCCAGCCCCAGGCGCGCAGCTCTTCTTCGGTGAGCAGTTGCTGCAGGATCACCACCACCAGCACCGCCAGCAACTGGCCGCCGATCAGGGTCACGTACTGGAACGAGGCGAAGAAGCCGCGCTGGCCGCGCAGGGCCACTTCACTCATGTAGGTGGCAGTGGTGCCATACTCGCCGCCAACCGACAGGCCCTGGATCAGCCGGGCCAGCAACAGCAACGCCGGGGCCCAGGTGCCGATGCTGGCATAGGTGGGCAGGCAGGCGATCATCAGGGAGCCGAAGCACATCATCAGCACCGAGATCATCAGGGAATTCTTGCGACCATGGCGGTCAGCGAGGCGGCCGAATATCCAGCCACCGATGGGGCGCATCAGAAAACCCGCGGCGAACACGCCTGCCGTGTTCAACAACTGCACGGTGGGGTCGTCGGAAGGGAAGAAAGCCGGAGCAAAGTAGATCGCGCAGAAGGCATAGACGTAGAAGTCGAACCATTCCACCAGGTTGCCTGAAGAGGCACCAACGATAGCGAAGATGCGTTTACTGCGTTCTTCGCCGGTGTAATAGGCTGAGGTCATGGTGAGTTTACTCCTGGAGGGTCGCAGGTAATTCTAGACACACCTG
>NZ_JBNRIJ010000062.1:0-8282 GCF_053557675.1 Pseudomonas sp. XP1 | reverse complement strand
TTCCCTGGGGGTGGGGTTTTCCCCGCGAAGAGGCCGGTACAGGTCAAACCCGCTCGATGGCCAGCGCCAAACCTTGGCCTACGCCCACACACATGGTCGCCAGGCCTTTACGCCCACCGCTCTTTTCCAGTTGGTGAAGCGCAGTCAGCACCAGGCGCGCACCGCTCATGCCCAGCGGGTGGCCCAGGGCGATAGCACCGCCGTTGGGGTTCACCTGCGGTGCATCGTCGGCCACACCCAGCTCACGCAGCACCGCCAGACCTTGGCTGGCAAAGGCTTCGTTGAGCTCGATCACATCGAAATCATTCACCGCGATGCCCAGGCGCTCGGTCAGCTTGCGCACTGCCGGCACCGGGCCAATGCCCATGACCCGCGGTGCAACACCGGCGCTGGCCATGCCCAGTATCCGGGCACGTGGGGTCAGGCCGTGTTTCTTCACCGCCTCGGCCGAGGCCAGGATCAACGCCGCAGCACCGTCATTCACACCCGAGGCGTTGCCGGCGGTGACGGTCTTGTCCGGGCCGTTGACCGGCTTGAGCTTGGTCAGCGCTTCCAGTGTGGTTTCCGGGCGCAGGTGCTCGTCACGCTCGACGATGGTCTCGCCCTTCTTGTGCGCGATACGCACCGGCACGATCTCTTCGGCGAAGAAACCGGCGGCCTGGGCGGCAGCTGCCTTCTGCTGGCTGCGCAGGGCGAAGGCGTCCTGGTCAGCACGCGAAACCTGGTAATCGTCGGCCACGTTGTCGGCGGTTTCCGGCATGGAGTCCACACCGTACTGGCTCTTCATCAGGGGGTTGATGAAACGCCAGCCGATGGTGGTGTCTTCGAGCTTCATGTTGCGCGAATAGCCACTTTCGGCCTTGCCCATGACGAACGGGGCACGCGACATCGACTCGACGCCGCCGGCAATCGCCAGCTCCATTTCGCCGCTGGCAATGGCGCGGAAGGCGGTACCGATGGCATCCATGCCCGACGCGCAGAGGCGGTTCAGGGTAACGCCCGGAATGCTTTCCGGCAGGCCGGCCAGCAGCAGCGCCATGCGCGCCACATTGCGGTTGTCTTCGCCAGCCTGGTTGGCGCAGCCGAAGAATACTTCGTCAACCTGATCCCACTGCACGCTCGGGTTGCGCTCGATCAGCGCCTTCAGCGGCACGGCGGCCAGGTCGTCGGCCCGCACGCCGGCCAGGGCACCGCCGAAGCGGCCGATCGGGGTGCGAATGGCGTCACAGATGAATACGTCGCGCATCAGGCTTCTCCTGCCACCTGGCCGTGGGCCGCGGCGGTACGGGCTTCGAGGTCTCGCAGGGCGGACAGCTCGACTTCGGTCGGTTCGGCAGTGGTCTGCACATCGTCGGCAAAGCGGATCGCCCAGCCAGTGGCGGCGATGATCTGCTCGCGGGTCACGCCCGGGTGGATGGCAGTAACGACGAATTCGTGGGTACCAGCCTCCGGCTCCATGATGCACAGGTCGGTGATGATACCGACCGGGCCGTCGCCTGGCAGGCCAAGGCGTTTGCGCGAGTCGCCGCCTTCACCGTGGCCAACCGAGGTGATGAAGTCCAGCTTGTCGACGAAGGCACGCGGCGACTGCTTGAGGATGATCAGCACCTGTTTGGCGGAACCGGCGATTTCCGGTGCGCCACCGGCACCCGGCAGGCGGGTTTTCGGGGCGTGGTAGTCACCGACCACAGTCGTGTTGATGTTGCCGAAGCGGTCGACCTGGGCGGCGCCGAGGAAGCCGACGTCGATGCGCCCACCTTGCAGCCAGTAGCGGAAGATCTCGCCGGTCGGCACCACGGTGTCAGCGGTTTCGGCCAGCTCGCCGTCGCCGATCGACAGCGGCAGTACGCTTGGCTTGGCGCCGATCGGACCGGACTCGTAAATCAGCACCACGTCTGGCGACGAGGTCAGGCGCGCCAGGTTGGCGGCCTTGGAAGGCAGGCCGATGCCGACGAAGCACACAGCACCGTTACGCAGGCGACGGGCTGCGGCGACGGTCATCATTTCGGAAGTGGAGTAGCTCATTGTGCGGCCTCCGCAGTGCTGGCCAGCTTGGCCTTGAATTCGTTGAAATCGGCAGTGCCACGGATGTAGGTGTCAATCCAGGCGGTGAACGATTCGCGGCTGCGCGCGATCGGGTCCCAGGCCTGGTAGAAGCGGTTGTCACGCTCGTAGTAGCCATGGGCATAGGACGGGTGCGCACCGCCAGGTACCAGGCATACCGCGCTCAGGGCCCAGGTCGGCAGTACGCAGGCGTTCATCGGGGCCTGCAGGTCGTCGACGATTTCCTCGACGGTGACGATGCAGCGCTTGGCGGCCAGGGCGGCTTCCTTCTGCACGCCGAGGATGCCCCACAGCAACACGTTGCCTTTGCGGTCAGCCTTTTGCGCGTGAATCACGGTCACGTCCGGGCGCACCGACGGCACGGCTGCCAGCACTTCACCGGTGAACGGGCAGGTGACGCTCTTGATCAAGGGGTTGACCTTCGGCAGGTCGGAGCCGGCGTAAGCACGCAGCACGGCGAACGGCAGGCCAGAAGCACCGGCGACATAGGCGTTGGCCAGGTCGGCGTGGCTGTGCTCTTCGATTTCGATGGCGTGTGGCCACTGCTTCTCGACGGCATCACGCAGGCGGTGCAGCGAACCGACACCCGGGTTACCACCCCAGGAGAAGATCAGCTTGCTGGCGCAACCGGCGCCGATCAGCTGGTCGTAGATCAGGTCCGGGGTCATGCGCACCAAGGTCAGGTCGCGCTTGCCCTGACGGATGATCTCGTGGCCGGCGGCAGTCGGGATCAGGTGGGTGAAACCTTCGAGGGCGACGGTATCGCCATCCTGGATGAACTGCTTCACGGCTTCGTGAAGCGAGAGAATTGCAGCCATTTGGAGACTCCTGGTCAGGGTGCTTCGGTGAGCTCAGATTAAGGAGACTCTTGGGTGGCTTACAATCCGATAATCGACTATTTGTGCGATTATCGAACCATTTGTTGTCCTGCTACTCATTCTCTACCGTGTCGAATTCTTCGCAGCACAAGGCTGGTCCTACAGGGGCGACATCGCCTGTGTAGGAGCAGCCTTGTGCTGCGAAGAGCCGCAAAGCGGCCCTCGGGCCTCAGGTCGCGTCAGCGTGGCTCACCAGCCCTTTCACGATCACACCCACGGTCGCCAGCCCTGCCGGCACCAGCAACGCCGTCAGCACCTGTTCGAAGTTCCAGCCCAGCCCCAGCAGCGTGGCACCACTCCAGGCCCCGAGAATCGCGCCGAAACGGCCGATACCCAGCATCCACGATACCCCTGTGGCGCGGCCCTGTGTCGGATAGAAGCGCGCCGCCAGCGAAGGCATCGCCGACTGGGCGCCGTTCACGCACATGCCGGCAACCAGCACCAGCGTGGCCAATACGGTGATGTTGCCCAGGCTCTGCCCCACGGCGTAGGCGAACACACCGGCCAGCAGATAGAAAATGCCGATCACCTTGTGCGGATTGAAGCGGTCCATGGCCCAGCCCACGCCGACGGCACTCAGCACGCCACCGAACTGGAACAGTGCGCCGATGAAGGCCGCCTGCTCCATGCTCGCGCCACTGTCGCGCATCAAGGTTGGCAGCCAGCTGGTCAGCAGATAGACGATCACCAGGCCCATGAAGTAGGTCAGCCACAACAGCATGGTGCCCATGCCGTAGGTACCGGAGAAGATCAGCGCAAACACGTTGCGCGCGGCCACCGCCTTCTGCTCCGGCACGCTGAAGCTGCCCGCCTCGGCCACCACCTGCGGTGCGATGGGGGACAAGGTCTTGCGCACCTTGTCGGTGCCCCGATTGCGCACCACCAGGAACCGCGCCGACTCCGGCAGCCATACCATCAGCACCAGCGCAAGCAGCAACGGCAGCACGCCACCGATCACCAGCAGGCTGTGCCAGCCGTAGGCCGGGATCATCTTGGCGGAAATGAAGCCCCCACCGGCCATGCCCAGGTTGAAGCCGCAGAACATGCTGGTCACCAGCAGCGACTTGAGGCGTTCGGGGGTGTACTCAGACAGCAGCGTGGTGGCGTTGGGCATGCCTGCGCCAAGGCCCAGGCCGGTCAGGAAGCGCAATACCAGCAACTGCTCGACGTTGGTGGCATAGGCCGAGGCAAGGCTGAAGCCGCCAAATACCAACACAGCGCCCACCAGTACGCCCTTGCGGCCAAAACGGTCCGCCAGCGGGCCGGAGCCGAGGGCGCCGAAAACCATGCCGATCAATGCGGCACTCATGACCGGGCCGAGGCTGGCGCGGTCAATTCCCCAATCCTGTGACAGGGCCGGGGCTATGAAGCCCATGGCCGCGGTATCGAGGCCATCGAGGAAGACGATCAGGAAGCACAACAACACCACCCGCCATTGGTAGCGAGACAGCGGCTGCTGATTGATGAACGACTGGACGTCGAGGCTTTTGCCGACGTTGGTTTGCGCTTGGTTCATTATTGTTATCCGGAATGAGGGGCACAGCCAGGCCACTGCACGCGTTAAACCGGTACAGAGGACAGTAGTTTGAGGGAATGCGGCCGGCGTCAGCCTGGATATAACGGTACTGCGCGCGGGTGCGGCCGCGGCAGCGAGGGGACAGTATTCATGAAAGTGCCTCTTATTATGCTTTTCTTGTTCGGTCGGCACAGCCAACCGTTGCGAGAGACATTAATCAGCGGGCGGTGGTGGCGCAATTGACAGCGAACGACACTGTGCGTTTATCGCACAGGAAAGGGTTTTGCCTGTTCCAGATTTGAAAGGGGGCGCTTTGCGGCCCCCTGCAGGCTCAACCAAACAACTGATGGCAAAGGTCCCGGCTTGCCGCCAGCAGGATCGGCAAGAACCGTTGCTCCAGTTCACTGCGCGTCACCCGCCCGACATGGGTACTCACGTTCAATGCCGCCAACACCTGCCCCGAGGCGTCATACACCGGCACCGCAATCGAACGCAGCCCTTGCTCCAGCTCCTGGTCCACCACGCACCAGCCCTGGGCGCGCACCTGCTGGATACAGGCGAACAGTGACTCGGGGTCATGCAAGGTACGACTGGTACGCGCCTTCAGGTCGGCACGTTCCAGGTATTCACGCAGGCTGGTGTCGTCCATGGCCGCCAACAAAATGCGCCCCATCGACGTGCAATAGGCCGGCAGGCGCCCGCCCACCGACAGGTCGACCGAAATCAGCCGCTCCACGGTGGCCGAACGGGCTATATAAAGAATGTCGTCACCTTCGAGCGTGGCCATGTTGGCCGCCTCGTGCAGCTGATCGCTGATGCGGTCCAGGTATGGCTGGGCAGAAATCGCCAGCGGCGTCGAGGACAGGTATGCATGCCCCAGCGTCAGCACTTTGGGCAACAGCGAATAGGTGCGCCCGTCGGTGGTGGCGTAACCCAGCTTGATCAATGTGTGCAGGCAACGGCGTACCGCCGCACGAGGGATTTCGGTGCGGTGGCTGATCTGGGCGATGGTCAGGTGACGCTTGCGTTCCTGAAAGGCCTGGATTACTGCCAGGCCTCGCGCCAGGGAGGTCATGAAGTCCGGGTCGCCGGTAAAGGCCTGGATGCGCTTTGCCGGGGAAGCCACGATCGGCGGTGCCAGGGCTGCCGAGGCAGATCGCCCCTGCTCCGGGTTGCCCGACTCTGGATTGACGGAATCGTTGGCCAGGGTTTCGTCACTCATCGCACACCTCGAAAAAAACGCCCACTCGTGCGATTATCGAACAAACGGCCGATAATCGCAATTGACCGCTGACACTTTTACTTATACCTTTCTCATGCCACTTGTGGCTTCTTTGGAGAGACTGGTCAGGTACCCACCGTAGAAGTCCCCAGGCAACGGCCTCGCCTTTTGGCGAGGCCGTTTTTCATTACTCTCCCGGTCGACGGTCCCGCTGCTGCACTGCAACGAACTTTTGTCCGTCTTGCCTTTCAAACTTGTACGAAAAGCCCAAACTGTTGTCGGATGCATTCCGTTACTTGCGTCTGGTGATGTCAGGGCTGGGTAAATTACGATGTTCGGCGAAATATCGGTTGCTATAATCGATTGCGCAGGCCTCGACGATGCCGTGGTAATGGAACCTTCCGCTGTATCAAGCCGTTGCGGCCAGCAAGGCATGTGCACGCTGCACACGTAGAACAACAGTCATCAAACTTAATTCAGGTACTACTGTGACGAAAGATGAACTGCGCGCGGAACTCGAGCGCCAGGCTGAACGTTACAAGGATGTTTACGGTGGCGAAGTCACCACTTACGCCGCACAACCGGATCCGGAACGCAAACCTTGGCGCAAGCGCGCGAGCGTGCGCGACCAGGCCTTCAGCCAGGAACTGGAACGTATGGAAAAGGAACTGCGCAGCGACACTCCCTGACCCCGGGACCACGCCAGCGCGTCGTCGCCCGGCCAGCCCGGGCGCGGTCGATCTTTACTGTCTGGCCGAAGGTGAAATGGAATTACACAAATTTCATACGGCCGTTTGAAAAGAAGCGAAGCGGTTTTTTGCTTAATTTTTTGCCGGTTTTCGCCAGGTTTCGCGCGTTTTAGCGGACATTTCCCTGCCTCGACGTCGCGCCGTGCACATAACGCTCCCGACAGGAAGATTGCCGTCGGTCTGTCGCAGATGCATCGATTGCCAAGGTTTTCTGGCATAATCCCGCCCCCCTAAGACCGCCAGACAACCTTCATGATCGAATTATTCAGCGGACTGGATGCCTGGGTGTTGGTGAGCCTGCTGCTCGCCTTGACCTTCGTGCTCGCCTTCGAGTTCATCAATGGCTTTCATGACACCGCCAACGCGGTAGCTACCGTCATCTATACCAAAGCCATGCCGCCGCACCTCGCCGTGTTCTTTTCCGGCGTGTTCAACTTCCTTGGCGTTCTGCTCGGCGGTGTCGGGGTGGCCTATGCCATCGTGCACCTGCTGCCGGTAGAGCTGCTGATCAACGTGAACACCGGACACGGCCTGGCCATGGTCTTCTCGCTGCTGGCTGCGGCCATCACCTGGAACCTGGGCACCTGGTACTTCGGTATCCCCGCCTCCAGCTCGCACACGCTGATCGGCTCCATTCTCGGCGTCGGCCTGGCCAATGCCCTGATCAACGACATCCCGCTGGGCGACGGTGTCAACTGGCAGAAGGCGATCGACATCGCCATGTCGCTGGTGGTCTCGCCGATGGCCGGCTTCGCCGTTGCCGCACTGGTACTGATCGGCCTGAAGTGGTGGCGCCCGCTGTCGAAGATGCACAAGACCCCCGAGCAACGCCGCAAGCTCGACGACAAGAAGCACCCGCCGTTCTGGAACCGCCTGGTACTGGTGGTTTCGGCCATGGGCGTAAGCTTCGTGCACGGCTCCAACGACGGCCAGAAAGGCATCGGCCTGATCATGCTGGTACTGATCGGCATCGTCCCGGCCAAGTTCGTCCTCGACCTGAACAGCACCACCTACCAGATCGAGCGTACCCGCGACGCCACACTGCACATGAGCCAGTTCTACCAGCGCAACGCCGCCACCCTGGGCGAGTTCCTGGCGCTGGGCAAGGCCAAGGCCAGCGACCTGCCAGAGCAGTTCAGCTGCAACCCGCAGCAGACCGAGCCGACCATTGCCGCGCTGCAGTCCTCGCTGCAGGGCGTGACCGACTACCACAGCCTGAGTGCCGACAAGCGTGTCGAAGTGCGCCGTTACCTGCTGTGCCTGGACGACACGGCGAAGAAGGTTGGCAAGCTGCCAGGCCTGGAAGCCCGTGAAAAGGCCGACCTGGAAAAACTGCGCAAAGACCTGACCGCCACCACCGAGTATGCCCCGTTCTGGGTGATCGTGGCCGTCGCCCTGGCCCTGGGCCTGGGTACCATGGTCGGCTGGAAGCGCGTGGTACTGACCGTTGGCGAGAAGATCGGCAAGCAGGGCATGACCTATGCCCAGGGCATGTCCGCGCAGATCACCGCGGCTTGCGCCATCGGCATGGCCAACATCTTCGCCCTGCCGGTATCGACCACCCACGTGCTGTCGTCCGGTGTGGCCGGCACCATGGTCGCCAACAAGAGCGGCTTGCAAGGCGGCACCGTGAAGACCATCCTGCTGGCCTGGGTACTGACCCTGCCTGCGTCGATGGGCCTGGCGGCCGGCCTGTTCTGGCTGGCGTCCAAAGCCATTGGCTGAGTGATACCGCAACAAGAAGAAGGCGCCTGACGGGCGCCTTTTTCATAGGTGTCATTCCTGTACCGGCCCTATCGCCGGCAAGCCAGCTCCCACAGGTATTGCACAGGCCTCAAGGCCTGTGCAGTACC
>NZ_JBNRIJ010000061.1:3205-12591 GCF_053557675.1 Pseudomonas sp. XP1 | reverse complement strand
GGAGCGGGTTCACCCGCGAACACCGGCAAAGCCGGTGCCATCCACCGCGTCGCCCGCTTCGCGGCTAAAGCCGCTCCCACAGGGACGGCGCAAGGCCGCTTACAGGGTTCCTCCGATGCCTTGCCAATCGGTTGATGGCACTGCGCCATGCTCTCCGTATGGTACCTACGTGATATCGTTTCCCCTCATCCCCAGCGTCAGCCAGAGGCCTCCCGATGCCCAATACCACTCACCTCCACTCCGGCTTCATGATCGTCCACGGCAACCGCCTCGACGACCTGCGCAGCCTGGTGGTGAGCTGGATGCGTCGCTATCCCCTGGCACCCCTGGAAAACGAAATCGCTCTGGTCCAAAGCAATGGCATTGCCCAATGGCTCAAACTGGCGCTTGCCGAAGACCCTCAGGACGACGACCAGGGCGGTTGTGGCATCGCCGCCGCCATCGACGTGCAATTGCCGGGCAGCTTCATGTGGCAGTTGTACCGCAGCGTGCTGGGCCGTGACGAAATTCCCGAAGTCTCCCTGCTCGACAAGGCACCGCTGACCTGGCGTCTGATGCGCCTGCTCCCGGCCTTGATCGAACGCCCGCATTTCGAGCCGTTGCGACGCTTCCTCACCGACGACAGCGACCTGCGCAAGCGCTATCAGCTCGCCGAGCGCCTGGCCGACCTGTACGACCAATATCAGGTATACCGAGCCGACTGGCTCAAGGACTGGGCCGCTGGCGAGCACATCCTCAACACCGCCCGCGGTGAACGCAAGGCACTGCCCCCGGGCAACCGCTGGCAGGCCGAGTTGTGGCGCGCATTGCTGGAGGACGTTGGCGAGCAGGGCATGGCGCAGAGCCGTGCCGGCGTACATCAACGCTTCATCGAACGGATCAACAGCTTGGGGCAGGCGCCTGCCGGTCTGCCGGCCCGGGTGATCGTATTCGGCATCTCCTCGCTGCCAGCCCAGGCCCTCGAAGCACTGGCCGGCCTGGCGCGCTTCAGCCAGGTGCTGCTGTGCGTGCACAACCCTTGCCGCCACCACTGGGCCGATATCGTTGCCGACAAGGACCTGCTGCGCCACCAGTACAAGCGCCAGCAACGCAAGCAGGGTATGCCCTTGCAACTGGACGACCAGTCGCTGCACCAGCACGCCCACCCTTTGCTGGCCGCCTGGGGCAAACAGGGCCGCGACTACATCAACCTGCTCGACAGCTACGATGACCCCGGCAGTTATCAGGGTGTGTTCAGCGACGGTCGCATCGACCTGTTCAGCGACGGCTCGCCTACTACGCTGCTAAACCAGTTGCAGGACGACATCCTCGAACTGCGTCCGCTCGCCGAAACCCGCGAGCGGTGGCATCCAGTCGACCCGGCCAAGGACCGCTCGATCCGCTTTCACATCGCCCACAGCCCGCAACGCGAAGTGGAGATCCTCCACGACCAGCTACTGGCCCGTTTCAGCGCCGACCCAACCCTGCGCCCGCGTGACGTGATCGTCATGTTGCCGGCCATCGATAGCTATGCGCCGCACATCCGCGCCGTATTCGGCCAGTTGCAACGCAACGATCCGCGGTACATCCCGTTCACCCTGACCGACCAGGGCCAGCGTGGTCGCGAACCCTTGCTGATTGCCCTCGAACACCTGCTCAAGCTGCCGGACAGCCGCTTCGCGGTCAGCGAAGTGCTCGACCTGCTGGATGTGCCGGCAGTCCGCGCCCGTTTCGGCATACGCGAAAACGACCTGCCCACGCTGCACCGCTGGATCGAGGGGGCCGGCATCCGCTGGGGCCTCAATGCCGAGCAGCGGGCCAGCCTCGGCTTGCCCGCCGGGCTGGAACAGAACAGCTGGCGGTTCGGCCTGAGGCGCATGCTGTTGGGTTATGCCGTAGGCGTGGGTGAGGCCTGTGACGGCATCGAACCCTACGATGAAATCGGTGGTCTTGATGCGGCACTGATCGGCCCGCTGGTCGCCTTGCTGGACGCCCTCGAAGTGGCCAGCAACGCTTTGTCCGAGCCTGCCACTGTCAGCCAGTGGGGCGAGCGCCTGCATGCCTTGCTGCAAGTATTTTTCCTGGCCGAGGGCGAGCACGATGAGTTCCTGCTGATGCAGTTGCAGGATCTGCGTGATAGCTGGCTCGAAGTGTGCGAGGCCGTCGGCCTGCAAGACCCATTGCCGTTGACCGTGGTGCGCGAAGCCTGGCTGTCGGGCCTCGATCAGGGCAAGTTGTCCCAACGCTTCCTCGCCGGCTCGGTGAATTTCTGCACCCTCATGCCGATGCGCGCCATCCCGTTCCGGGTGGTCTGTCTGCTGGGCATGAACGATGGCGATTACCCCCGCGCCCAACAGCCGCTCGACTTCGACCTGATGGCCAGCGACTACCGTCCCGGTGACCGCTCGCGCCGTGAGGATGATCGCTATCTGCTGCTAGAGGCGCTGTTGTCGGCCCGCGACCAGCTATATGTCAGCTGGGTCGGGCGCAGCATTCGCGACAACAGTGAACGCCCGGCCTCGGTACTGATCGGCCAGTTGCGCGATCACCTTGGAGCCGGCTGGCAGCTGGCAGGCGCGGAGCCGGGGCAGCCAGCACAACCAGGTGAGCAACTGCTGCACGCACTGACCCAAGAGCACCCGCTGCAACCGTTCAGCCCACGCTACTTCCAGAAGGGGAGCCCACTGTTCAGCTTTGCCCACGAATGGCAACTGCTGCACCAGCAGGGCCAGGAAGACGAGCAGGCTGACCCCGGCCTGCCGCCATACCATGACGATGAGGCTTTGAGCCTGACCCAGCTGAATGACTTCCTGCGCCACCCGGTGCGGCACTTCTTCAGCCAGCGTCTGAAGGTGTACTTCGAAGCGCTGGAAGCACCGACCCCGGACGAGGAACCCTTCGTCCTTGACACCCTGCAACGCTACGGCGCCAGTGAAAGCCTGCTGGGTGTAGCGCTGGCCGAGCCGGACAATGCCGAACAGGCCCTGCAGGCACAGGCCCGACGCTTGCAGGCCTGTGGCGTGCTGCCGCTGGCCGGCTTTGGCGAACTGCTGCAGCGCGAGCTGATCGAGCCCCTGCCAGACTTGCTGCAACGCCACCGCCAGCTATTACAGCGCTGGTCGCAGCTGGTCGAGGGGGCATTGCCAGTGCATTTCGAGCACGGCCGGCACCGCCTCGAAGGCTGGCTGGGGCGGGTGTTCCAGGCGGATGACCAGAGCCTGCTCAGCATCACCACCGTACCCAATACCATCAGTGCCGGGCGCAACGCCCTGAAGTGGCACCGCCTGATCGCGCCCTGGGTCACGCACCTGGCGGCCTGCGCGGCGGGCTACCCCTATAACAGTGCGCTGGTGGCCAGCGACCTGACCCTGCTGCTTGCGCCACTGCCGCAAGCGCAGGCGGCGCAATTGCTGGGCGACCTGCTGGTAGCCCGTCAGGCGGCGATGAATGCGCCGTTGCCGGTCGCGGCCAAGACCGCGTTTGCCTGGCTGGCCCAGGACGATAGCGACAAAGCCTTGGCTGCTGCTGCCCGCGCCTACGAAGGCGACGAGCGCACCAGCTTCGGCGAGCGCAGTGAAAGCGTCGCCCTGGCCCGGCAGTTCCGTGACTTTGCCGCGCTCACCGCTGATGAAACCTTCGAAGGCTGGTGCGAAGCCTTGTACCGCCCATTGTTCAACGCCCCGTGGCAGACCCTGGGCAACCCGGAGAAAGGCGCATGACCCAGGACCGTCCCCTGGCACTGAGTTTCCCCCTGCATGGCAGCCAGCTGATCGAGGCCAGCGCCGGCACGGGCAAGACCTTCACCATTTCGGCGCTTTACCTGCGCCTGATCCTCGGTCACGGTGGCGAGCAGGGCTTCGACCGCGAGTTGCTGCCACCGCAAATCCTCGTGGTGACTTTCACCGACGCCGCCACCAAAGAACTGCGCGAACGTATCCGCGCCCGCCTGGCCGAAGCTGCGCGGTTCTTCCGTGGCGAGCTGGTAGCGGCCGACCCGCTGCTGCACCAGCTGCGTGACGACTACCCGGAAGAAGCCTGGCCACGCTGTGCCGGGCGCCTGGAAATCGCTGTGCAGTGGATGGACGAAGCAGCGGTATCGACCATCCACGGCTGGTGCCAGCGCATGCTGCGCGAACATGCCTTCGACAGCGGCAGCCTGTTCACCCAGACCTTGGAAACCGACCACAGCGAACTGCTGGGTCAAGTCATGCGCGACTACTGGCGGCGCTTCTGCTACGGCATGCAAGGCGACGCGCTGGCCTGGGTGCGTGGCCACTGGGGTAGCCCCGACGCCTTGCTGCCGCGGATCCGCCCACTGTTCGGCCGCGTGCGCGCCCAGCAGGACGGGCCAGAGCCGGCGGCACTGATTCAGGCATCGCTGCAGCAGCGTGGCGAGCAGTTGGCCCGGCTCAAGGCGCCTTGGGCGCAATGGGCCGAGGAATTGCGCCAGATCTGCCGTGATGCACTGGCCGCCAAACAGGTCGATGGCCGCAAGATGCAGGCCCGTTACTTCGAGCCCTGGTTCGACAAGCTCTGCGCCTGGGCCGCAGACGCACAACTGGTGGAGCTCGACCTGGGCACCGGCTTTACCCGCCTGACCCCGGCGGGCATGGCCGAAGCCTGGAAGGGCGAGCCACCCGAGCACCCGGCCCTCAATGCCATGCAGAGCTTGCAGCAACAGTTGCAGGCCCTGGACAGCCCGGATGCCCCATTGCTCGAGCATGCCGCCAACTGGGTATCGGCACGCTTCGAAGTGGAGAAGCGCCGGCGTGCGGAAATGGGTTTCGACGACATGCTCCTGCGCCTGCAGCACGCCCTGGCCAGCGAGGCCGGCGAGCGCCTGGCCAGCCTGATCCGCGAACAGTTCCCGGTGGCGTTGATCGACGAGTTCCAGGACACCGACCCGGTGCAGTACGGCATCTTCGAGCGCATCTACCAGATCAGCGAAAACCGGCGCGAAACCGGCTTGTTCATGATCGGTGACCCCAAGC
The DNA here is from genome assembly GCF_053557675.1 of Pseudomonas sp. XP1. Lineage (NCBI taxonomy): Bacteria > Pseudomonadati > Pseudomonadota > Gammaproteobacteria > Pseudomonadales > Pseudomonadaceae > Pseudomonas > Pseudomonas sp. XP1. The sequence continues at coordinate 7,621 of NZ_JBNRIJ010000061.1, read as the reverse complement.
AGGCGATCTATGCCTTCCGTGGCGCCGACATCTACACCTACCTCGCCGCCCGTCGTGCCACGAGTGGCCGTCTGCACAGCCTGGACACCAACTACCGCTCCAGCAAGGCCATGGTCGCGGCGGTCAACCACGTGTTCCTCCAGGCCGAGGCGCGTGCGGCAGGGCGTGGCGCGTTCCTGTTCCGCGAGGCCGATGACAACCCTTTGCCGTTCATCGAGGTCCGCGCCAAAGGCCGTGGCGAGCAACTGTTGATCGACGGTGAAACCTGTGCAGCCCTGCAGTGCTGGCATCTGGAAAGCGAAGAGCCTGTCTCCGCCAGCGTGTATCGCCAGCAGCTGGCAGCCAGCTGCGCCAGCCATATCGTCGCCTTGCTCAATGGTGGGCAGCAGGGCACGGCTGGTTTCCAGAGTGCCGAGGGCGAACTGCGCCCGTGTCTGCCATCGGACATCGCCATCCTGGTGCGCGATGGCCATGAAGCGCAGATGGTCCGCACCGAGCTTGCCGCGCGCGAGGTGCGTAGTGTGTACCTGTCCGACAAGGATTCGGTATTCGCCGCCCAGGAAGCCCACGACCTGTTGGCCTGGCTAAAGGCCTGCGCCGAACCCGACTCGGAGCGCCTGCTCAAGGCTGCCCTGGCCAGCCTTACCCTTGATCTGTCTCTGGCTGCGCTGGACCGCCTGAATCAGGACGAGCGGGTCTGGGAGGACTGGGTCATGCGTTTTCGCCGTTACCGCGACACCTGGCAGCGCCAGGGCGTGCTGCCGATGCTGCGGCACCTGCTGCATGACTTCCAGCTGCCGCGCACACTGATCCGCCGCAGCGATGGCGAGCGGGTGCTGACCAACCTGTTGCATCTGGCCGAGCTGCTGCAACAGGCCGCTGGCGAACTGGACGGCGAACAGGCACTGATCCGACATCTGGCCGAGCACCTGGCCAGTTCCGGCCAGGCCGGTGAAGAGCAGATCCTGCGTCTGGAGAGCGATGAGCAGTTGGTGAAAGTGGTGACCATCCACAAGTCCAAGGGCCTGGAATACCCCTTGGTCTACCTGCCGTTCATCTGCACCAGCAAACCGGTGGACGGTAGCCGCCTGCCGCTGGCCTGGCATGATAGCCAGGGCAACGCCCATCTCACCCTCACCCCAGACCAGGAACAGATCGAACGCGCCGACGACGAGCGACTGGCCGAAGACCTGCGCCTGCTCTACGTGGCCCTGACCCGCGCCCAGCATGCCTGCTGGCTGGGTGTCGCCGACCTCAAGCGGGGCAACCAGAAGAGCTCGCACCTGCATCGTTCGGCGTTCGGTTACCTGCTGGGTGGTGGCCTCGCCTTGCCGGGCTCGTCGCAACTGACGGACTGGTTGCAGGCCTTGGCCAAGACCTGCCCGCACATCTCTTGCCCAGGCCTGCCGTTGGCAGATGAACAGCTGTATCGCATGCCGCACACCGAGCATGAGCTGCTGCCTGCCCGCAAGCCGCGTCGCGCAGCGGGCGCCGAGCATTGGTGGATTGCCTCGTACAGCGCCCTGCGCGTCGGCGACCAGACCCTCGGTGCCGACAGCTCCCAAGCCCAGCAGTTACTGGATGATGAAGTGGTCGATACCCAGGTGCTGCGCGAGGTCCCGGCCGACAGTGGCGATATTCACCGCTTCCCGCGCGGGCCCAACCCCGGCACCTTCCTGCATGGCTTGCTGGAATGGGCGGGCCGCGAGGGCTTCAGCCAGGTCAGCGGCAATGCACGGCTGATCGAGCGAACCGTTGGCCAGCGCTGCAACCGTCGCGACTGGACCGGCTGGATTCCCACCCTGACGCTTTGGCTGCAGCGCCTGCTGGGCGAAGCGCTGCCGTTGCCGGGCAACGACCTCGGCGTGACGCTAGGGCAGTTGTGCCACTATCAGATCGAAATGGAGTTCTGGTTCGCCAGCCACCAGGTCGATGCCGAACAACTCGACCGCCTGGTGGTACGCCACACCCACCCCGGCCTGGCACGCCCGGCGGCGCAGCCGACCGTGCTCAATGGCATGTTCAAAGGCTTCATCGACCTGGCCTTCGAACTGGACGGGCGTTACTATGTGACCGACTACAAGTCCAACTGGCTGGGCCCGGATATCCAGGCCTACGATGCCCTGGCCATGGAAAAGGCCATCCTCGAACATCGCTACGACCTGCAATACGTACTGTACCTGCTGGCCCTGCACCGCCAGTTGCGCGCCCGCCTGCCGGACTACGACTACGACCGCCATGTCGGCGGCGCCCTGTTCATCTTCCTGAGAGGCGCCAGCAGCAGCGGCCACGGCGTTTATCACACCAAGCCACCGCGCGAGCTGATCGAAAGCCTCGATGCGCTGTTCCGCGGCGAGCATCCGCCGGTACAGCAGGACCTGTTTGCCGGAGCCGTGATATGAGCCGAAGCCTCGTCGACTTGTTGCCCACCCCGCTGCACGCCGAGCACCTGCTCGCCTTGGCGCCACAGCATGACAGCGGCGACCTCCTGCAACTGCTCGACCGCTGGGTAGAGCGGGGCTGGCTGCGTGCCCTGGACCGTGCGTTCGTATCGTTCCTGGAGGAGCGAGCCCCCGGTAGCGACCCCCTGCTGTTGCTGGCCGCCGCCCTGGCCAGCCACCAACTGGGCCACGGCCATGTCTGCCTCGACCTGCAGCAAACCCTGGCCGAGCCCGATTTTGCCCTGTCGTTGCCGCCTGAAGGCGACGCCTTGACCGGCCCCTTGCTGTTGCCCTCGCAGTTGCTGGCCAACCTTGACCTGCACGCCTGGCGTCAGCGCATTGCCGCCAGCTCGCTGGTGGCCGCAGGGGATTCCCCGGGCCAGCAGGCGCGGCCTCTGGTGCTCAGCGGCGAGCGTCTGTACTTGCGCCGTTACTGGAGTTACGAGCGGCGCATCGACCATATCCTGCGCCAGCGCCTGACCCAGGCCGAAGCGCCTCCGGCCGACCTGCCTGGCCGTTTGGCGCAACTGTTCGACGGTGGTGCGCCGGCTGGCCAGGTGGACTGGCAGAAGCTTGCCTGTGCCCTGGCCACCCGCGCCGGCTTCAGCATCATCACCGGCGGCCCTGGCACGGGTAAGACCACTACCGTGGTGCGCCTGCTGGCCTTGCTGCAGGCGCCGGCGGTGGAGCAGGGCAGGCCGCTGCGCATTCGCCTGGCCGCGCCGACCGGCAAGGCGGCCGCGCGTCTGACCGAATCCATTGGCCAGCAGGTCGAGCGCCTGCAGGTCAGCGCCGAGGTGCGCGGGCATATCCCCACCGAGGTCAGCACCGTGCACCGCCTGCTCGGCAGCCGCCCTGGTTCGCGGCACTTCCGCCACCATGCCGGCAACCCGCTGCCGTTGGACGTGCTGGTGGTCGACGAAGCGTCGATGATCGACCTGGAAATGATGGCCAACCTGCTCGATGCCCTGCCGCCACGGGCGCGCCTGGTACTGCTGGGCGACAAGGACCAGCTGGCCTCGGTCGAGGCCGGTGCGGTACTGGGTGACCTGTGCCGGGATGCCGAGGAGGGCTGTTACTCGCCGGCGACCGAGGCATGGCTGGAGCAGGTCGGTGGCGAGTCGCTGGCGGGCAGTGGCCTCAAGGCCGGCGATGAGCAACGCAACCCGCTGGCCCAGCAGGTGGTGATGCTGCGCTTCTCGCGGCGTTTCGGCGAAGGCAGCGGCATCGGCCAGCTGGCCCGGCTGGTCAACCGCCAGGACGCCCATGCGGCGCGCAGCCTGTTGGCTGCGCCGCCACCCGATGTGCACAGCCTGGCCCTGAAGCACGAACAGGACCGCGCCTTCGACCGCCTGCTGCTCGACGGCCTCAACCGCGGCAGCGATGGCCCGCAGGGCTACCGCAGCTACCTGCGCACCCTTGGCCGCTTCCGCCCGGCACTCGGCACCGCCGTCGACGCCCCCGCGTGGGAGCAATGGGCGGGCAAGGTGCTGCACAGCTTCGAGGACTTCCAGCTGCTGTGCGCGGTACGCCGGGGCGCCTGGGGTGTTGAAGGCCTCAATGAGCGGGTAGCGCGGGTGCTGCACAATGCCGGTCTGATCGACAGCCAGCAGCCCTGGTACGAAGGGCGCCCGGTGCTGGTAACACGCAACGACTACGGCCTGGGCCTGATGAACGGCGATATCGGCATTGCCCTGCGCCTGCCGGACGAGCACGGCGAACCCCTGTTGCGCGTGGCCTTCCCGCGTAACGACGGCAGCGGCGGCGTGCGCTTCGTCCTGCCCAGCCGGCTGAACGAAGTGGAAACGGTATTCGCCATGACCGTACACAAGTCCCAGGGCTCGGAGTTCGGCCACACCGCGCTGGTGCTGCCGGATGCGCTCAACCCGGTGCTGACCAAGGAGCTGGTATACACCGGCATCACCCGCGCCAAGCACTGCTTCAGCCTGGTCGAGCCCCGCCAGGGTATTTTCGA
>NZ_JBNRIJ010000061.1:0-3090 GCF_053557675.1 Pseudomonas sp. XP1 | reverse complement strand
AGCCAGCTCCCACAGGTACAGCGCTGCCCTCAAGGGTTGTGGAGTTCCCTGTGGGAGCTGGCTTGCCGGCGATGAGGGCATCAGTCCCCGTGCGTAAAGCAGCTCGTACCTACATTGATGCGGCCATGTGCTATCGTTGCGCCGATATCGGAAAGGGCCTCAAGAGATTTTCCACATGAAAGTGGCCGCAAGGCGGGTGACGAGCTGTGTGCTTTCGCTATTGCTGGCCGCCCTGTTCCTTTCCGCAGGCCCGGCCCAGGCAGACCCCGCCATAACTGCCGCCCAGGCGCAGCAGCGTGCCAAGGCCGTCACCCAGGTGGTGCTGGGCATCTTCAGCTATGCCCGCTGGCCTGTGGAACCCTCACCGTTGCGCCTGTGCCTGGTCGGCCCTACCGAGTATGCCGATGACCTGATCAAAGGCCATGTGCAGGAGTCCGGCCGACCGCTGCAGGTGCGGCGGCTGCTGGCAGACGATAGTCAGGTCGCCCAGGCCTGCGACGCCATCTACATCGGCAAGCTCGACCAGGGCAAGCGCGACCGGTTGTTCGAGCGCGTCAGTGGCCACCCAGTGCTGAGCATCAGCGAGGCAGACGACCCGTGCACGGTCGGTAGCCTGTTCTGCTTGCGGGTCAGCGACCAGCAGGTAGCCTTTGAAGTCAACCTCGACTCGGTGGCACGCTCCGGCGTGCGCATTCACCCTAGCGTGCTGCAATTGTCGCGGCGCCGGGCGGTGCAACCATGAAACCAACCCGCAAGCGCGCCGCGCGCCCGACCCTGCGCTCGGTGCTCGGCCGTGGCCACCTCAGCGTCGCCTTGCTCGCCGTTGGCCTGGCCGGCATATCCCTGACCCTGCTGGGCGTGCTTGCCCTGCGCGTCTATGCCAATGACAACCTGCACCTGATCGCCCGCTCGATCAGCTACACCGTGGAAGCGGCGGTGGTGTTTGACGACAGCGCTGCGGCCAATGAATCGCTGGCGCTGATTGCCAGTACCGAGGAAGTGGCTGAAGCCAAGGTCTTCAACAACGAAGGTGAGCAGTTGGCGCATTGGCAGCGCAGCGATACCGGCGTGCTCGCGCGGCTGGAGGCGCAGGTGGCCACCGCCCTGCTGGATGAGCCGATCAACCTGCCGATCACGCACCAGCAACAGCAAGTCGGGCGCATCGAACTGGTTGGCCAAGGGCGTAGCCTGTTGCTGTTTCTGTTCAGCGGGCTGGCCGGCATCCTGTTCTGCACGGTGCTCAGCGCCCTGGCTGCCCAATACCTGTCGCGGCGTCTGCTCAGCGATATCGTCCGCCCGCTGCGTGGCCTGGCCAGTGTTGCCCACGCCGCCCGCCGCGAGCGCAGTTTCGACCGGCGCGTGCCGGAGGCGCCGATTGCCGAGCTCAACGAACTGGGCAATGACTTCAACGCCCTGCTGGACGAACTGGAGGTATGGCACAGCCACCTGCAGAACGAAAACCAGACCCTGGCCCACCAGGCCAGCCACGACAGCCTGACCGGCCTGCCCAACCGTGCCTTCTTCGAGGGGCGCCTGAGCCGTAGCGTGCGCAATGCCGAACGGCAGCAGGATCACCTGGCGTTGCTGTTCCTCGACAGCGACCACTTCAAACAGATCAATGACACCCTCGGCCATGCGGTGGGCGACGAAGTGCTGATAAGCGTGGCCGACCGCGTGCGTGCCCAACTGCGCGAGCACGACCTTGTGGCGCGCCTGGGTGGCGATGAGTTCGCCGTGCTGCTGACGCCTTTGCATTCGCGCCTGGACGCCGAGCACATTGCCGAGAAGATCATTGCCAGCATGAAGTTGCCGGTGCAGCTGGACAGCGGCCGCAGTATCGCCACTTCGTTGAGTGTTGGTATTGCCTATTACCCGGATGACGGCGCCGACCCCGCCAGCCTTCTGAATGCCGCCGATGCGGCGATGTACCAGGCCAAGCGCAAACGCCGTGGCCATTGGCAAGTGGCGCAGACGGAGCGGTCCGCCAGCGAAATCAAGAACAGGAGTTGAACCCGTGATACAGGCTTTGCGTTTCCCTCTTTGGGCCTTGTTGCTTGCCGTGCTGGCGCTGCCCGGCTGCCAGAGCGCTCCGCCCAAAGGCCTGACCGCCGAACAGATTGCCGTGCTCAAGCGCGAAGGCTTTACCCCGACCGACGAAGGCTGGGCCTACGATTTGTCCGGCAAGGTGCTGTTCGGCAGCGACCTGGACAGCCTCAACAGCCAGAGCCAGGCGATTGTCGAGCGTATTGGCAAGGCGCTGCTTGGCGTTGGTATCCAGGGCGTGCGGGTGGATGGGCATGCCGACGCGTCCGGCAAGGCGGCGTATAACCAGCAACTCTCCGAGCGCCGCGCGCAGAGCGTGGCCAAGGCGCTGGTCGGGGTAGGCATGCAGGCGCAGAACATCCAGAGCCGTGGGTTGGGCAGTAGTCAACCGGTGGCGGACAACCGCACCAGTGCCGGGCGTACCGAGAACCGGCGGGTGTCCATCGTGGTGGCTTCCTACTGACCACCGCCTCACGGGCCAGCAAATCCGTATGTAGGGGCGGGCTTGCCCGCGAGCAGGCAACGCGGTGCCTGGCACCGGCTGCGCCGGTGTTCGCCGGCAAGCCGGCTCCCACAGGTACGCACCTGTCTTGAATCCAGCACAGAACCTGTGTGCGGGCAAGCCCGCGAAGCAGGCGACTCGGTGTCTGGCACCGGCTGTGCCGGTGATCACCGGCAAGCCAGCTCCCAAAGGTACGCACCTATCTTGAACCCAGCACAGAACCTGTGGGAGCGGGCAAGCCCGCGAAGCAGGCGACTCGGTATCTGGCACCGGCTGCGCCGGTGTTCGCCGGCAAGCCGGCTCCCACAGGTCCAGCACCTGTCTTGAATCCAGCACAGTGCGTGTGGGAGCGGGCAAGCCCGCGAAGCAGGCGACTCGGTGACTGGCACCGGCTGCGCCGGTGATCGCCGGCAAGCCGGCTCCCACAGGTACAGCACCTGTCCTGAATCCAGCGCAGACGTTGTGGGAGCAACTGTCTTGCTCAATTTCTAAAAGCTGGCGTGATCCCTGTGGGAGCGGGCTTGCCCGCGAACACGGGCGAAGCC
>NZ_JBNRIJ010000060.1:2499-12737 GCF_053557675.1 Pseudomonas sp. XP1 | reverse complement strand
AACTGCTCTGTGTATTTACCCATAGATCCCCCAAGGGTTGGATTGGTGTCCAACTTCTAGGGGGCAGTCCATACCTGTGGGAGCTGGCTTGCCGGCGATAGGGCCGGGAAGGCCGTGCAGGCCCCCGGGTTCCCTGTCATAAAAAACCCATCCGCGAGGATGGCAAATGGCCTACGCTGTGCTTTGTCTGGGTTGATTTGCGCCTTATCTGCTCTGTGACAGGGACTCCATGAAGGGACATCGCACTCTAGAAGCGCCAAAGTTGCTCGGCATCACCTGGCCCTTCATCGCTGTTGTGGTCTTCCAGGTAGCCTTGGGCAGCCTCAGCCTTTATACGCTCTCGGCTGTGCGTGCCTATGTCGCGGGCGAAAGCCTGTGGTCCAAGGCGCAGAAAGACGCCATCTACTACCTCACACTGTACGGCGAAACCCGCGACGACAGCACCTACCATCGTTATCGCCAGGCCATCACCGTGCCCCAGGGCGACCACCAGCTGCGCGAAGTGCTGGACCAGCCCAGCCCCGACCTGGACGCCGCGCGCCAGGCCGTGCTGCAAGGCGGCAACCACCCCGACGATGTCGAGCGGATCATCTGGTTCTACCGCAACTTTCGCAACGTCAGCTACATGCAGACGGCCATCGACTACTGGGATATCGGCGACGACTACCTGGGCAAGCTGGATATGCTGGCCATGGAAATGCGCAGCAGCTTTGCTGCTGGCCCGGTCGACGCCCGCACGCTCAGCGACTGGAAGGCGCGCATCGTCACCATCAACGAAGGGGTAACCCCGGCCGCCAAGGCGTTCAGCGATGCCTTGGGCGAGGGCTCGCGCATGTTGCTGCGGGTGCTGCTGATCACCAACCTGCTGACCGCGATGTTCCTGATTGCCATTGCCTGGCGCCGCTCCAGCAAGCTGCTGGCCCAGCGCCAGGCCTTTGCCAGCGCCCTGCAGGAAGAAAAGGAGCGGGCGCAGATCACCCTGCAGGCCATTGGCGATGCGGTGATTACCGCCGATGTGGAGGGCAGTATCGGCTACATGAACCCGGCCGCCGAGCAACTGACCCACTGGCAGGCCGGCCAGGCCCAGGGCCTGCCGCTGTCGGCGCTGTTCAGCCTGGTGGACGAGCAGGCCGAGGAAGATGGCCGCAGCCTGGTCGAACAGGTGCTCAGCGGCAGCCTCAAGGGTGGCGCCGAGCATGCCCGGCTGATCCAGCGCCTGGACGGTAGCACCGTGTCGGTCAACCTGGTCGGCTCGCCGATCGTCAATGACGGCCAGGTCAGCGGCATCGTGCTGGTGCTGCACGACATGACCCAGGAGCGCCAGTACATCGCCAACCTGTCCTGGCAGGCGACCCACGACGCCCTGACCGGCCTGGCCAACCGCCGCGAGTTCGAATACCGCCTGGAGCAGGCACTCAATGACCTGGCGCGCCAGGCCGGGCGGCATTCGCTGATGTTCCTCGACCTCGACCAGTTCAAGCTGGTCAACGATACCTGCGGGCATGCCGCTGGCGACGAGCTGCTGCGGCACATCTGCGCAGTGCTGCAGTCCGGCCTGCGCGAAGGCGACACCCTGGCGCGGCTGGGTGGGGATGAATTTGGCGTGCTGCTGGAAAACTGCCCGCCCGACCAGGCCGAGCGCATTGCCGAGCAGCTGCGCCAGCTGGTGCAGAGCCTGCATTTCGTGTGGAAAGGGCGGCCGTTCGTCACCACCGTCAGCGTCGGCCTGGTGCACATGGCCCAGTCCCCCGGCACCCTCGAGACCTCGCTGCGCGCCGCCGACATGGCTTGCTACATGGCCAAGGAAAAGGGCCGCAACCGCGTGCAGGTGTACCATGCCGACGACAGCGAGCTGTCCATGCGCTTTGGCGAAATGGCCTGGATCCAGCGCTTGCACGTGGCCCTGGAAGAAAACCGCTTCTGCCTGTACGCCCAGGAAATCGCCCCACTGAAAACCTTCGAGGGCCCCGGGCATATCGAAATCCTGCTGCGCCTGCACGACGAAAGCGGGCGTACCATCCTGCCCAGCAGCTTCATCCCGGCGGCCGAGCGCTACGGCCTGATGACCGCGCTGGACCGCTGGGTGGTGCGCAATGTGTTCCTGGTCATCCGTCAATGCCTGGACGAAGGGCGCGAGGGGCCGTTGTCGATCTGCGCAATCAACCTGTCGGGGTCGAGCATTGGCGATGACAAGTTCCTCGAGTACCTGCAGCGCCTGTTCGTCGAATACGCCATTCCGCCACGGATGATCTGTTTCGAAATCACCGAAACCAGCGCCATAGCCAACCTTGGCAGCGCCATCCGCTTCATCAACGAATTGAAGGGGCTCGGTTGTCGCTTCTCGCTCGATGATTTCTGCGCCGGCATGTCGTCGTTCGCCTATCTCAAGCATTTGCCTGTGGACTACCTGAAGATCGACGGGAGTTTCGTCAAGGACATGCTCGACGACCCGGTCAACCGGGCCATGGTCGAGGTCATCAACCATATCGGTCATGTAATGGGCAAGCGCACCATCGCCGAATTCGTCGAAACACCCTTGATCGAGCAGGCCTTGCAGGAAATTGGCGTGGATTACGCCCAGGGCTATCTCATCGAACGCCCTCAGGTGTTCACCTGTGACAGTCTGCAGCGCCAACGGATCGCCGCCCGGCCTCTGTTGCAGCGGGCACCTGGCACGTTTCGCTAGCTAGAAATCACAAGGATCAAGGAGCTGAAAGTGATTGACGCATTCGTTCGTATCGGGCCTTTGATGGACCCCGCCAGCTACCCCCAATGGGCCCAGCAACTGATTGAAGACTGCCGCGAGAGCAAGCGCCGGGTAGTGGAGCATGAGTTCTACGCGCGCCTGCGCGATGGCCAGCTGAAGCAATCGACCATTCGCCAGTACCTGATAGGTGGCTGGCCGGTGGTGGAGCAGTTTTCGCTGTACATGGCCCACAACCTGACCAAGACCCGCTATGGCCGCCATCAGGGCGAAGACATGGCGCGGCGCTGGCTGATGCGCAACATCCGTGTCGAGCTCAACCACGCTGACTACTGGGTGAACTGGTGCCAGGCGCATGGCGTGCACCTGCACGAGCTGCAGGCCCAGGATGTGCCGCCAGAGCTGAACGGCCTGAATGACTGGTGCTGGCGCGTGTGCGCCACCGAGAACCTGGCCATTTCCATGGCGGCGACCAATTACGCCATCGAAGGTGCGACCGGTGAATGGTCGGCGGTGGTGTGCTCCACCGACACCTATGCGCAGGGCTTCCCGGAGGACCAGCGCAAGCGGGCGATGAAGTGGCTGAAGATGCATGCCCAGTATGACGATGCGCACCCGTGGGAGGCGCTGGAGATCATCTGCACCCTGGCCGGCGAGAACCCGACCCAGGGGCTGCGCAATGAACTGCGCAAGGCGATTTGCAAGAGTTATGACTGCATGTACCTGTTCCTGGAACGGTGCATGCAGCTGGAAGGGCGCCAACAGGGGCGCATGCGCCCGGTGTTGGCAGCGGGCTGATCGCTCTCCTGTCCCGGCCTCTTCGCGGGCATGCCCGCTCCCACAGGTACGGCGCAGGTCTCAAGGTCTGTGGTGATCCTGTGGGAGCGGGCGTGCCCGCGAAGAGGCCGGTGCAGGCCTACTGGGCGTTGAACGCCTGCCCATTCACCCCTTTGCTGTCCGGCCCCATCAGGTACAGGTATACCGGCATGATCTCTTCCGGCAGCGGGTTGTTCTGCGGGTTTTCGCTGGGGTAGGCCTGTGCCCGCATCGCCGTGCGCGTGGCACCCGGGTTGATGCTGTTGGCGCGCACCGGTGCCACGCCTTCCAGTTCATCGGCCAGGGTTTGCATCAGGCCCTCGGTGGCGAACTTGGACACGCCGTAGGCGCCCCAGTAGGCCCGGCCCTTGCGCCCGACGCTGCTGCTGGTGAACACCACCGAAGCGTCTTCCGACAGCTTCAGCAGCGGCAGCAGGGTGCTGGTGAGCATGAAGGTGGCATTGACGTTGATGTGCATCACGCGCATGAAGTTGTCACCCGACAGCTGCTCCAGCGGCGTGCGCGGGCCGATGATCGAAGCGTTGTTCAGCAGGCCGTCGAGGCGGCCGAACTGGTCCTCGATCATCACCGCCAGTTCGTCGTACTGGTGGGGCAGGGCGGTTTCCAGGTTGAACGGGATCACCACCGGTTGCGGGTGCCCGGCGGCTTCGATCTGGTCGTAGATCTCGTTGAGGTTGGCCTCGGTCTTGCCCAGCAGCAGCACGGTGGCGCCCAGCGCAGCGTAGGCCTTGGCAGCAGCGGCGCCGATGCCGCGGCCGGCACCGGTAACCAGGATGACCCGACCTTGCAGCAGGTCGGGGCGGGCGGTGTAGTCGAACATGGTAGGTCCTTCGAGTTCGTTGGCGCGGCACCCTCCCCGTGGGAGCGGGTTTGCCCGCGAATGCGTACTATCAGGCGCCGGTGTCGCCTGGGCTGGCGCATTCGCGGGTGAACCCGCTCCCACAGGGGCTGTGCTGCGGTCTAGACGGGGTTCAGCAGCCGCACAGCGCGCTGTCGATCACCTTGCGCAGTTCCAGCGGGTGGTCCACCACCACGTCGGCGCCCCAGTTGTTGGGGTTGTCCTCTGGATGAATATAGCCGTAGCGCACCGCCGCTGTGCGGGTGCCGGCGTCGCGGCCAGACTCGATGTCGCGCAGGTCGTCGCCGACGAACAGCACGCTGGCCGGCTCCAGGCCCAGGGTCTTGCAGGCGAGGATCAGCGGCTCGGGGTCGGGCTTGCTGTTCTTGACATGGTCCGGGCAGATCAGCAGCGCCGACCGCTCGGCCAGGCCCAGTTGCTGCATGATCGGCTCGGCGAAGCGCACCGGCTTGTTGGTGACCACGCCCCACAGCAGGTTGCCTTTCTCGATGTCGGCCAGCAGCTCGGCCATGCCGTCGAACAGCTTGCTGTGCACCGCACAGTCACGCTGGTAGCGCTCGAGGAACTCCAGGCGCAGCGCCTCGAAGCCCTCGGCCTCCGGGCTCATGGCGAAGGTCGCGGCGACCATTGCCCGGGCACCGCCCGAGATCACGTCGCGGATCAACTTGTCATCGACGGCCGGCAGGCCGCGCTCGGCGAGCATGGCCTGGCAGATGGCGATGAAGTCCGGCGCCGTGTCGAGCAAGGTGCCGTCCATGTCGAAGAGTACTGCTTGCAAACGCATGCTCATTCCTCGCGCAGGGTCTGGATCATGTAGTTGACGTCAACGTCGCTGCTGAGCTTGTAGTGCTTGGTCAGCGGGTTGTAGGTCAGGCCGATGATGTCTTTCACCTGCAGGCCGGCAACACGGCTCCAGGCGCCCAGCTCGGATGGGCGGATGAACTTCTTGAAGTCGTGGGTACCGCGCGGCAGCATCTTCAGGATGTACTCGGCGCCGACGATGGCCAGCAGGTAAGCCTTGGGGTTGCGGTTGATGGTGGAGAAGAACACCTGGCCGCCCGGCTTTACCATGCGGTAGCAGGCGCGGATGACCGAAGACGGGTCGGGCACGTGCTCGAGCATTTCCAGGCAGGTGACCACGTCGAACTGTTCAGGCATTTCCTCGGCCAGGGCTTCGGCGGTGATCTGCCGGTATTCCACCTGCACGCCCGACTCCAGCTGGTGCAGCTGGGCCACCGCCAGTGGCGCCTCGCCCATGTCGATGCCGGTGACCGTGGCGCCGCGCAGGGCCATCGCCTCGCTGAGGATGCCGCCGCCGCAACCCACGTCCAGCACTTTCTTGCCGGCGAGGCTGGCGCGCTCGTCGATCCAGTTGACGCGCAGCGGGTTGATTTCGTGCAGCGGCTTGAACTCGCTTTCGCGGTCCCACCAGCGGTGGGCCAGCGCTTCGAACTTGGCGATTTCGGCGCGGTCGACGTTGCTCATTAGAACAGTCCTCTGAAACTTCGCAAAATTGCGCCGGAGTATACCCGAGCGCTCGGCCCCGAGGGTCGCTATAATCGCCGGCTTTTGATATCCGAACGACGGGGAGAGGCGATGCGCGAGCGACTTTTGGCGGCGGAGAAGGTGGCCGGGATCCGCTGGCAGGGCGGCGTCTTGCACCTGCTCGACCAGCGCCTGCTGCCGTCGGAAGAGCGCTGGCTGGCCTGCGACAATGTCGCGCAGGTGGCAGTGGCGATCCGCGACATGGCCGTGCGCGGCGCCTCGGCCATCGGCATTGCCGCGGCCTATGGCCTGGTGCTGGCCCTGGAAGAGCGGCTGGCCGAGGGCGGCGACTGGGAAATGGACCTGGAAGAAGACTTCCTCGTCCTGGCTGAAGCGCGCCCTACCGCCGCCAACCTGTTCTGGGCGCTGAACCGTATGCGTGAGCGCCTGCAGCGGCTGCGTCCGGACGAAGGCGTGCTGGCGGCGCTGGAGGCCGAAGCGGTGGCCATCCATGAAAGTGACCGCGAAGCCAACCTGACCATGGCCCAGCACGGTATCGAGCTGATTCGCCGCCACCAGGGCAACGCCCAGGCCCTGCTCACATACGGTAATGCCGGCGCCCTTGCCTGTGGTGGCTTCGGTACCGCCCTGGGGGTGATCCGCGCCGGTTACCTGGAGGGCATGGTCGAGCGGGTGTATGCCGGCGAGACCCGCCCCTGGCTGCATGGTTCGCGCCTGACTGCCTGGGAACTGGCCAACGAAGGCATCCCGGTGACCCTGTGCGCCGACTCGGCGCTGGCCCACCTGATGAAGATGAAGGGCATCACCTGGGTGGTGGTGGGGGCGGACTGCATCGCCGCCAACGGCGACGTGGCCGGCAAGATCGGTACCTACCAGCTGGCGGTCAGCGCCATGCACCACGGCGTGCGGTTCATGGTGGTGGCGCCGAGCACCAGCATTGACCTGAACCTGGCCACGGGCGAGGACATCCCGCTGGAAGAACGCGCTGCCGACGAGTTGCTGGACATTGGCGGCACCCGGGTTGCGCCGGATGTCGAGGTGTTCAACCCGGTATTCGATGTGACCCCGGCCGACCTGATCGATGTGATCGTGACCGAGCGCGGTATCGTCGAGCGACCGGATGCCGCCAAGCTGGCACAATTGGTCTGCCGCAAGCGCCTGCACTGATATTCGTAGTGCCTGTGCCGGCCTCTTCGCGGGTAAACCCGCTCCCACAGGTGTGGCACCGCTCTCAGGCCTTGCGATATCCCTGTGGGAGCGGGTTCACCCGCGAAGAGGCCGGCACAGGTTATAGAAGATCAATATCCGAACCCGCTTGAGGCCACCTGCCACATCTCCCCACCGCCCCTGCCTTTGTGATAACATCCGGCAGTTTCCAAGACCGCCCACCACGGCGGCCTTCATTGCGCAGATCCATGGCACAACTCATTGATTTGTCGTAAGTCGTCGCACCCTTATGCGTTGCGGCGGCGAGCTTCGTTCGGCCCTTGATGGAGCTGCGAAGTTTCACCAGAAAAAGGAATCAGGCTTCTCATGGGCGAACTGGCCAAAGAAATCCTCCCGGTCAATATCGAAGACGAACTGAGACAGTCCTACCTCGACTACGCGATGAGCGTGATTGTCGGGCGAGCGCTGCCCGATGCGCGTGACGGCTTGAAGCCCGTGCATCGTCGCGTTCTCTATGCGATGAGCGAACTGGGCAACGACTGGAACAAGCCGTACAAGAAATCCGCCCGTGTGGTCGGTGACGTGATCGGTAAGTACCACCCGCACGGCGACACCGCGGTCTACGACACCATCGTGCGTATGGCCCAGCCGTTCTCGCTGCGCTACCTGCTGGTCGACGGCCAGGGCAACTTCGGTTCGGTGGACGGCGACAACGCCGCCGCCATGCGATACACCGAAGTGCGCATGGCCAAGCTGGCCCACGAGCTGCTGGCCGACCTGCACAAGGAGACCGTCGACTGGGTGCCCAACTATGACGGCACCGAACAGATCCCGGCGGTCATGCCGACCCGTATTCCCAACCTGCTGGTCAACGGCTCCAGCGGTATCGCCGTGGGCATGGCGACCAACATCCCGCCGCACAACCTCGGCGAGGTCATCGATGGCTGCCTGGCGCTCATCGACAACCCCGAAGTCACCATCGATGAGCTCATGCAGCACATCCCTGGCCCGGACTTCCCGACTGCAGGCCTGATCAACGGCCGTCAGGGCATCATCGAGGCCTATCGTACCGGACGGGGTCGCATCTACATGCGTGCCCGCTCCGAGGTCGAAGACATCGACAAGGTCGGTGGCCGCCAGCAGATCGTGGTTACCGAGCTGCCGTACCAGCTGAACAAGGCTCGCCTGATCGAGAAGATCGCCGAGCTGGTCAAAGAGAAGAAGATCGAAGGCATCACCGAGCTGCGCGACGAGTCCGACAAGGACGGCATGCGCATCGTCATCGAGCTGCGCCGTGGCGAGGTGCCGGAGGTGGTGCTCAACAACCTCTACCAGCAAACCCAGCTGCAGAGCGTATTCGGCATCAACGTGGTGGCCCTGGTCGACGGCCGTCCGCGCCTGCTCAACCTCAAGGACCTGCTCGAAGCGTTCGTGCGTCACCGCCGTGAAGTGGTGACCCGCCGTACCGTGTTCGAGCTGCGCAAGGCCCGCGAACGCGGCCATATCCTTGAAGGCCAGGCGGTCGCGCTGTCCAACATCGACCCGGTCATCGCCCTGATCAAGGCCTCGCCGACCCCGTCCGAAGCCAAGGAAGCCCTGGTTTCCACTGCCTGGGAATCCAGTGCCGTGCAGGTCATGGTCGAGCGTGCCGGCGCCGATTCCTGCCGCCCCGAGGACCTGCCGGAGCAGTACGGCCTGCGTGAAGGCAAGTACTACCTGTCGCCGGAACAGGCCCAGGCCATTCTCGACCTGCGCCTGCACCGCCTGACCGGCCTGGAGCACGAGAAGCTGCTGGCCGAGTACCAGGAAATCCTCGAGCAGATCGGCGAACTGATCCGCATCCTCAGCAGCGCCGAGCGCCTGATGGAAGTGATCCGCGAAGAGCTGGAAGCTATCCGCGCCGAATATGGCGATGCCCGCCGTACCGAAATCCTCGATGCGCGCCACGACCTCAACTACGGCGACATGATCCCGGAAGAAGAGCGCGTGGTGACCATCTCCCACGGCGGCTACGCCAAGACCCAGCCGCTGTCCGCCTACCAGGCCCAGCGCCGGGGCGGCAAAGGCAAGTCGGCTACCGGTGTGAAGGACGAGGACTACGTCGAGCACCTGCTGGTTGCCAACAGCCACGCCACCCTGCTGTTGTTCTCCAGCAAGGGCAAGGTGTACTGGCTGAAGACCTACGACATCCCTGAAGCGTCCCGCGCCGCCCGCGGTCGCCCGCTGGTCAACCTGTTGCCGCTGGAGGAAGGTGAGCGCATCACCGCCATGCTGCAGATCGACCTCGAGGCCCTGCAGCAGAATGCTGACGCCGACGAAGAGCTGGAGGACGCGGAAGACACCGTGCTCGAAGGCGAAGTGGTCGAGGCCGAGGAAGTGGACGAGGAAGACGGCGATACCCCTGAGTGGGTGGCCGAGCCGACCGGCGCCTACATCTTCATGGCCACCGCTTCGGGTACCGTGAAGAAGACCCCGCTGGTGCAGTTCGCCCGTCCGCGCTCCAACGGCCTGATCGCCCTGAAGCTGAAGGAAGGTGACACCCTGATCGCTGCGGCCATCACCGACGGTGCCAAGGAAGTCATGATGTTCTCCGACGCTGGCAAGGTGATCCGCTTCGCTGAAAGCGTGGTGCGCGAGATGGGCCGTAACGCCCGTGGCGTGCGCGGCATGAAGCTGGGCAAGGGCCAGCAGATCATCTCCATGCTGATCCCGGAATCCGGCGCGCAGATCCTCACTGCCTCCGAGCGTGGCTTTGGCAAGCGCACCCCGCTGTCCAAGTTCCCGCGTCGCGGCCGTGGTGGCCAGGGCGTGATAGCCATGGGCACAAAGGGGCGCAATGGCCTGCTGATCGGCGCCATCCAGGTGCAGGAAGGCGAAGAGATCATGCTGATTTCCGACCAGGGCACGCTGGTGCGTACCCGCGTTGGTGAAGTGTCCAGCCTGGGCCGTAACACCCAGGGCGTGACCTTGATCAAGCTGGCTGCCGACGAGACGCTGGTGGGCCTGGAGCGTATCCAGGAGCCTTCCGAGGACGAACTCGATGATGTGATCGAGGCGGACGAAGAGGGCGTCGAGGCTGAAGCGCCAGACAACGAAGAAGCTGCTGGCGCCGAAGAGGCCCCGCAGGAGTAAGCAAGCGTAAAACCCGAACGGGGCGACCAAGGT
>NZ_JBNRIJ010000060.1:0-2399 GCF_053557675.1 Pseudomonas sp. XP1 | reverse complement strand
GGTTTGTGCGGTCCCTGTGGGAGCTGGCTTGCCGGCGATGGCCTGCAAAGCAGGCCCATGGCAGGCGACACAGTCTTGACGGGTCGGCACCGAATTAAGATTTTGTACCATTTGGCAGAGCGAGAGTGGATGTGAGCAAACGAGCCTTTAACTTCTGCGCAGGCCCTGCTGCGCTTCCTGACGCTGTTCTGCAGCGCGCTCAGGCCGAGATGCTGGATTGGCGTGGCAAGGGCTTGTCGGTGATGGAAATGAGCCATCGCAGCGACGACTACGTGGCCATCGCCGAAAAGGCCGAGCAGGACCTGCGTGACCTGCTGTCCGTCCCCTCCAACTACAAGGTGCTGTTCCTGCAGGGTGGCGCCAGCCAGCAGTTCGCCGAAATCCCGCTGAACCTGCTGCCGGAAAACGGCACCGCCGACTACATCGAGACCGGCATCTGGTCGAAAAAGGCCATCGAGGAAGGGCGCCGCTTCGGCAACGTCAACGTCGCCGCCAGCGCCAAGCCCTACGACTACCTGGCCATCCCGGGCCAGAACGAGTGGAAGCTGACCAAGAACGCCGCCTACGTGCACTATGCGTCCAACGAGACCATCGGTGGCCTGCAGTTCGACTGGGTGCCGGAAGCCGGTGACGTGCCGCTGGTGGTCGACATGTCGTCCGACATCCTCTCGCGCCCGATCGACGTGTCGCAGTACGGCCTGATCTACGCCGGCGCGCAGAAGAACATCGGCCCGAGCGGCCTGGTAGTGGTGATCGTGCGCGAAGACCTGCTGGGCCGCGCCCGCAGCAGCTGCCCGACCATGCTCGACTACAAGGTCTCGGCCGACAACGGCTCGATGTACAACACCCCGGCCACCTACTCCTGGTACCTCTCGGGCCTGGTGTTCGAATGGCTGAAAGAGCAGGGCGGCGTCGATGCCATGGAGCAGCGCAACCGCGCCAAGAAAGACCGCCTGTACGGTTTCATCGACAGCAGCGAGTTCTACACCAACCCGATCAGCCACAACGCCCGTTCGTGGATGAACGTGCCGTTCCGCCTGGCTGACGAGCGCCTGGACAAGGCCTTCCTCGCCGGCGCCGACGCCCGTGGCCTGCTCAACCTCAAGGGCCATCGTTCGGTAGGCGGCATGCGCGCCTCCATCTACAACGCCCTGGGCCTTGAAGCAGTCGAAGCCCTGGTGGCCTACATGGCCGAATTCGAGAAGGAGCACGGCTGATGTCCGAGCACGAACTGAAGGCGCTGCGCGTTCGCATCGACAGCCTCGACGAGAAGATCCTCGAGCTGATCAGCGAGCGCGCCCGCTGCGCCCAGGAAGTGGCCAAGGTCAAGACCGCCTCGCTGGCGGAAGGCGAAAAGCCGGTGTTCTACCGCCCCGAGCGTGAAGCTGCCGTGCTCAAGCGCGTGATGGAGCGCAACAAGGGCCCGCTGGACAACGAAGAGATGGCGCGGCTGTTCCGCGAAATCATGTCGTCGTGCCTGGCCCTGGAAGAGCCTCTGAAAATCGCCTACCTCGGCCCTGAAGGCACCTTCACCCAGGCCGCGGCCATGAAACACTTCGGCCACGCGGTGATCAGCCGGCCGATGGCGGCCATCGACGAAGTGTTCCGCGAAGTGGCGGCCGGTGCCGTCAACTTTGGCGTGGTGCCGGTGGAAAACTCCACCGAAGGCGCGGTCAGCCACACCCTGGACAGCTTCCTCGAGCACGACATGGTGATTTGC
Source organism: Pseudomonas sp. XP1 (assembly GCF_053557675.1). NCBI lineage: Bacteria > Pseudomonadati > Pseudomonadota > Gammaproteobacteria > Pseudomonadales > Pseudomonadaceae > Pseudomonas > Pseudomonas sp. XP1. The sequence continues at coordinate 679 of NZ_JBNRIJ010000060.1, read as the reverse complement.
GGCGAGGTCGAGTTGCGCATCCACCACCACCTGCTGGTGGGCGAGAACACAAAGACCGACAGCATCACCCGCATCTACTCCCACGCCCAGTCGCTGGCCCAGTGCCGCAAGTGGCTGGATGCGCATTACCCGAATGTGGAGCGCGTGGCAGTATCGAGCAATGCCGAGGCGGCCAAGCGGGTCAAGGGCGAGTGGAATTCGGCGGCGATCGCCGGTGACATGGCGGCCAACCTGTACGGGTTGACTCGCCTGGCCGAAAAGATCGAAGACCGCCCGGACAACTCCACGCGCTTCCTGATGATCGGCAACCAGGAAGTACCGCCGACCGGCGACGACAAGACCTCGATCATCGTATCGATGAGCAACAAGCCGGGTGCCTTGCACGAGCTGCTGGTACCGTTCCACCAGAACGGCATCGACCTGACTCGCATCGAGACCCGCCCGTCGCGCAGCGGCAAGTGGACCTACGTGTTCTTCATCGACTTCGTCGGCCACCACCGCGACCCGCTGATCAAGGCGGTGCTCGAGCAGATCAGCCAGGAGGCTGTGGCGCTGAAGGTGCTGGGTTCGTATCCGAAGGCGGTGCTTTGATTCAAGGCCTTTGGGGCTGCTTTGCAGCCCTTCGCGGGCACGCCCGCTCCCACAGGGACAGCGTGATGTCGAACTCTGTGGGAGCGGG
>NZ_JBNRIJ010000059.1:1261-15555 GCF_053557675.1 Pseudomonas sp. XP1 | reverse complement strand
GCTCCCGGGAGTACGCGCTGCAGGCCCCATCCATGGGGCCTCAGCGCTTGACGGGCATCCATGCCCGTCACCTCCCTCCGCAAGCCCTCTGCTCGGCCTCCTGAAGTCGCGAAGATCAAGATCAAGATCAAGATCAAGATCAAGATCAAGATCAAGAGCAAGAGCAAGAGCAAGAGCAAGAGCAAGAGCAAGAGCAAGAGCAAGAGCAAGAGCAAGAGCAAGAGCAAGAGCAGGGGACTTGCCTGGGTTTCAGGTTACTCTCACTTTGAATGCACCGTAATCGTCACCAACCGCACCACCACCGGCCTGACCATCAACACACAAACGAACGCCACAGGCATCGCCAACTGGTAAGCCTTCAGCACGTTGCCAAGGTATTCAGGGTTGATCCCCCCATTCGCTGCCGTGATCACGAAACACATCAATAGCGCCATGATGGAGGACATGTAGAAGGCAAAAACATAGGGCGTGGCGCCCGGGTGCAATTTGCGTCGGCTGCGCGTCTGGGACAGGTTGCTCATGCGAACTCCTGAAAGGTAAGTAGAGGCGCAGGTTAGCAACGCATCCGGTAGCAACTGTAGACCAGCCGCATTGAGTTCTTTATAAAGAGATTCTTACGAATCCAGGGCTCAGCATGGATCTGCTCAACGCCATTCGCAGCTTCATCAAGGTGGTCGAAGCCGGCAGCATCGCCGCTGGGGCCCGCAATCTGGGCCTGAGCCCGGCCGCGGTCAGCCAGAACCTGGCGCGACTGGAAGGCCACTTGCAGGTTCGCCTGCTCAGCCGCACCACCCGCAGTATGGCGCTGACACCCGCTGGCACCCAGTATTACGAACGCGTCAGGCACATCGAGCGCGACCTGGCCTTGGCCGAACAGGCCGTCACCACCCCCGACAGTGAGCCCCAAGGGCGGCTGTGCATTGCTTCGACGTCCGCCTTCGGTCGTCACGTGCTGGCGCCATTGATACCCGCGTTCAGTGCCCGCTACCCACTGCTTTCGATAGAGTTGATAACGACTGATCGCCGGGTCAACCACGCCCGGGAGGATGTGGACGTGAGCCTGCGCATTGCTCCGCAACTCGAAGACCAATTGTTGGCCCGGCATATCGCCCGTATCCCGTTCATTTGCTGTGCCTCGCCCGGTTACCTGCAAAGCGCCGGCGTGCCGGCCACGCCCGAGGCCTTGCGTGAGCACCGCTGCCTGGTGTTCCGCTACCCGGTGGATGGGCGCTTCCTGCGTTGGGGGTTCATGCGCGACGGGCTGCGGTTCGAGGCAGAGTTCGGCAACGTATTGATCAGCGACGACATAGACGCCCTGACCCAGATGGCACTGCACGATGGCGGCATCACCCGCCTGGCCGAGTTCATCGTACGGCCGCATTTGGCCACCGGGGCGCTGGTGCCGTTGTTCGAATACAGCGATAGCGGCCAGGCCTATGCCCAGACCGAACCGATGGATATCTACCTTTGCTTGGCCGACCGCTTCGCCATGACCGCAAAAGTGCGTATGTTCATGGACTACCTGCGCGAATGCCTGGGTGACAGCTGGCAGGTGCAGGCATGAAAAAAAACCGCCACGAGGGCGGTTTTTCATGTAACGCGTACTGATCAGAAGCGGTAGGTAAGGGATGCACCGATACCGTGAGCGCTATTCTCGTACTTGGCTTGGTAGTTGCCTTTCAAGGCACCTTCCGTCAGCGTGTCCGGTTGATTGTTGACCTTGGTGTCCTCTTCCCACAGGTAGGAGTAGGCAACATCGATGGTCATGTCATCGTTCGGGCTCCAGCCTGCACCAAAGCTGACCGCTTTACGGTCGCCGGTAGGAATGCGCGGCGAGCGATCGTGGTTGTTGGTGGGCGACTGGTCGACGGAGAAGCCTGCACGCAGGGTCCACTCCTTGTTCACCTTGTAGGCAGCACCAATGGCGTGTGCCCAGGTGTCATGCCAGTTCTGCTCTTCCGTGATGGTCTGCAGTGGGTAGCCCGCCGGTGCTTCGTTCTTTACAACGATGCTCTCCAGACGGCTCCAGCGAGTCCACGTGCTGCCCGCATACAGGGTCCAGTGGTCATCCAGTTCATGGGTGACCGAGAAGTCCACCGATTCTGGCGTCTTGATTTTCAGGCTGGCGTCAAACTTGCCGTTCAGGCCTAGGGCCGCAATCGGGTAGGAAACACGGGTATCGCCTTCAAGCTTGTAGTCGACCATCGAGTGGTAGGTCAGGCCCAGGCGGGTACGATCTGTGGCTTGTACGAGAACGCCGATGTTGTAACCGATCGCGGTGTCGTCGCCCTTGATCTTGACTTCGCCATCCGGGCCGTTGGGGCCCAGCAGGGCCTTGCTGCCCAGGTTCGAGCCCAGTTCACCCTTGATACGGTTGATGGTTGGGCCAAAACCGATCGACACCTTGTCGTTGAAGGCATAGCTGATGGTTGGCTGGAAGGTCACAACCTCGACCTTGCTCTTCTTGCCCCAATAGCGTGCCGCGTCATCGCTACCGTAGTCGGTGATCAGGCCGTATGGCACGTAAACACCGAAACCGACGCTCCAATGATCATCGATCGGTTTGACGTAGTAACCCATGGGCACGCCCACGACCGGGACCATGTCGCCATCGGTTTCCCCCCCGAAATTGCTACCAGGACCCGAAATATCAGTTTTGGCAATCACGGCCGCACCACCCACGGTGACCTGTTCGCGCTTCAGGCGCGACATGCCTGCAGGGTTGCCATACACAGTGCTGGCATCTTCGGCAGAAGACGAACGTCCCGCAAAACCGGTTCCCATACCACTGATGCTTTGCTCGTTCAGCGCGAAACCTGCGGCAAGCAGTTGGCTGGAAGCAAGAGCGACGGCAATGCCGAGGGAGGTTTTGAGCATTACTTTTTTCATTATTAGAAAACTCCTTGGGATCTCCGGGTCGAAAAGCTACCAACAAATCACGCGCCGCGCTATAGCCTCGATCGCAGGAGATAGAGCGGTTTTGTAGGACAATCAGACCAAAATTCCCTTTTTTCCGGGTGCGTTGTAGGACGCGTCCTAAGATGCCTGCGGCAATCTCTGATCTATGCAGGTATGCCAGGCGTGGGTGAAGTCGCGCAGGCGACCTTGGGGGTTGAAAATCTGCCGCCAGATCCGCGCCAGTGCGAGAAGGTCATCGGCGGCAGGCAGCGGCGTGGCCTGCTCTTCAACGAGCATCCAGGCAATTGCGGTGGAATAGCGCAGGTTTACGGTGAGTTCCAGGTGCGGGCCGCCCAGGAAGGCATGCTGGCTGGCCAAGCCGCGGACCAGGCTTGCCAAGTCGGGGTCACGGGCAAGGTAGTCGTCCCAGATCGCCTGGTGACGGTGTTCGCCGATACGGTACAGGCCATGCCCACGACGGTCGTGCAAGGCCGCCCCCAGGGCCGACTGGCTGGCGGCGATGCCCAGCAACAAGGCTTCGGCGCTGGCGCAGTGGCGGTTCAGGTAGACCAGGGTAGGTCGGATCACATACTGACACAATTCATTCGCCGCGATACCCATGATGCCCTCGAGCAGTTAAGGGCCGGACGGGCGCTGGAGCTTGGCAGCTGGTAAGTGATCAGGCCCGCCGGAAGCGGCAAGCACCGCTCGAGTTGAAGTGTAGTGTGATAATCGTGGTGTAAAGGGCTGTTTTTAAATCGATTGCTGCCTGACGTACCGGGCTATATGCCTTAAGGCAATTACGCCACGAACGTTCAGGCAGGCTTGCGATGGGATGATTCAGCGCTTGAATACCGCAGTATTCGCCGCTCACGCGGTGAGCGACTGGCGGGTTCGGGCGATGACCGCCTGCAGCGGTTCACTGCGGCTGTACTGTTCAGGGTACAGGCGCTCGGTGTGGCAAGCGACGCCGTGTTCGTCTACCAGGGTGAAGCTGAAGCTGCCCTTGCGTGGGGCAACGATGAGGCACTTCAACGGCGAGAAGGCCTGGGAGAGGGTGCCAATGGCAGCCTGAATCTGATGATGAGTTTGCATATTGTTGGATGTTCCTGCTTTAAACACGGGGGTTATGATCCGTGCATGATAGAAACGTTCCAGTGACGCCTTTATTAAGGGACGAACGAACCTGACTGGAACAGGGCAGCCAGAGGGAGCGCATTCAAAGGTGGGCGCATGGGCTGACTGGTAGGTACTTCGGAAGGCAGGCAGCACGCCGGGGCCAAGGTTCTAGGCCGTCGGTATGGGATCCTGATCAATCTGTCACGTGATTCGTGCTTGAGCAGCGCGTGGCTTGCGAGTGAATCATCGAATGGGCCGGTCCTGGTTTCAGCAGCGCCACCCTTGGGAGGAGCGGTTCTGCAAGGACGCTTCAGGCCAGAATTGACTTTCAGCTTGGTACTAACGAGACGCACCTTAGCGGAAATACCGGTGCTTGGCAAGCATTTCATGTTTGTTCAGCTGAGCCGGGCAGTATGGCGCGTATTTGCCCTGCTGGGAAGAGGGAGCAAAAGGCCCGCATCCAGACTGATGTACCGATTTCGTGCACTCAAATGAAGGTTTATGGTGCACTTGTTCACATTCGGAGCATTGCTTGCAACTGCCTCGCAGCACGCTGCGGCAGCCTCGCCAATGCCTTGACTGGGCGGTTAAGTCAATGAAAAAAAACACTATTTTTAGCTGGTGAAAAAATCGTCAGTTTGAGCGAAAGCCCCAGTTCATAGGGGTTTGCGGGGGATGGGAGGGGGTTGTCCACCGAGTTATCCACAGGAACTGTGGATTGTCCCCGGCGCTTGCTCTAGGACGGGCGTGCCAGCACTACATTGTACTGTCCGACAATCGACGTGCTCCGAAAGATCTGTTGGTCATCCTCTTGAAAACGTCAAGAAAAGATCATTGAAAATTTTTTCAATCCTCCGGAAATAGAAAGGCCAAGGCGCAAGAAAAAGGGTAGAGTGGCGCGCCTTTCGAGTTGCCAAACCTGTTGCTCATGAAGTTTCGCGGTAAACCCCTCGCCAGCCCCGCTGCATCAATGCCTGCGCCTCCCCCCAAACGGTTCTCCCTCAAAGTGGCTTTGTGGCTGCTCGATAACCCGCGCCTGGGTGACAAGCCGCAGGTCAAGCACCTTGCCGGGCGCCTGTTGAAACAGCCGGCGCGTCAGGGCGTGGTCGTGGCGCAAAGCCGCCTGGGGCAGATGTTGTGCCGCGATTGCGGCAATGCCCGTGACCGGCGTATTGGCCATGAACTGCTGCGCCAGGCCGCCCGTGCTGGTGACCGGCGTGCGCAGCTGGAGTTTGCGCGGCTGTGCCAGCACAGCGAGCCGGAGCAGGCTCGGTACTGGCTGGAGCTGGCGGCGGGACAGGGGTCGCAGGAAGCGCGGCGGCTTTTGAGACAGTGGTTCCATGCCTGAGGTGTATTGCCAGCAGTGGCTTCTTCGCGGGTTTACCCGCGAAAAGGCCGGAGCAGGCAACACACCGCTCAGGCTGATAAGCTGCGATGCATTCATCGAGGATCATTCGGGGTAAGCATGACAGTGGATCTGGCCAGCATTCTGCTGGGCTTGGTGGCAGGTGCAGTACCTTGCCTGGGTTGGGTCATGCAGGTGCAGCGCCGCCAGGGCGCGCGGCAAGGCGAGCAGGCCTTGCTCGAAGAGCGCCTCAATGCTGCCCAACTGGCCCTGGCCGGCCTGCAGGCGCAACTGGACGCGAGCCGCGACGAGGTCAGCGACCTCAGCGAAGCCAACACCGTCAAGCAGACCCAGCTGGCCGCCCTGGGCCGTGAGCTGGAACTGCTGCAGATCGACCGCGACAACGCCCGTGACGCCGCCCACGCCTGGAACCTCGAGCGTGCCAACCGCGAAGCCGAACTGCGCCGCCTGGAGGCCCAGACCGCACGCCTGGACGCCGAACTGCGCGAGCAGCAGGAAAGCCACCAACAGCGTCTGGAAGACCTGCAGGAAGCCCGCGACACACTGCGCGCTCAATTCGCCGACATGGCTACCAAGATTTTCGACGAGCGCGAGCAGCGCTTCGCCCAGACCAGCCAGCAGCACCTCGGCCAGTTGCTCGACCCGCTCAAGGAGCGCATCCAGGCCTTCGAAAAACGTGTGGAGGAAAGCTACCAGCAGGAAGCCCGCGAGCGCTTCTCGCTGGGCAAGGAGCTGGAGCGCCTGCAGCAACTCAACCTGCGCCTGTCCGACGAAGCTACCAACCTGACCCAGGCGCTGAAGGGCCAGAAAACCCAGGGCAACTGGGGGGAGCTGATCCTGGAGCGGGTACTGGAGCATGCCGGCCTGGAAAAGGGCCGCGAATACCAGACCCAGGTCAGCCTCAAGAGCGCCGATGGCGAGCGCTTCCAGCCTGATGTGCTGATCATGCTGCCCGGCGACAAGCAGGTAGTGGTGGATGCCAAGGTCAGCCTCACCGCCTACCAGCAGTTCGTCGCCGGCAACGACGAGGCCGCGCTCAAGCAGCATGTGCAGTCACTGCGCAGCCACGTCAAAGGCCTGTCGAGCAAGGACTACAACCGCCTCGAGGGCCTGCACAGCCTGGATTTCGTGCTGCTGTTCGTGCCGATCGAGGCCGCCTTCTCGGCAGCCCTGCAGGCGGAGCCGAACCTGTTCCAGGAAGCCTTCGACCGGCAGATAGTGATCGTCAGCCCGACCACCTTGCTAGCCACCTTGCGGGTGATCGACAGCCTGTGGAAGCAGGAACGTCAGGGCCAGAACGCCCGCGAGATCGCCGAGCGCGCCGGCTGGCTGTACGACAAGTTCGTGCTGTTCATCCAGGATCTGGACGAGTTGGGCAGCCGCCTGCAGCAGGTGGACAAGGCCTATGCCGCCGCGCGCAACAAGCTGTGTGAAGGGCGCGGCAACCTGGTCAGCCGCAGCGAACAGCTGAAGCTGCTGGGCGCCCGCGCCAGCAAGAGCCTGCCGGCCGACCTGCTGGAGCGGGCGCTTTCCGACGAGGCGTTGCCGGACGAAGCGCTTACTGAACCAGGCTCAGATGGCGATTGAGCATGGCGCGCAGGGCCGCCGGCTTGACCGGCTTGGCCAGGTAGTCCAGGCCAGAGGCATGCACCATGGCGATGGTTTCCTTGCTGCCGTCGGCACTGATTACCACGCCCGGCACCGGCTCACCCAGGCGCGCGCGTAGCCAGCCCATCAGCCCTGTACCGGTCTCGCCGTCGTCCAGGTGGTAGTCCACCAGTGCAAGGTGCGGGCGCATGCCCTTGGTCAGCAGGGCTTCGCATTCGGCACGGTTGCGCGCGGTCCACACCTGGCAACCCCAGCGGCTGAGCAGGCTGTTCATGCCGATCAGGATGCTGTCTTCGTTGTCCACGCATAGCACCTGCAGCCCGGCAAGTGGCTGGCCGACCTGTTCCACCGGGGCGGTGGGCGCCGTGGCGGCCTGCCGGGCAATCGGTACGCTGACGCGGAACACCGTGCCCTTGCCCGGCCATGAGCGCACCTCCAGCTTGTGCCCCAGTACACGGCACAGGCCGTCGGCGATCGCCAGGCCCAGGCCCAGACCCTTCTCGGCGCGGGTCTGGTGGCTGTCCAGGCGCTTGAACTCCTGGAAGATCACCTGCAGCTTGTCGTCGGCGATGCCCGGGCCACGGTCCCACACCTCAAGCCACAACTGTTCACCCTGGCGCCGTGCGCCCAGCAGGATCGGGCTCTTGCCATAGCGCAGGGCGTTGGTCAGGAAGTTCTGCAGCACCCGGCGCAGCAGTTTCATGTCGCTGTCCACCCGCAGGCGGCTGCCGCGCAGGCGGAACTCAAGGCCCTTCTCGGCGGCCAGCACCTTGAATTCGGCGCCCAGGGTGTCGAACAGTTCGTTGAGGGCAAATGGCTTGGTATCCGGGGTGATCTTGCCGTTTTCCAGGCGCGAGATATCCAGCAGGTCGCTGATCAGCTCTTCAGCCGAGCGCAGCGAGCTGTCCATGTGCTGCACCAGTTGCCGGGCCTCTTCATTCATGCCCTCGGCCTGCTGCGACAAGGCAGCGGAGAACAGCCGGGCGGCGTTCAGCGGCTGCATCAGGTCATGGCTTACCGCAGCCAGGAAACGGGTCTTGGACTGGCTCACCGCTTCGGCACGGCTCTTGGCTTCGGACAACGCCTGGTTTAGCTGCGACAGCTCTTGAGTGCGTTCCGCCACCCGTTGTTCCAAGCTTTCGTTGGCATCGCGCAGGGCCTGCTCGGCCTCGCGGAACGGGGTGATGTCGGTGAAGCTCATGACGAAACCGCCGCCCGGCATCGGGTTGCCGATCAGTTCGATCACCCGGCCATTGGGGAACAAGCGCTCGGAAGAGTGCGCACGGCCCTGGCGCATCCAGTGCAGGCGCCGCGCCACATGCACCTGCGCCTCGCCCGGGCCGCACAGGCCACGCTCGGCGTTGTAGCGGATGATGTCGGCGATCGGCCGGCCCACGCTGATCAGCCCGTCGGGGTAGTTGAACAGTTCCAGGTAACGGCGGTTCCAGGCCACCAGGTGCAGGTTCTGGTCGACCACGCTGATGCCCTGGTTGATGTTCTCGATGGCCCCTTGCAGCAGGGCGCGGTTGAACTGCAGCACCTCGCTGGCTTCGTCGGCAATACGCACCACGTCTTCCAGCTGCATGTCGCGGCCTTCGATGGCGGCCTTGACCACGGCGCGGGTCGACGAGGTGCCGAGCACGCCGGCCAGCAGGCGTTCGGTGTGTTCGATCCAGTCGCCATCGGCGTTCTGGTTGGGGTTGAAGCCCTTGCCCTGGCGGTAGGCGAAGCGGATGAAGCTCTGCCGGGCGCGTTCTTCGCCGACAAAGCGCGAGGCCAGGGTCAGCAGGTCGTCGATCTGCACCGCCAGCAGCGGCTTGCTGCTGGGCCTGGCGCTGGTCTGCTGGCCGATGAAGCGGCCTGCCTGCCAATGCTCGGACACCCGCGTGCGCGACAGCACCGAAACCCAGGCGAACAGGGTGAAGTTGCCCGCCAGCGACAGCACCACGCCCTGGGTAAGCGGGCTGATCGGCAGGTTCAGCGGGTTGCCGTGCAGCCACGCCAACCCTGGGAACAGCTGCAGCGACCAGCCCACGCTGTGCGCGGCAATCGGCAGCACCAAGGTGTAGAACCACAGGAAAATACCTGCGGCCAGGCCGGCGAACACACCGCGGCGGTTGGCCTGTTTCCAGTACAGTGCACCGAGCATGGCCGGGGTCAGCTGGGTCACGGCGGCAAAGGCGATCTGGCCGATGGTCGCCAGGCTGGCGGTGGAGCCCAGCAGACGATAGCTGACATACGCCAGCAGCAGGATCACCACGATGGTCACCCGGCGTACCGAGAGCATCCAGTGGCGGAACGCCTCGAACGGCCGCTCGGCGTTGGTACGGCGCAGCAGCCAGGGCAGCAGCATGTCGTTGGAAACCATGGTCGACAGCGCCACGGCCTCGACGATGACCATGCCGGTGGCCGCCGAGGCTCCACCGATGAATGCCAGCAGGGCCAGGCTCGGGTGTGCCTCGGCCAGCGGCAGGCTGATGACGAACGAATCGGAGATTACCGTGCCCGGCAGCAGCATCTGCCCGGCCAGCGCGATCGGCACCACGAACAGCGCGGCGAGCGCCAGGTACATCGGGAATACCCAGCGTGCCAGGCGCATGTCCTGGGGTTCGATGTTTTCCACCACGGTGACGTGGAATTGCCGTGGCAGGCAGATGATCGCCATCATCGCCACGGCGGTCTGCACCACCATCGACGGCCAGTTGATGGTTTCCTGCCAATAGTCCTGCAGGTGGATCGACTGGCGGGCCTGGCTGAACAGGTCGTCGAAGCCGTCATACAGGTTGAAGACGATGAAGATGCCTACGGCGAGGAAGGCCAGCAGCTTGATCAGCGATTCGAAGGCAATCGCCAGGACCATGCCACGGTGGTGTTCGGTCACGTCCAGGCTACGGGTACCGAAGACGATGGCGAACAGTGCCAGTACCAGCGACACCACCAGCGCGGTGTCCTGCACGCGGGTGCCGGTAGCGTCGGCATTGGCGCCGATCAGCAGGTTAACGCCCAGCACGATCCCCTTGAGCTGCAAAGCGATGTACGGCAGCACACCGATCAGGCAGATCAGCGCCACGACCACTGCCAGGGACTGTGACTTGCCGTAGCGCGCGGCGATGAAGTCGGCGATCGAGGTGATGTTCTGCTGCTTGCTGATCAGCACCATCTTCTGCAGCACCCAGGGCGCGAAGATCAGCAGCAGCACCGGGCCAAGGTAGATCGGCAGGAATGCCCAGAGCTGTTCGGCGGCCTGGCCGACCGCGCCGAAGAAGGTCCAGCTGGTGCAGTACACGGCCAGCGACAGGCTGTACACCCAGGCACGCAGCTTCGGCGGCAACGGCGTGCTGCGGCGGTCGCCGTAGAAGGCGATGGCGAACATGATGGCCATATAGGCCAGGGCGACCACGGCGATCAGCCCGCTGGACAACGACATGAATACTCCGAAGCAAAAAGATAACGCGGTCCCGATCAATCAGTCTGGCACGCAGGTGCCGCTTCGTCAGCGCAGACGATGGTCGCAGTGGCAGGTGGTCGCAGGGTTCTCTTTAACCTGTGCCGGCCCTTTCGCGGGTGAACCCGCGAAGAGGCCAGCAGAGCAGACATCATCCTTTGCGGGTACCCAGCCAATAAAACACCCCCGCCAGTATCACCGACAACACCAGCAGGTAGAAGATCGCCCCTGGCCACAGATGCACCAGGGCAAACCCCACCATCACCGGCCCCAGCGCCGCGCCGAGGTTGGACAGGTTCTGCGCACCGTAATACACCCCACGCAAGTGCTCCGGCGCGATCAGGTCGATGAACATGTACTCGGCCGGGATCACGATGATCTCGCCCAGGGTGAACACCAGCATCGCCAGGCACCACGCCAGCGCCGAACCGGCCAGGGCAAAGCCCAGCAGCCCGGCGATGAACAGGCCCATGCCGGCCAGCAGCCAGGGGATCAGGCGCTGGCGGCTGATGCGGCGACCGATCAGGTACTGCAGGGCAATCACCGTCACTGCGTTGGTGGTCACCAGGTAACCGATCAGGCGCGCCGCCTCGGCCGGGCTGCTGGTCACCACCAGGTACTGCGACAGGTAGGCGGTGAACTGGCCGAATACCACCGCGCTCAGCACCCCGCCCAGGGTGAAGCATACCAGCCGCCGGTCACGGGCCAGCCCCAGCGCCACCTGGCCAAAGCCGGCCCCGGGCTTGTCCGGCGCATTGGCTTGCAGGCTGCGGTCACCCAGGCGCCAGTAGGCCAGGCACATAGCCAGGCCGAGCAGGGCGGAGGCGATGAACGGCATATGGTCGTTCAGCTCCAGCATGGCCACGCCCAGCAGCGGGCCGGCGGCGTAGCCGACGTTGCTGAGGGTGTACTTGATGGCGAACACCTCGGCCCGTTCCTCCACCGGCAGCAAGGCGCAGAAGCCCGCCTTGGCGGCGATGTCGACCACTGCCAGGGCCAGGTTGATCAGTACCAGGCAGAGAAAGAACAGCAGCGCCGAATTGCTGACGACCGCGCCGATGAAGGCCGCGGCAAACAGCAGGGTGCTGGCGCTGACCAGCGTGTGGTTGCGCAAGGTATCCACCAGGTGGCCGCCATACAGGCTCAGCAGCGAGGCGATGATCAGCGCACCACCGATCAGCAGGCCGATCTGGCTGATTGGCAGCTGGAAGTTGTCGGCCAGGTACACCACCAGGTAGGGCAGGGTAAGGGCGCGGGCGACGGTAAGGGTGAAGGTGGTGGTGAGCAGCAGGCGTACGGTGTGCGGGTAGCGTTTTATGGCGGCGAGCATGACCACATCCTTGTTGTTCTGTTTTGCCGGGCGCCAGCATATGCCAACAGAGGCTTGCTGCGCAGGCCTTTCGCGGGCACGCCCGCTCCCACAGGTGCGGCGGTGTGCTATCCCTGTGGGAGCGGGCGTGCCCGCGAAAGAGCCGGTACAGTCCTGCAAACTCCTTGAGCGCTTGCCAGCCAGCGCATTTCCCATGCAGATTTGTGGCTTGTCGCGCCCGGCGCGCCTCCAATTGAAAAGCCCTCAGGACCAAGGACGATGAGTCACTCCTCGCAATTCACCTTGCTCGGCAAGCGGCGTTTCCTGCCGTTTTTCATCACCCAGTCGCTGGGTGCCTTCAACGACAACCTGTTCAAGCAGTCGCTGATCCTGGCGATCCTGTTCAAGCTCAGCCTGGGCGAGGGTGACCGTTCGATCTGGGTCAACCTGTGCGCCCTGCTGTTCATCCTGCCGTTCTTCCTGTTCTCTGCGCTCGGCGGGCAGTTTGGCGAGAAGTTCGCCAAGGATGCGCTGATCCGGGCCATCAAGCTGGCCGAGATCGCGATCATGGCAGTAGGCGCGCTCGGCTTCATCACCAACCACCTGGCGCTGATGCTGGTGGCGCTGTTCGGCATGGGGACCCACTCGGCGCTGTTCGGCCCGGTGAAGTACTCGATCCTGCCGCAGGCACTGCGCGAGGAAGAACTGGTCGGCGGCAACGGGCTGGTGGAAACCGGTACCTTCCTGGCCATCCTTGCCGGCACCATCGGTGCCGGGGTGATGATGTCGGCCGACAGCTATGCCACCGTGGTGGCCGGTGGCGTGGTCGGCACCGCCGTGCTCGGCTACCTGGCCAGCCGCTGGATCCCGCGGGCCGCTGCCGCTTCGCCGCAAATGTCGCTGGACTGGAACATCTTCAGGCAGTCGTGGGCGATCCTGCGCATGGGCCTTGGGCAGCCGCCGGCGGTGTCGCGCTCGATCGTCGGCAACTCGTGGTTCTGGTTCGTCGGTGCCATCTACCTCACGCAGATCCCTGCCTATGCCAAGGACTGGCTGCACGGTGATGGCACCGTGGTGACCCTGGTGCTGACCCTGTTCTCTGTGGGGATCGCCCTGGGTTCGCTGCTGTGCGAGCGCCTGAGTGGGCGCAAGGTGGAAATCGGCCTGGTGCCGTTCGGCTCGTTCGGGCTGAGCCTGTTCGGCCTGCTTTGGTGGTGGCACTCCGGCGATGTGCCGGCTGCGGCGGCACCGCATGACTGGCTGGCGCTGTTGGGCATGGGCCAGGCCTGGTGGATCCTTCTGTCGATCGTCGGCCTTGGAGTGTTCGGCGGCTTCTACATCGTTCCGCTGTACGCACTCATCCAGGCCCGCACCGCCGAAGACCAGCGCGCCCGGGTGATCGCTGCCAACAACATCCTCAACGCCCTGTTCATGGTGGTGTCGGCAGTGCTCACCATCATCCTGCTGGGCCTGGCCGAGCTGACCATCCCGCAACTGTTCCTGGTGGTGTCGCTGCTCAACATCGCGGTCAACGCCTATATCTTCAGGATTGTGCCCGAGTTCACCATGCGCTTCCTGATCTGGCTGCTCAGCCATTCGATGTACCGGGTTCAGCACCGCGACCTCGAACGCATCCCCGACGAAGGCGCGGCGCTGCTGGTGTGCAACCACGTGTCGTTTGTCGATGCGCTGCTGCTGGGCGGGGCGATCCGCCGGCCGATCCGCTTCGTCATGTACTACAAGATCTACAACCTGCCGGTACTCAACTTCGTGTTCCGCACCGCAGGCGCCATCCCGATTGCCGGGCGCAACGAAGACCTGGCCATCTACGAACGTGCTTTCGCGCGTATTGCCGAGTACCTGGCCGATGGCGAGCTGGTATGCATCTTCCCTGAAGGCAAGCTGACCGGGGATGGCGAGATCGATGTGTTCAAGGGCGGCGTCAACCGCATCCTCGAAGAAACCCCGGTGCCGGTCATTCCGTTGGCCTTACAGGGTTTGTGGGGCAGCTTCTTCAGTCGTGACCCGGCCAAGGGCTTTTTCAAACGCCTGTGGTCGCGGGTGACCATCGTGGCAGGCGCCGCCATCCCGGTGGAGGCGGCGCAGCCAGAAGCCTTGCGTGAGCAGGTCAGCCGCCTGCGCGGCAACCTGCGCTAAGGGGAGGTTAGCTGGCGCTGACTTTCAGGCCGACCAGGCCGGTAACGATCAGCGCCACGCTGACCAGGCGTACCAGGGCCATGGACTCGCCGAACAGGATGATGCCGGCGATCACCGTGCCGACAGCGCCAACACCGGTCCAGATGGCATAGGCGGTACCCAGCGGCAACTCTTTCATGGCCAGGCCCAGCAGGCCCAGGCTGATGGCCATGGCGGCGACGGTGAGGACGGTGGGCAGTGGCTTGCTGAAGCCATCGGTGTATTTCAGGCCGACGGCCCAGCCGACCTCGAACAGGCCGGCGAAGAACAGGATGACCCAGGACATTGTGTATCTCCATCGTTGTGAATGATGGGGCCGTCCCCGGAATGGTCACGCGGTGCGTCGTGAGGTC
>NZ_JBNRIJ010000059.1:0-1182 GCF_053557675.1 Pseudomonas sp. XP1 | reverse complement strand
GGCGCGCCCGCTCCCACAGGTACTGCACAGGTCTGAAGATTGTGTAGATCTCTGTGGGAGCGGGCGTGCCCGCGAAAGTGCCAGTGCAGGCAACATCAATGCCTGGCCGGCTCCCCACCTTCAGCTTCTGCCACAGGTTCCCCCATGCGCCGGAACCAGGTCGACAGCAGCGCCCCGGAAATATTGTGCCAAACGCTGAACAACGCACTCGGTACCGCAGCCAGCGGCGAAAAATGCGCCGCCGCCAGTGCCGCGCCCAGCCCGGAATTCTGCATGCCCACCTCCAGCGCCAGCGATTTGCGCTGTGCCAATGGCAGCTTGCACAGCTTGCCGGTCAGGTACCCCAGCAAGTAGCCGAAGCTGTTGTGCAATATCACCACCGCCATTATCAGCAGCCCCGACTCGGCGATTTTCGCCTGGCTGGCCGCCACCACCGCGCACACGATCATCACGATACTCACCACCGACACCAGCGGCAGCACCTGCACCGCCGCCTGCACCCGCGCGCCAAGCAGCCGCTGGGCCAGTACGCCGAGCACGATCGGCAGCATCACCAGTTGCAGGATCGACCAGAACATGTCCATGAAGGACACCGGTAGCCAGGCCGAGGCCAGGAACCAGATCAGCGCAGGGGTCAGCAGCGGCGCGAGCAGGGTGGTCACCGCGGCAATTGCCACCGCCAGCGCCAGGTCGCCGCGGGACAGCCAGACCATCACATTCGACGCTGTCCCGCTCGGGCAGCAGCCAACCAGAATCACGCCCACGGCAATTTCCGGCGGCAGGTGGAACAGCTGGCACAACAGCCAGGCCATGCCCGGCATGATCACGAAGTGCGCGACCACCCCCAGCATCACTCGCCAGGGCTGGCGGGCGAGGGCGGCGAAGTCATCGAGCTTGAGGGTGAGGCCCATGCCGAACATCACCAGGCCCAGCAGCGGCACGATGGCCACCTTCAAGGCGATGAACCATTGCGGTTGCAGGAAGGCCAGTACGGCGAACACCAGCACCCACAGGGCGAAGGTATTGCCGACGAAGCGGCTGAGGGCGGCGAGGGCACGCATGGGGGCAATTCCTTTTCTGTTTTCATAGCTTCAAGAATTTCACTGGCCTCTTCGCGGGCTTGCCCGCTCCCACAGGTACACCACAGTACTCAGAAACTGTGGTGTACCTGTGGGAGCGGGC
>NZ_JBNRIJ010000058.1:8666-15649 GCF_053557675.1 Pseudomonas sp. XP1 | reverse complement strand
GATCGCGCGGCGGCTGGAGGATGTGAGCCCACAGGTATTGCACCGCCCGCAAGGCCTGTGCAGTACCTGTGGGAGCTGGCTTGCCGGCGATAGGGCCGGTACAGGCAAACTACCTTTTCTTGCCCCCCAGCAACGACCCCATCAACCCTCGCACCAACTGCCGCCCCAACTGGTTGGCCGCCTGGCGCACCGCCGACTTGATTGCCTGCCCTGCTGCACTCTGCAAGAACTCACCAGCCTTGTCGGCAAAGCTCTCGTCATCCGCCTTGGGTTGCGGCGCTGGCTCCACCGGCTCGCCCTTGCGCTGGGTCAGCATCTCGTACGCCGACTCTCGGTCCACCGGCTTGTCGTAACGCCCCGCCAGCGGCGAACTGGCAATCAGCGCACTGCGCTCAGCCGCACTCAACGGCCCGATACGCGACTGCGGCGGTGCAATCAGTACCCGCTGCACCATCGCCGGCGTGCCCTTCTCTTCCAGCGTCCCTACCAGTGCCTCGCCAATGCCCAGTTCAGTCAGCACCGCCAGGGTGTCGAACGCCGGGTTGGGGCGGAAGCCATCAGCCACCGCCCGCAGCGACTTCTGCTCCTTGGCGGTAAACGCCCGCAAGCCATGCTGGATGCGCAAGCCCAACTGGGCCAGCACCGCATCTGGCAAGTCCCCCGGCGACTGGGTAACGAAGTACACCCCCACACCCTTGGAACGAATCAGCCGCACCACCTGCTCCAGGCGATCCTGCAGTGCCTTGGGCGTATCGTTGAACAACAAGTGTGCTTCATCGAAGAACAACGCCAGCACCGGCTTGTCGGCATCACCGCGCTCGGGCAGCTGCTCGAACAACTCGGCCAGCAGCCACAACAGGAAGGTCGCGTACACCTTCGGTGCATCGTGAACCAAGCGGCTGGCGTCCAGCAGGTGGATACGCCCACGGCCATCCGGGTCTGGCCGCAGGAGGTCCTCGAGCTGCAACCCCGGTTCACCGAACAACGCCTCGGCGCCCTGCTGTTCCAGGGTCGCCAACCGCCGTAACAGCGCCTGGGTGGAGGCCGTGGTCATCAGCGCGCTGTCTTCCCCCAGCAATTGCGGGTTGTCCTTCAGGTGCGCGAGCAACGCCTTGAGGTCCTTGAGGTCGAGCAGCAGCAGGCCTTCACGGTCGGCCACCTTGAATGCCGCGTACAGCGCCGCCTGTTGGCTGTCGGTCAGTTCCAGCAGGTTGCCCAGCAGCAGCGGCCCCATTTCACTGAGGGTGGTGCGCAGCGGGTGACCGGACTGCCCGGCAATGTCCCACAGGCTCACCGGGTAAGCCCTGGGCGTGTGCCCCAGCCAGGGCATGCCGGCGATGCGCTCGGCCACCTTGCCCTGCGGCGCACCAGCAGCGCCCAGGCCGCAAAGGTCGCCTTTGACATCGGCGGCGAACACCGCGACCCCCGCATCACTGAACGCTTCCGCCAGATGCTGCAGGGTGACGGTTTTGCCAGTACCCGTTGCACCCGCTACCAGGCCATGGCGGTTGGCCAACCTCATGGCTTGCCCAACCGGCTGGCCATCCGGACCAGCACCTACAACGATGGTCGAAAATTCCGACATCTCTTTAATCCTCTGCTCAAGCTTTAGCGTAATTCGGCCGATACCTGTGGGTGATATTCGCCTTAATAGAGAGGAACAACCGAAAAGGGACTTTTTCGGGATGTTGCACTGCTTTGCGACTCCACGCATGCAAACGCCTGATATGAAACCTTAGCGGAACCGATTACGCCATGAACAAAAGCCTTCGTTTCAGCCACAAGATTCTTTTGGCAGCGTCACTGATCGTGATACTCGCCTTCAGCCTTTTCACGCTCTACAACGATTACCTCCAGCGTAATGCGATCCGCGAGGACCTCGAAAACTATCTGGCTGAAATGGGCGCTTCCACTTCGACCAATATCCGCAACCTGTTCGAAGGCCGTATCAAGCTGGTGGAAAACCTGGCACAGAACATAGCCCAGGACCCGACCAACGCCGAAACCCTGATGGGCCAGAATGCACTGATTTCCAGCTTCCTCACCGTCTACCTGGGCAAGGTCGACGGTGGCTTCAGCGTGCGCCCTGACTCGAAAATGCCCGACGGCTACGACCCACGCACCCGTCCCTGGTACAAGGACGGCATGAACGCCGCTGGCGCAACCCTGACCGAGCCGTACATCGACATGACCACCAACAAGATGGTCATCGGCATCCTCAGCAAGGTTTCCGCCGGTGTCGGCGTGGTCGGTGGCGACCTGGCCCTGGACGGCCTGGTGCAGATCATCAACTCGCTGAACTTCGGCGGCATGGGCTATGCCTTCCTGGTCAACGACCAAGGCAAGATCCTGGTGCACCCGGACAAAGACCTGGTGATGAAGTCACTGTCGGACCTGTTCCCGCAGCACACGCCGAAACTGACAGGTGAGCTGACCGAAGTGCAGAGCGAAGGCCAGGCCCGCCTGCTGACCTTCACCCCGATCACCGGCCTGCCGTCGGCCAACTGGTACATCGGCCTGTCGGTGGACAAGGACAAGGCCTTCTCGATGCTCAGCACCTTCCGCACCTCGGCGGTGATCGCCACGCTGGTGGCGGTGGTGATCATCATCGGCCTGCTCGGCCTGCTGATCCGTGTGCTGATGCAGCCGCTGCACACCATGACCCGCGCCATGGAAGACATCGCCGAAGGTGAGGGCGACCTGACCAAGCGCCTGCTTATCCACAACCACGACGAATTCGGCATCCTGGGCAGCGCCTTCAACCGTTTCGTCGAGCGTATCCACAGCTCGATCCGCGAAGTGTCCTCGGCCACCGAGCAGGTCAACGAAGTAGCCCTGCGGGTCATCAGTGCCTCGAACTCGTCAATGACCAACTCCGACGAACAGTCCAACCGCACCAACAGCGTGGCCGCCGCCATCAACGAACTGGGCGCTGCCGCCCAGGAAATTGCCGGCAACGCCGCCCAGGCTTCGCAGCATGCCAGTTCGGCGCGGTTGCTGGCCGAAGAAGGGCAGCAGGTGGTGGAACGCAACATTGCGGCAATGAACCGCCTGTCCGACCTGATCGTCACTTCCAGCGCGCACATCGAGACGCTGAACAGCAAGACCGTCAACATCGGCCAGATCCTCGAGGTGATCACCAGCATTTCCCAGCAGACCAACCTGCTGGCGCTGAACGCGGCCATCGAAGCGGCCCGCGCCGGTGAAGCCGGGCGTGGTTTTGCGGTTGTCGCCGATGAAGTACGCAACCTGGCGCACCGCACCCAGGAGTCGGCGCAACAGGTGCAGACCATGATCGAAGAACTGCAGGTCGGCGCGCGCGAATCGGTCGAGACCATGGACCAGAGCCAGCGCCACAGCCAGGACAGCATGCAGATCGCCAACCAGGCCGGTGAGCGGCTGGACAGCGTTACCGTGCGCATCGGCGAGATCGACGGCATGAACCAGTCGGTGGCCACCGCCACCGAAGAGCAGACTGCCGTGGTCGAGGCGATCAACATGGACATCAACGAGATCAACATGCTCAACCAGGAAGGCGTGGAAAACCTGCAGGCTACCCTGCGCGCCTGCTCTGACCTGGAGCAGCAGGCCGGCCGCCTGAAGCACCTGGTGGGCAGCTTCCGCATCTGATCGCAAACCGCGTCGCCTGCTTCGCGGGCAAACCCGCTCCCACAGGATCTCCGTCACTCTTGAATGCGTGGTGATCCCTGTGGGAGCGCGCAAGCCCGCGAAGAAGCCCGTACCGCTCCCCCGCCTTCCCCGCCCCACCCAACCCCGATCGAACAAACTATCCTTCTGATAGGTCAACCTTTAGGCGCGTCATCGCCGGCCCGTTAGCGCCGGATGACAGACCCGAAGACGATCCCGGAGGGATGCTGATCGTGCACATCGCCGACATCACCATGTTCTACGCCCCCGCCAGTGGCGGCGTACGTACCTATCTTGATGCCAAACACCACCGCCTCGACGCCATCCAGGGCGTCCGCCACAGCTTGCTGATACCCGGTGCCAGCGCCCAGCACGCCGATGGCATCTACCAGGTGCCCGCCCCGCCGCTGCCGTTCGGCAATGGCTACCGCTTCCCGGTGCGCCTGGCCCCCTGGTGCAATGTGCTGCGCAGGCTCAAGCCCGACCTGATCGAAGTCGGCGACCCCTACCTGACCGCCTGGGCTGCGCTGGAAGCGCGGCGCAAGCTCGATGTGCCGGTGATCGGCTTCTACCATTCCGACCTGCCGCTGCTGGTCAGCAACCGCATGGGCAACTGGTTCACCCCCAATGTCGAGGCCTATGTCAGCAAGCTGTACGGCAATTTCGACCGGGTCCTGGCCCCCAGCCAGGTCATGGCCGACAAGTTGCGCCGCCTGGGGGTGCGCGATGTGCACGTGCAGCGCCTGGGCGTCGACCTGGCCACCTTCCACCCCAGCCAGCGCGACCCGAAGCTGCGTGCCGAACTGGGCATTGCCGACACCAGTCGCCTGCTGATCTACGCCGGCCGTGGCTCGCGGGAAAAGAACCTGCCGGTACTGCTCGAGTGCATGCGGCACCTGGGCCACCCCTACCACTTGCTGCTGGTGGGCTCGAACATGCCGGCCAACGTGCCGCAGAACGTCAGTGTGATCGATCACTTCTGCCCGGCACCAGAAGTCGCCCGGCTGATGGCCAGCGCCGACCTGCTGGTGCACGCCGGCGACCAGGAAACCTTCGGCCTGGTCATTCTCGAAGCGATGGCCAGCGCCACGCCGGTGGTGGCGGTGCGCGCCGGTGCTTTCGGCGAAATCGTCAACGAACAGTGCGGGCGCTTGTGCCGCCCCAACGATAGCCAGGCCATGGCGACCGCCGTGCAAGAGGCATTCGAGGCTGGCGTACGCAAGCTCGGGGCTCAGGCCCGACGCCATGCCGAGCAGCAGTATTCGTGGGACCACGTGGTCGCCGGCCTGCTGCAGCACTACCAGGCCGTGCTTGGCCACCAGCCACAGGTCCGCGCCCATGGCTGAGCCTTTGTCGGCAGCACGCAGCCTGATGCTGGTACTGCACGATGTCGCGCCCGAGACCTGGCCCGACTATCAACCCTTCGTCCAGGCCGTCGACGCCATCGGCGGCATCCCCATGACCTGGCTGGTGGTGCCGGACTTCCACCACCGCAACCCGCTGCAGCGCTCGCCCACCTTCTGCCGCTTGCTCGAACGGCGCCTGGCACAGGGTGACGAGCTCGCCCTGCACGGCTTCTACCATGCCGACAACGGCCCGCCACCGCGCACGCCCGGTGAGTACTTCATGCGCCGCATCTATACCCATGAAGGCGAGTTCTACGCTCTCGACCAGCAGCAGGCCTTGCAACGCCTGGAGCACGGCTTGGCGCTGTTCGCGCAGCAGGGCTGGCCGGTGGCAGGCTTCGTCGCACCAGCCTGGCTGATGAGCGAAGGCACCCGCCAGGCATTGCGCCGCCTGCCGCTGCGCTACACCAGCACGCCACAGCACTTGTACCGTTTACCGGACTTCACCGCGATCAAGGCTCCGGGGCTGGTCTGGAGCGCCCGCAGCGCTTGGCGCCGCGGCCTGTCACGGGTGCTGTGCGACTGGCAATGCCGGCGCTGGCGTGACGCCCAGACCCTGCGACTGGGCCTGCACCCGGTGGATATGCGCCATCGCGCGTCCCGCGACTATTGGCTGAACACCCTGCACACGCTACTGGCGCAGGGGCGCGAGCCCCTGACCAAGTCCACCTGGCTCGACCGCCAGGCCAGCGCATGAGCCGCCTGGCCTGGCTGGCCCTGGCACTGCTCGGCGCCGTGCTGGTGCCGGCCCTGCTCGGTGGCAGCGAGCTGCTACCGAGGCTGCAGCGCTTCGCCCCCAGCCTGATGCTGACCCTGCTGGGCATGATCCTGCTGTGCTGGGTCATAAACGCCATGCGCCTGCGCCTGCTGCTCGGCCAGCAAGGCGCAAGGCTTGGGCGCCTACGCAGCCTGGGTGTGGTGATGGCCACCGAGTTCGCCATCTGTACCACCCCAGGCGGCAGCGGCGGCCCCTTGACCCTGATGGCCCTGCTGGCACGCGACCGGATCGGCCCGGCGCGCAGCGGCGCGGTGTTTGCCATGGACCAGCTGAACGACCTGGTGTTCTTTTTCTGCGCGATGCTGGCGATTGCCGGCTATGCACTGTTCCACAGCCTGGGCCGCAGCCAGGAAAGCATGTTGCTGGGCAGCGCGTTGCTGCTGTGCACGGCACTGACCCTGGTGATCGGCCTGCTTCGCTACCGGCGCACGGTGATGCGTGTGAACGGCAGGCTGCTGCGCCGCCTGGGCATGAGCCGCCAGCGCAAGCGGCGCTGGGCGCGCAAACTGCTGCGCTTCATCGACGCACTGGCGCAGACCTGGCGCCTGCCCAAGCGTACGCTGACCCTGGTTTTCACCCTGACCTGTGCCCACTGGGGCCTGCGCTACAGCGTGTTGTATCTGGTATTGAGGGGATTGGGGGTAGACCTGGCGTGGATCCCCAGCTTTCTGGTACAGATGCTGTCGCTAAGTGCCGGCCAGTTCAGCTTGCTGCCTGGCGGTGCCGGTGCCGCCGAGCTGACTTCGGCCAGCCTGCTGACGCCACTGGTGGGCAGTTCGACTGCGGCTGCGGCGATCCTGATATGGCGGGCGGTCACTTACTACTTTTATCTGCTGGCGGGTGGGCCGGTGTTCGTGTGCCTGCTGGCGCGCCCGCTGATGGA
This sequence comes from Pseudomonas sp. XP1, assembly GCF_053557675.1. Taxonomy (NCBI): domain Bacteria; kingdom Pseudomonadati; phylum Pseudomonadota; class Gammaproteobacteria; order Pseudomonadales; family Pseudomonadaceae; genus Pseudomonas; species Pseudomonas sp. XP1. The sequence goes on along the minus strand of NZ_JBNRIJ010000058.1, from coordinate 8,934 downwards.
GCGCTGGCGGCGTCAGGCGGGTTGAGCTGCTGCCAAAGTTCGGCGGCGCCGGGGAAATCGGTGCCATCGGTGTCGGCCAGGGCTTCGGGGTCGTAGCGGGCCAGGCAGCCTTCACCGAGGGTGGGCGGGAGTGAGGCGGTGGGTTGGTTGCGCTGCTTGGCCATCGGCTTATACCTCAGATTGCTGGGGGCGCTTCGCGCCCCTTTCGCCGGCAAGCCAGCTCCCACACCGACCGCATTGACCTCAAGCCATGTGCAGTACCTGTGGG
>NZ_JBNRIJ010000058.1:2992-8600 GCF_053557675.1 Pseudomonas sp. XP1 | reverse complement strand
CGCCGGCGATGGGCTGCAAGACAGCCCCAAGGCCATCAATCAAAAACTACAGTCTTGTTGCCATGCACCAGCACCCGGTCTTCCAGGTGATAACGCAGGCCACGGGCCAACACCATCTTCTCCACATCACGGCCAAAGCGGACCATGTCGTCGATGCTGTCGGCATGGCTGACACGCACCACGTCCTGCTCGATGATCGGGCCGGCGTCCAGCTCTTCGGTGACGTAGTGGCAGGTCGCACCGATCAGCTTCACACCACGCAGGGCGGCCTGGTGATACGGCTTGGCGCCGACGAACGACGGCAGGAAGCTGTGGTGGATGTTGATCACCTTCTCAGCATAGTCCTGGCACAGTTGTGGCGGCAGGATCTGCATGTAGCGGGCCAGCACTACCACGTCGGCGGCGTGCTCCTGCACCAGGCGCGATACTTCGGCAAAGGCCGGGGCCTTGTCCTTGGGGTCGACCGGTACATGGAAGAACGGGATACCGTGCCACTCGACCATGCTGCGCAGGTCGTTGTGGTTGGAGATCACGCAAGGGATCTCGCAGTCCAGCTCATCGGTGTGCCAGCGGTGCAGCAGGTCGGCCAGGCAGTGCGACTCGCGGCTGGCCATCAGCACCACGCGCTTTTTCTGCGCCGAGTCGGTAATGCGCCAGGTCATGGAGAACTCTTCGGCGATCGGCGCAAACGCCTCGCGGAAGGCTTCGATACCGAATGGCAGCGATTCGGCGCGGATTTCATGGCGCATGAAGAACCAACCGCTCTGCTCATCGGAGTGGTGGCTGGCTTCGTTGATCCAGCCATTGTACAAGGCCAGGAAATTACTGACTTTCGCCACGATGCCAACACGGTCGGGGCAGGCGATCACCAGACGATAGGTGCGCATGAATGAGACTCCAGAACTTCGCAAAGGCGCTCATTCTAGCGGCCCGACAGGAAAAACGCAGTATTGATTGCAGCGGCCGTGGTCTGTGTTTCTGACGAGATGTACCGCCGCCATTGCCTGACAGACATGACGAAATGCAGGGTTAATTGTAAATTTTTGTTCACGTAGAGGAATGGTTGTCACAGGTTAGTTAACAGTTAATTGCCCAACAATATGTTTACTTGCGAGTATTGCCTGTCTATTATTGCCCCACACATTTCTGAACACGCATTAAGGAACACTCCATGTCCCTGATCAACGAGTACCGCGCTACCGAAGAAGCCATCAAGGAACTTCAGGCCCGCCTGGCCAACCTGTCGCAGGATGACAAGCTGAAGAAAGAACTGGAGTTCGAAGGCAAACTGCGCACACTGATGGGCGAGTACTCCAAGTCGCTGCGCGACGTGATTGCCCTGCTCGACCCAGAGTCGAAACTGAGCAAGGCTCCACGTGGTGCGGTCAAGACTACCGCCACCAAGCGTGCGCGCAAGGTCAAGCAATACAAGAACCCGCACAACAATGAAGTGATCGAAACCAAAGGCGGCAACCACAAAACCCTGAAAGAATGGAAAGCCAAGTGGGGTGGCGATGTGGTTGAAAGCTGGGCGACCCTGCTGGACTGATTGTACGCATACGCCTGCTGCTTATCGCAACAAGAACGCCGGCATATTGCCGGCGTTTTTGTTTGTCCGCGTTTTGTGTCAGCACTCAGCCAATTGCAAACTGTGCCTGCAATTGCCGAGCATGTACCTGCCACGCCTCCAGCACACGCCGCCCCGCCTCGTCGGCGCCCTCCCAGGCCTGCTGCCGCGCCTGTTCGAAGTCGCCCAGCGTGTTCGGCGCGCCCCAATGCGGGTCGCTCAGGCGCTGCTGGCAGAAGCTGAACCAGCGTTGCCGCTCTTCGCCGGTCAGGGTCTCCGGGAAGTTTCGCGCCCGGTAGCGGAACAACAGTTCAGGCAGGCGCGGGTCATCGAACATCCACTGCCCACGGCCCAACTGCGCCGGTTCCAGTGCACGTACTTGCTCGCATAAGCGGCGGTCACGGTCCCTCAGAAAACCGTCATACAATTGTTGTTCCGGGTCTACACTCGGGGCGAATTCTTCCTTTCCGTAGATGTGTTGCAGTTTGTCTTGCCATTGGGCCTGTTGCCTGGCCAATTCTTCGCCGCGCAATTGTAACAACGTCAAATCCAGACCCAACCGTTGTTGATCGACCGGGCGCAATACCGAAAGTGGCGCCAGCACCGGGCAGCGATTGATCTGCACCAGTTTGAGCGGCACGGGTAATTCGCCTTCGGCCAGTTCTTCATGGCGGGTATACAAACGCTGGCGTAGAACTTCAGCACTTTCCCGTATTAACGGTAGGGTTTCCTGATGCAGGTCGCACACAATCAGTGCATTGCGATTATGCGGGTGCCAGGCCAATGGCAATACGACACCAAGGTAATTGCGTGCCGCCGAGAAGCGCCCGGATATATGCACCAGCGGCTGCAACAAACGGATCTGCTCCATCACTTTATGCTTGCTGCGCAACTGGAACAGCCAGTCATACAACTTGGGCTGTTTCTGCCGGATCAGGCGGGCCAGGGCGATGGTTGCCCGCACGTCGGAAAGCGCTTCGTGGGCATGCCCATGGTCGATGCCATTGGCCTTGCTCAGAAGCTCCAGGCGCAGGCTGGTGCGCCCGTCCTGTTGCGGCCACTCGATACCGTCCGGGCGCAATGCATAGGCCGTGCGTACGATGTCGATCAGGTCCCAGCGGCTGTTACCGCCCTGCCACTCTCGGGCATAAGGGTCGAAAAAGTTGCGGTACAGGCTGTAGCGGGTCACTTCGTCGTCGAAGCGCAGGGTGTTGTAGCCGGCGCCACAGGTTCCAGGGTGCGCCAGTTGTGCGTGCACCCGGGTCATGAACTCGGCTTCGCACAGGCCCTGCTCGGCCAGCAGTTGCGGGGTGATGCCGGTCACCAGGCAGGCGGCCGGGTGCGGGAGGATATCGTCGGAGGGACGGCAATAGAGGCTGATCGGCTCGTCGATTTCGTTGAGGTCGAAGTCGGTGCGCACGCCGGCTACCTGCAGCGGCCGGTCGCAGCGCGGGTTGATGCCGGTGGTTTCGTAGTCGTGCCAGAAAATGCTGGAGGTCACGGGGTCGTCCTGTATCGAGGTCGACCCGATTCTAGCGCGATTCCAGCGAGCTCGGCCCGTTGGCTCCGCAGGCTCAGACAGAGGCGTTGGCGGGGTGGAAACTGAAATAGTCGCGCAACGAGCGGACGAATTCGTCGTACTCGCGGGGCGCCTGCAGCAGCATGAAACCCGAATCGTAGTGCCCGGGCGTCTGGTCTTCACGGCACCACAGGCAGCTGGCGGTAAGGTTGACGAACTGATGCCCGCCACCCAGCAGCGGCAGGCGTAATTGCAGATCGTAGTCGGGCCCGACCAGCACAGGTAGCTGGCTTATCAGCATCAGCCCGTCTTCGGAGGCGTTGCCCAGCTGGCCGATGGCCTGGCCGGTAATGCGGTTGAACACCTTGAGAACACAAGGCAGCTGATGGCGTTCGATGTGGCGCTTGTTGAACATGATCGCAAGTGCAGTCCGTATCCGATGCCAGGAATACGTGGAACTGGCGGTTGTTGTAACAGCTGAGTTACAGATTAGCGCAGCACGCGCGGCAAATCCCGTGAAATAAATCACACCTTGGTGTTAACGCCAAGGTGCGGCGGTCACCGGGTTTGCCACAGCGGCTTCGGCGCCGCGCAGATGGCCGAGTTTCTCCAGGGTCTGCAGGCGTGCCTGGGCGCGATAGGCGTATTCATTGCCCGGGTACTGCTGGATCAGGTACTGGTAGGTCTGCGCGGCATCCACATACAAGGCCTGGCGCTCGAGGCACTGGCCGCGCAGCAGCGACACCTCGGGGTGGATGAACGGTCGCGCACGGCTGGTGCGGTCGACCTGCGACAGCTCGAGCATGACCCGTGCGCAATCGCCACGGTCGTAGGCGCGGTAGGCATTGTTCAGGTGGTGGTCCATGGACCAGCGGGTGCAGCCGACGGCGCTGGCCGCCAGGGCTAAAACGATCAGGGCTCGCATGGGGGTCTCCTTTGATGCCAGTGTATCGGCCTTTGCCGGCAAATCTTCACACCCTTTTGCAAGGATACCCTGCCCGTTCAAATGCCACCCTGCCTTGGTTGCAGGTAGTGCAACGGAACAATGACTACAGCGAGATTCAGGAGTAGCCTTTCGCTGCGCTTCACTATAGGAGTCTGTGCATGAGCATCCGCCGTACCAAAATCGTCGCCACCCTTGGCCCCGCCAGCAACTCGCCGGAAGTGATCGAACAGCTGATCCTCGCCGGCCTGGACGTGGCACGCCTGAACTTCTCCCACGGCACTCCGGACGAGCACAAGGCCCGCGCGCGCCTGATCCGTGACATCGCCGCCAAGAACGGCCGCCATGTTGCACTGCTGGGCGACCTGCAGGGTCCGAAGATCCGCATCGCCAAGTTCGCCAACAAGCGCATCGAATTGAAGATCGGTGACAAGTTCACCTTCTCCACCGCCCACCCGCTGACCGAAGGCAACCAGGACATCGTCGGTATCGACTATCCCGACTTGGTCAAGGACTGCGGTGTTGGTGACGAATTGCTGCTCGACGATGGCCGCGTGGTGATGCGCGTCGAAACCGCCACTGCAGATGCCCTGCACTGCGTGGTGATCATCGGTGGCCCGCTGTCGGACCACAAAGGCATCAACCGTAAAGGTGGCGGCCTGACCGCACCGGCTCTGACCGAGAAAGACAAGGCCGACATCAAGCTGGCCGCGGAAATGGACCTGGACTACCTGGCCGTGTCCTTCCCGCGTGACGCCAGCGACATGGAATATGCGCGCAAGCTGCGTGACGAAGCCGGCGGCAGCGCCTGGCTGGTGGCCAAGATCGAACGCGCCGAAGCGGTGGCCGACGACGAAACTCTCGACAAGCTGATCCTGGCCTCCGACGCCGTCATGGTCGCCCGTGGCGACCTGGGCGTGGAAATCGGCGACGCCGAACTGATCGCCATCCAGAAGAAGATCATCCAGCACGCCCGCCGCAACAACAAGGCGGTGATCGTGGCGACCCAGATGATGGAGTCGATGATCCAGAACCCGATGCCGACCCGTGCCGAAGTGTCCGACGTGGCAAACGCCGTGCTGGACAACACCGACGCGGTGATGCTGTCGGCCGAGAGTGCCGCCGGTGCCTACCCGATCGAAGCCGTCCAGGCCATGGCCCGCATCTGCCTGGGTGCCGAAAAGCACCCGACCAGCCAGAAGTCCAGCCACCGCCTGCACACCACCTTCGAGCGCTGCGACGAGAGCATCGCGCTTGCCGCCATGTACACCGCCAACCACTTCCCGGGCGTGAAGGCGATCATCGCCCTGACCGAGAGTGGCTACACCCCGCTGATCATGTCGCGCCTGCGTTCGCACGTGCCGATCTTCGCCCTGTCGCCACACCGCGCCACCCAGGCACGCGCCTCGATGTTCCGCGGCGTGTACCCGATCGCCTTCGACCCGGCCTCGCTGCCGGCCGACAAGGTGAGCCAGGCAGCGGTCGACGAACTGCTCAAGCGTGGCCTGGTGGAGCAAGGTGACTGGGTAATCCTGACCAAGGGTGACAGCTACCACACCATCGGTGGCACCAATGGCAT
>NZ_JBNRIJ010000058.1:0-2769 GCF_053557675.1 Pseudomonas sp. XP1 | reverse complement strand
CCCGCGGCACCCCGGCAATGAACAGCCGCCGGGCAAACCGCTCGACACTCCCCGGCGCCCCGCACACCAGCGCCACCGTCTGCCGCGATGACGGCCGCAACCCGGCCAACGCTTCATCCAGCTGCTCTGCCAGTACCAACTCGACATTCACATTCGCCATCTCTCGCAACGGCTCGGCCAGATAATGCCCAACGCCTTCGCGCGCCACATGCATGACCCTGATTTCCCCTTGGTGCCCCTGCCGCAGAGCCTCGCGCAAGATGCCCCACAACGGCGCCAACCCGGTCCCCGCCGCCAGCAACCACAGCGGCCGCTGCTGCCAGTCCGGGTCGTAATGCAAGGCCCCACCCCTGAGTTCGCCCAGGCGCAGCACATCACCCAGCTGCAAGCCACGGGCCTTGTCACAGAAGGCGCCGGGGCGCTGGCAGTCGATATGAAACTCGAGAAAATCATCTTCTCCCGGCAGGCTGGCCAAGGAGTAAGGCCGCGCCAGCGCGCCATTCCACAGCACCACATGCTGCCCCGCCTGGTAACGTATTGCCCGTTCGGGGCGTAGCCGCACGCGCAGCACATCGCCGAACCAGTCCAGGGCGCAGACCTGCGCTGGCACGCCATCCTGCTGCGGGTCGAACAGCGCTACGCGCAGGTCCTCGACTACCCGGCACTGGCAGGCCAGGCGCCAGCCCTGGGCATGCTTGTCCTGCGCCAGGGCCTCGGGCATGGCGTCCAGCGGTTGCCCGCCCAGACAGTGCACCAGGCAGGCATGGCAACTGCCGGCGCGGCAACTGTAGGGCACATTCAGCCCGGCCTCGTTCAAGGCATCGAGCAGGTTGCTGCCGGTCGGCACCGCCCAGCGGCGCTCGCCCACGCAAAGTTCGGGCATTTTCAGCTATCTCTTCCAGCTCTTGAGTTTCTGGGGCCGCTTTGCGGCCCATTCCAAGCATCCTATCTCAACAACAAGTCAGCAAGAACAATGCCTGCCAGCTGCCGACCATGGTCCCAGACCGGCCGCAGGTGTGCCCGGCACGGATGCGCGCTATACTGCCGCGCCTTTTTCCGTCGGCCCGACCTGCCGGCGCCTTGCAAGGCGCTTCGACACGCTGGTCGGCACCGTCGAGCGCCGTAATGAATGTTCCCGTCTTTAAGAGGAGCGCGCTGCATGACCGTGATCAAGCAAGACGACCTGATTCAGAGCGTCGCCGACGCCCTGCAATTCATCTCGTACTACCACCCCGTCGATTTCATCCAGGCCATGCACGAGGCCTATCTGCGTGAAGAGTCGCCTGCTGCACGCGATTCCATCGCCCAGATCCTGATCAACTCGCGCATGTGCGCCACCGGCCATCGCCCGATCTGCCAGGACACCGGTATCGTCACCGTGTTCATCCGCGTGGGCATGGACGTGCGCTGGGACGGCGCCACCATGAGCGTCGACGACATGATCAACGAAGGTGTGCGTCGCGCCTACAACCTGCCTGAAAACGTGCTGCGCGCTTCGATCCTGGCCGACCCGGCCGGTGCCCGCAAGAACACCAAGGACAACACTCCGGCAGTGATCCACTACTCCATCGTCCCCGGCGACAAGGTCGAGGTCGATGTCGCAGCCAAGGGCGGCGGCTCGGAGAACAAGTCGAAGATGGCCATGCTCAACCCGTCCGACTCGATCGTCGACTGGGTACTGAAGACCGTACCGACCATGGGCGCTGGCTGGTGCCCGCCTGGCATGCTCGGCATCGGCATCGGCGGTACCGCCGAAAAGGCCGCCGTGATGGCCAAGGAAGTGTTGATGGAGTCCATCGACATCCACGAACTGAAGGCCCGTGGCCCGCAGAACCGCCTGGAAGAAATCCGCCTGGAGCTGTTCGAGAAGGTCAACCAGCTGGGCATTGGCGCCCAGGGCCTGGGTGGCCTGACCACCGTGCTCGACGTCAAGATCATGGACTACCCGACTCACGCCGCTTCGCTGCCGGTGTGCATGATCCCCAACTGCGCCGCTACCCGCCACGCCCACTTCGTGCTCGATGGCTCCGGCCCGGCCGAACTGGAAGCGCCGTCGCTGGACGCCTACCCGGAAATCGTCTGGGAAGCCGGCCCGAGCGCCCGTCGCGTCAACCTCGACGCCATCACCCCGGAAGAAGTCGCCAGCTGGAAGCCGGGCGAAACCATCCTGCTCAACGGCAAGATGCTGACCGGCCGCGACGCCGCGCACAAGCGCATGGTCGAAATGCTCAACCGTGGCGAAGAGCTGCCGGTGGACCTGAAGGGCCGCTTCATCTACTACGTTGGCCCGGTCGACCCGGTCGGTGACGAAGTGGTAGGCCCTGCCGGCCCGACCACCGCCACCCGCATGGACAAGTTCACCCGCCAGATCCTCGAGCAGACCGGCCTGCTGGGCATGATCGGCAAGTCCGAGCGCGGCCCAGCCGCCATCGAAGCGATCAAGGACAACAAGGCCGTGTACCTGATGGCCGTCGGCGGCGCTGCCTACCTGGTAGCCCAGGCCATCCGCAAGTCGAAGGTCCTGGCCTTCGCCGAGCTGGGCATGGAAGCGATCTACGAGTTCGAGGTCAAGGACATGCCGGTGACCGTCGCCGTGGACAGCAACGGTGAGTCGGTACACATCACTGGCCCTGCCCTGTGGCAGAGCAAGATTGCCCAGAGCCTGGCAGTCGAAGTGAAGTAAGCCTGATGTAACGGCGGCGGCCTCTTCGCGGGCTTGCCCGCTCCCACAGGTAAATCACAGCCTTCAGGCATGCGCTGTACCTGTGG
>NZ_JBNRIJ010000057.1:13961-16204 GCF_053557675.1 Pseudomonas sp. XP1 | reverse complement strand
AACTGCTCTGTGTATTTACCCATAGATCCCCCAAGGGTTGGATTGGTGTCCAACTTCTTGGGGGCAGTCCATACCTGTGGGAGCGGGCAAGCCCGCGAAGAGGCCAGTGCAGGAGGGCACCAATCAGCGCCCCGATTCGCATTGAAATCCGATCCATGTTTAACTTGAACGCTTGTTCAATGAAAAAACGCTGGTCCGCTGCCGGTGTTCAACAGGAGGATTCCTTTGCTGAACCCGTTCATTCCGAGCCTTACGTCATTCGACGAGGTGCACCCCCAATGAGTGCACCGACCCCTTCCCTTGCCAACGGCAAGATCCGCATGAACCCCCCGGTGTTCTATTTCGCGGCAAGTTTCATCCTCATCTTCGGCCTGGTGGTCATTTCCTATCCGCAAGCAGCAGGCGACTGGTTGCTGGCGGCGCAGAACTGGGCGGCCAACACGGTCGGCTGGTACTACATGCTGGCGATGACGCTGTACCTGGTCTTCGTGGTGGTCACCGCCTTGTCCGGCTACGGCAAGATCAAGCTCGGTGCCGACCACGACGAGCCCGAGTTCAGCTACCTGTCGTGGGCCGGCATGCTGTTTGCCGCCGGCATCAGCATCACCTTGTTCTTCTTCTGTGTTTCCGAACCCTTGACCCACATGCTGCAGCCGCCCCAGGGCGAAGCGGGCACGGCCGAGGCCGGACGCCAGGCGATGCAGATACTGTTCCTGCACTGGGGCCTGCATGGCTGGGGTGTGTTCGCCTTCGTTGGTATGGCCCTGGCCTACTTCGCCTACCGGCACAACCTGCCGCTGGCCTTGCGTTCGGCGTTGTACCCGCTGATAGGCAAGCGCATCAACGGGCCGATCGGTTATGCAGTGGACGGCTTCGGCATCATCGCCACGGTGTTCGGCCTGGGTGCCGACATGGGGTTTGGCGTGCTGCACCTGAATGCTGGCCTCGACTACCTGTTCGGCATCGACCACAGCCAGTGGGTGCAGGTGCTGCTAATCACTCTGATGATGGGTGCCGCGGTGGCCGTGGCCGTCGCCGGGGTGGAGAAGGGGGTGCGGGTGATGAGCGACATCAACCTGTTCCTGGCCTGCACGCTGTTGCTGTTCGTGTTGTTTGCAGGGCCTACCCAGCACCTGTTCAACACGCTGATCCAGAACCTCGGCGATTACCTGGGTGCCTTGCCGCGCAAGAGCTTCGACGTCTATGCCTACGGCGAGAACCGTGACTGGCTGGGCGGCTGGACGGTGTTCTACTGGGCCTGGTGGATTGCCTGGGCGCCGTTCGTGGGCCTGTTCATCGCCCGCATCTCCCGTGGCCGCACAATCCGCGAATTCGTCTTTGGTGTGCTGTTGATTCCACTGGGCTTCACCCTGGCGTGGATGTCGATCTTCGGCAACAGCGCCCTGGACCAGGTCATCAACCATGGCATGACAGCGCTGGGCCAGTCGGCGCTGGATAACCCGTCGATGAGCCTGTACCTGCTGCTGGAGACCTACCCCTGGAGCAAGACGGTGATCGCCATGACGGTGTTCATCAGTTTCGTGTTCTTCGTCACCTCGGCCGACTCGGGCACCGTGGTGCTCTCGACCTTGTCGGCCAAGGGTGGTGATGCCGACGAGGATGGGCCGAACTGGCTGCGCATCTTCTGGGGCGCGATGACGGCGCTGATCACCAGTGCGCTGTTGTTCGCCGGCAGCATCGATTCGCTTAAATCGGCGGTGGTGCTGACCTCGTTGCCGTTCTCGCTGATCCTGCTGTGCATGATGTGGGGGCTGCACAAGGCGTTCTACCTGGAGTCGCAACGGCAGATCGCGCAGATGCATTCGCTGGCCCCGTTCGCCCAGTCACGCCGCGGCCGTGGCGGCTGGCGCCAGCGCCTGAGCCAGGCGGTGCACTTCCCGTCGCGTGATGAGGTGTACCGCTTCATGGACGACGTGGTGCGTCCGGCAATTGCCGATGTGCGTGAAGTGTTCGAGCAGAAGGGCCTGGTGCTGATTACCCAGGACGACCCGAGCCACGACAACGTCAGCTTGAAGATTGGCCATGGCGAGGAACAGCCGTTCATTTACCAGGTGCAGATGCGTGGCTACTTCACGCCATCGTTCGCCCTGGGTGGGCTGGGTACGCAGGAGTTGAAGAACCGCCGTTACTACCGGGCGGAGGTGCACCTGAGCGAAGGCAGCCAGAACTATGACCTGGTGGGCTACAGCAAGGAGCAGATCATCAACGACATCCTCGACCAG
>NZ_JBNRIJ010000057.1:2621-13818 GCF_053557675.1 Pseudomonas sp. XP1 | reverse complement strand
ACAGACAACAACTAAAAGGGCGCATCCCCGAGGATGGTCGCCCGATGCATCACCCGCCGGTTCGGTCGGTAGTCATCCACGGCAAAATGCTGGGTCACGCGGTTGTCCCAGAACGCCACGTCATTCTCCTGCCACCGCCAGCGAATGCTGAACTCCGGCCGCGTCGCATGGGCGAACAGCAGCTTCAGCAGTGCCTCGCTTTCCAGTTCGCTCAACTCATTGATGCGCGTGGTGAACCCCTCGTTGACGAACAACGCCTTGCGCCCGCTCACCGGATGCGTGCGCACCACCGGGTGCGACAGCGGCGGGTTGTTGCGCCGGGTTGCTTCCCAGCGCGCCAGGTCTTGCGGTGTGGTACCGAAGCGCTCCAGCGGGAACGATTTGGTGAAGTCATGGGTGGCGGTCAGGCCGTCGAGCATCTCGCGCAGCGGTGCCGACAATGCTTCGAAGGCAGCGATGCCGCTGGCCCACAGGGTATCGCCGCCGTAGGCCGGCAACTGCTTGGCGCTGAGCACCGCGCCCAGGGCCGGGGTCGGCAGAAAGGTCACGTCGGTGTGCCACACGGCGTTGTCGCGCACATCGGTAACCGCCGTGTCGAGGATCAGCACCTGCGGGGTTTCCGGCACGTTGGGGTAGATCGGGTGGATGTGCAGGTCGCCGAAGCGGGCGGCAAAACGTGCCTGCTGCTGCGGGTTGATCGGCTGGTCGCGGAAGAACAGCACCTGGTGTTGCAGCAGCGCCTGCTCGATGGCGTCGCGTTCTTCTAAGGTGATATCGCGGCTGATGTCCACGCCGCTGATCTGGGCGCCAAGCGCCGGGCTGAGGGGGGTAATGGTCAGGCTCATGTCGGTCTCTTCAAACAGGCGCCAGGCTGCTGGCGTGGTCAACAGGATTCAGTGGCTCTGCCCGTGCCAAGGCACCAGTTTGCGTTGCAGGGCACGCAGGCTCATTTCCAGGGCGAAGGCGATCAGCGCGATCAGCAGGATCCCCAGCACCACTACATCGGTAACCAGGAACTGCGCCGCCGACTGCACCATGAAGCCCAGGCCGCTGGTGGCGGCGATCAGCTCGGCGGCCACCAGGGTCGACCAGCCAACGCCCAGGCCAATGCGGATGCCGGTGAGGATGTCGGGCAGGGCGCTGGGCAGGATCACGTGGCGGATCAGCTGGGCCTTGGTCGCGCCCAGCGATTGCGCGGCACGCAGCTTGGCCGGATCGACCGTGCGTACGCCGGTGGCGGTGGCAATGGCAATAGGGGCGAAGATTGCCAGATAGATCAGCAGCACCTTGGACAGCTCGCCGATGCCGCACCAGATGACGATCAGCGGCAGGTAGGCCAGCGGCGGGATCGGCCGGTAGAACTCGATCAGCGGGTCGAGAATGCCGCGGGCCACGCGGTTGTAGCCGATGGCGATACCCACCGGGATGGCGGTAAGCGTGGCGGCAAGCAGGGCCACGCCGATGCGCCCCAGGCTGGCACCCAGATGCTGCCACAGGCTGGCATCCATGTAGCCTTGGGTCAGCAGGGTTCCGGCCTTGGTCAGGATGTCGGCGGGCGAGGGCAGGAACAGCGGTTCGATCCAGCCGGCCGCTGTCACCAGCCACCAGGCAAACAACAGGCTGGCCAGGGTCAGGGTGCTTATCCAGCGGGTGGGCAGGGGGCGGCGCAGCTTGGTGGCTGGCCGGGGTTGGGTGTTGCGTTTGCCGGCGACCGGCAGGTCCAGGCTGCTCATGCGCGCTCCTGCAAGCTTTGACGTTGGGAGAACACCCGTGCCAGTACGTGCTCGCGGGTCTCGATGAAGGCCGGGTCGGACTTGATCGCCCGCGCGGGTTCACCTGCTGCGTAGCGCTGGCCGAAGTCCAGTTGCAGGCGCTCCACCACGCGCCCCGGATTGGGCGCCAGCAGCACCAGCTCGCTGGCGAGGAACACTGCTTCTTCGATGTCGTGAGTAATCAGAAACACCGGTTTGGCAGTGCGTTGCCATACCTGCAGCAACAATTCCTGCATCTGCTCGCGGGTGAAGGCATCAAGAGCGCCGAACGGCTCGTCCATCAGCAACACCCGTGGATTGGCTGCCAACGCCCGGGCCAGGCCCACGCGCTGCTTCTGGCCACCGGACAATTGCCAGATACGCCGCTCGCCAAAGCCATCGAGGTCGACCAGGGCCAACATTTCGCGGGCCTTGGCCTCACGCTCAGCACGTGGCACGCCGGCCAGTTCCAGGCCGAATGCGACGTTGCCCAGCACGTTCTGCCAGGGCAGCAGCGCATCGTCCTGGAACACTACGCCGCGCTCGGCACCGGGCCCCTGAACTGGCACGCCGTCCAGGGTGATACGACCGCTGCTGGGGGCGACGAAGCCGGCGATCAGGTTGAGCAGCGAGGTCTTGCCGCTGCCGGAAGGCCCCAGGGCCACCAGCAGTTGGCGTGGCCCCAGGCTCAGGTTGATGTCGGCCAGTACCGGGGTTTCGGCACCGGGGTACTGTGCGCTGATGCGCTCCAGTTCGAGCAAGGCCATGGCAGGCTCCGGTCGGTTTTCTACAGGCTTAGTTGGGCAGGTACTGGGCGCTGACGTACGGCGAGTAGTCCGGCAGCACCGCGTCGACCTTGCCTTGCTGCTTGAGGAAGGTGGCCGTGTCGGTCAGCGCCTGGGTGGTCGGCGCGCCCAGTGCATTGGCCTGGTCGGCAGCCAGCGGGTAGACGTTGCCCTGCAGCAGCACCGGGATGTCAGCAGGTTTGGCACCAGACAGTTTGGCCAGCTTGCTCACGTTGTCGGGGTTGGCCAGCCAGGCTTGCGGGTTCTTGCGGTAGTCGGCGTAGGCGTCGAGGGTGACCTTGGCGAAGGCCTTGACCACGTCGGGATGCTTGGCGGCGAAGTCCTTGCGCACGATCCATGCGTCGAAGGTCGGTGCGCCTTTCTCGGCCAGCTCGCCGGAGGTAATCAGCACCTTGCCGTTCTCCTTGGCCACACCCAGGGCCGGGTCCCAGACGTAGGTAGCGTCGATGTCGCCGCGCTTCCAGGCGGCAATGATCGCCGGCGGCGCCAGGTTGAGGATCTGCACCTTGGACGGGTCGATGTTCCAGCTCTTCAGCGCGGCCAGCAGGCTGTAATGGCCGGTGGAGACGAACGGCACGGCGACTTTCTTGCCGACCAGGTCTTGTGGCGTCTTGATGCTGTCGCGAGCGACCAGCGCTTCACCGGCGCCAATCTGTGTGGCGATCAGGAAGGTCTCGACCGGCAGCTTGCGGGTGGCTGCGGCGGCCAGCGGGCTGGAGCCCAGGTAGCCGATCTGTACGTCGCCGCTGGCTACGGCGGTGATCACGTCGGCGCCGTTGTCGAATTTGCGCCAGTCGATGCTGGCGTTGCTGGCTTTTTCGTAGTTGCCATCGACCTGCGCCACTTTGGCTGGGTCGACGGTGGTCTGGTAGGCCACGGTCAGGTCGGCAGCCTGGGCCAACCAACTGGCGCTGGCGAGGGTCAGGGCGGCGAACAGGCGCAGCGGAGTGTGCGGGATCATGGTGGACCTCTCGTCAGGCAATCGGTGTGATGGATGGCGAGAAGGCTAAATGATCTAAGAAAATTAAAATAAATAACTTTTTTGCATTAGCTTAGGAGCCAATTGCTTTAACCATGCTGTCTTTACGCGATCCCCTGTGGGAGCGGGCGTGCCCGCGAAGCAGCCGACGCCGTGGATGGCACCGGCGTCGCCGGTATTCGCGGGCATGCCCGCTCCCACATCGAGCGCACGAAGGACGCACCATAGGTAATCCTGGGCAATGGCGAAATCACAGACGGCTGCTAGGCTTTTTCGTCCCGATAGAACGTTACGGAATTAGGTTATGAGCAAACGTTTGCAAATAACCAAGGGTTATGAAAAATACGCTGCTGCTAACGAATGGCAGTAACAGTTCCTAACATATTCCTTAAAAATCTTACCAATTCATAAAACAGTCATTTTGGATTTATAGGATTGTCATTATCCTGTAGCGCAGGTGGCGTCTTAGACCAAAGTCGCGAAACGTTTAGAAACGATTGACTAAACGGTCACACTTTGGGACTAAATCGCCAATCCACGGTGAGCGGGGCAGCAGATCCCACCGCCAGAGATACACAAGAATTAGAACGTAGAGGAGCAAAACATGTACAAGTCCAGCCTGGCCCTGGCCGTGGCACTGGGGGTTCTCGCCCAACAAGCAGGCGCTGCCGGTTTCGTTGAAGACAGCAAACTGTCGCTCAGCTCGCGCACCATGTACTTCAACGACGACAACCGCGAAAGCGGTATCGACCAGAAAGAAAGCGGTCAAGGCTTCAAGCTCGACTACCTGTCTGGCTTCACCGAAGGCACCGTAGGTTTTGGTGTCGACGTTCAGGCACTGTGGGGCATTCACCTGGATGGTGGCCGTGGTAGCCGTCCAGATGCCAACAACACCTTCTTCCCAAGCGACTCCGATGGTTCGGCAGTCCACGACTGGGCACGCATTGGTGGTAACGCCAAGGCTCGCTTCTCCAAGACCGAGGTCCACTACGGTAGCGCCCTGGCGCCTATGCTGCCGATCCTGGTCTCCAACGATGGCCGTCTGCTGCCGCAGACCTTCGAGGGTGGCACCCTGCAGTCGAAGGAAATCGACAATCTGACCATCAATGCTGGTCAACTGACCCACGCCATGGGTCGTGCCTCGAGCAACCGTACCGGTCTTTCCGTTTCTGGCGCCTTCCGCGACAGCAACAAGTTCCAGTTTGCCGGTGGTGACTACAAGCTCACTCCAGACCTGACCCTGCAGTACTACTACTCGAACCTGGAAGACTTCTACAAGCAGCACTTCCTGGGTGCTACCCACGTCTTCAAGATCGCCGACAACCAGTCGTTCAAGACCGACCTGCGCTACTTCGATAGCCGCAGCGACGGCAAGAATGGCGAGACCGGTTACGCCTTCGACAACAACGGTGGCTACGCGAAGAACGGGGGCGAGGTCGACAACAAGACCTGGAGCGCCATGTTCACCTACACCTTGGGTGGCCACGCGCTGATGCTCGGTCACCAGCAAGTGGGTGACGATGGTGGTTTCGTCTGGCTGAACCAAGGTAGCGTCCGCAAGGACGGCGCCACTTCCTCGCTGGAAGGCAATGGCGGCGCAAGCTTCTACCTGTTCACCGATAGCATGATCAACCAGTTCGCTCGTGCCGGTGAGAACACCACCTTCGGTCAGTACTCCTATGACTTCGCGTCCCTGGGCGTTCCAGGCCTGAAGGCTTCTGTGGCCTACCTGCGTGGTGACGACATCCGCAACAAGTCGGGCGACGGCAGCTACAACGAATGGGAACGTGACGCACGCGTCGACTACACCATTCAGCAAGGCTCCCTCAAAGGCCTTGGCTTCAGCTTGCGTCAGGGTGTTTACCGTGGTAGCGGCGAAAGCATCGGGGACAAAGACCAGACTCGCTTCATCGTGAACTACACTTACAACTTCCTGTAAGCCGTAGCTGAACAAGAAGCCTCGCCTAGCGCGAGGCTTTTTTGTATCTGCAATCTCGTATGCCTAATGATTATAAATAAATCAGTATTTATTCTTTTTGTTTTTAATCAAATGCAGGCACATTCAACCCACACGGTACAGAACCCAGCACAAAGGAGCCGCAGCCCATGAGCCTAAAACTCGGCGATATCGCCCCCGATTTCGAACAGGATTCCAGCGAAGGCAAGATCCGCTTCCACGAGTGGCTGGGCAACAGCTGGGGGGTGTTGTTCTCCCACCCGGCCGACTTCACCCCGGTGTGCACCACCGAACTGGGCCTTACCGCCAAGCTGAAGGACGATTTCGCCAAACGCGGGGTCAAGGCCATCGCCCTGTCGGTGGACCCGGTCGATTCGCACCACCGCTGGATCGATGACATCAACGAAACCCAGAACACCGTGGTCAACTTCCCGATCATTGCCGACGCCGACCGCAAGGTGTCTGACCTGTACGACCTGATCCACCCGAACGCCAGCGACACCCTGACTGTGCGCTCGCTGTTCGTCATCGACCCGAACAAGAAGGTGCGCCTGACCATCACCTACCCGGCCAGTACCGGGCGCAACTTCAACGAAATCTTGCGGGTGATCGACTCGCTGCAGCTGACCGACAACCACAAGGTCGCCACGCCAGGTAACTGGCAGGACGGTGACGACGTGGTAATCGTGCCCTCGCTGAAGGACGAAGAAGAGATCAAACAGCGCTTCCCCAAAGGTTACCGGGCCGTCAAACCCTATCTGCGGCTGACCCCGCAGCCCAATCGTTAAAGGATTCCTCGTTGCATTGCTCTTAGCCAAAGCAGGGATATTCGGGCCGTTTCGACGGCCCTTTTTTATGCCTGCTGAAAACTGCGATGGCTTATTCGCGGGTATACCCGCGAAAGGGTCAAAACAGGAGATTGATAAAAATGGAATAAACAAATGAAAAAATATGATTTCTAGATATATGCGCCGACTGTTAATGTCACCTCCAACAGAAAACAAGGAAGCGCTGCAATGCTGGTCGTCTCAATCGGTGGTAGCCCCAGTACCCGTTCACGCTCCGGCGTGCTGCTGGAGCGCTCGCGCCAGTGGCTGCAGGACCGTGGCGTCGAGGTAGTGACGTTCCAGGCACGTGACTTTCCCGCCGAAGACCTGCTGCACGCCCGTTTCGACAGCCCGCAGGTGCAGCACTTCCAGCAGCTGGTGGCCCAGGCCGATGGCCTGATAGTCGCCACGCCCGTATACAAGGCCTCGTTCGCCGGTGCCCTGAAAACCTTGCTCGACCTGCTGCCCGAACGCGCCCTGGTACACAAGATCGTGTTGCCA
Organism: Pseudomonas sp. XP1; assembly: GCF_053557675.1. Lineage (NCBI taxonomy): Bacteria > Pseudomonadati > Pseudomonadota > Gammaproteobacteria > Pseudomonadales > Pseudomonadaceae > Pseudomonas > Pseudomonas sp. XP1. The sequence continues at coordinate 6,997 of NZ_JBNRIJ010000057.1, read as the reverse complement.
ATCGCCACCGGCGGCAGCATCGCTCACATGCTGGCGGTGGATTACGCATTGAAACCTGTGCTGTCGGCACTCAAGGCGCAAGAGACCCTGCAAGGGATCTTCGCCGACGACAGTCAGGTCGCCTACGGAGAAGGCAGCAGGCCTGCGCAGCTCGCAGCTGCGCTGGAAGAACGCCTGCAGGACGCGCTGGAAACCTTCCACGTTGCACTGGCCCGTCGGCCGCGCCCCGTGGCCCCCGGCGTATTGAACGAACGCCTGATCAGCGCTCGCTGGAGCATCTGACCGGCCCAACCCGCTTTACCACCTTACTCGCCCGACAACGAGGCAAGCAGGTGCAACCCGAACCCACTCGCACAGGAGAGCGCCATGCGCACAGTCTTCTTGCGTCGCGGTCTGGTCGCCCTGTTTGCGGCGGCTGTGTCCTTCGGCGCCATCACCCAAGCCCAGGCCGAGAGCCTGCGTATCGGTTACCAGAAATACGGCACCCTGGTGCTGCTCAAGGCCAAGGGCACGCTGGAAAAGCGCCTGGCCGAACAGGGCGTGCAGGTGCAATGGACCGAGTTCCCCGGCGGCCCGCAGCTGCTTGAGGGGCTGAACGTCGGCTCCATCGACTTTGGCGTCACCGGCGAAACCCCACCGGTGTTTGCCCAGGCCGCCGGTGCCGACCTGCTGTACGTCGCCTACGAGCCGCCAGCGCCGCACAGCGAGGCAATCCTGGTGCCGAAGGGCTCACCGATCCAGTCGGTCAAAGACCTCAAGGGCAAGAAAGTCGCCCTCAACAAAGGCTCCAACGTTCACTACCTGCTGGTTCGCGCCCTGGAAGACGCAGGCCTGAAATACACCGACATCCAGCCGGTGTACCTGCCCCCGGCCGACGCCCGCGCCGCCTTCGAGCGCGGCAGCGTGGACGCCTGGGTGATCTGGGACCCGTACCAGGCTGCCGCCGAGAAACAGCTGCAGGCTCATACCCTGCGTGACGGCAAGGGCCTGGTCGACAACCATCAGTTCTACCTGGCCACCCGCAACTACGCAACCCAGCACCCGGCGGTGATCAACACCCTGATCGAAGAAGTGCGTGCCGTGGGTGAATGGTCCAAGGCCAACCCACAGGAAGTGACAGAACAGGTCGCGCCGCTGCTCGGCCTGCCTGGCGACATCACTCTGACCTCGGTCAAGCGCCAAGGCTACGGTGCCGCGCCGCTCACCCCGGAAGTGGTGGCCGCACAACAGAAGATCGCCGACACGTTCCAGGCACTGAAGCTGATTCCCAAGCCGCTGAGCATCAAGGACGTGATCTGGACACCCCCGGCCAAGATCGCCAGTGCGCCTTGATTGATTCGCCTGCGCCGGGGCGCCGCCCTGGCTGAGCCCCCTTGAGGAGACAACTCCAATGAGCCTTAACATCTTCTGGTTCCTTCCTACCCACGGTGACGGCAAGTACCTGGGCACTTCCGATGGTGCACGCGCCGTCGACCATGGCTACCTTCAGCAGATCGCCCAGGCGGCTGACCGGCTCGGCTTTGGTGGCGTGCTGATCCCTACCGGGCGTTCCTGCGAGGACTCCTGGCTGGTCGCGGCATCGCTGATCCCTGTGACCCAGCGGCTGAAGTTCCTGGTTGCCCTGCGCCCCGGGATCATTTCGCCGACCGTGGCGGCACGCCAGGCAGCAACCCTTGATCGCCTGTCCAACGGCCGCGCGCTGTTCAACCTGGTGACCGGTGGCGACCCGGACGAGTTGGCCGGTGACGGCCTGCACCTGAACCATCAGGAACGTTATGAAGCCTCTGTGGAGTTCACCCGTATCTGGCGCAAGGTGCTGGAAGGCGAGGTGGTCGACTATGACGGCAAGCATATCCAGGTGAAGGGCGCCAAGCTGCTCTACCCGCCGATCCAGCAACCACGCCCACCTCTGTATTTCGGCGGTTCCTCCGAAGCCGCACAGGACCTGGCCGCCGAGCAGGTCGAGCTGTACCTGACCTGGGGCGAGCCGCCGAGTGCGGTCGCCGAAAAAATCGCCCAGGTGCGTGAGAAAGCCGCTGCCCAGGGCCGTGAAGTGCGCTTCGGCATCCGCCTGCACGTGATCGTGCGGGAGACCAACGAAGAAGCATGGGCCGCCGCCGACAAGCTGATCTCGCACCTGGACGACGACACCATCGCTCGTGCCCAGGCCTCGCTTGCGCGCTTCGACTCGGTCGGCCAGCAACGCATGGCCGCCCTGCACAACGGCAACCGTGACAAGCTGGAAGTCAGCCCCAACCTGTGGGCCGGTGTCGGCCTGGTACGTGGTGGTGCCGGTACCGCGCTGGTGGGGGATGGCCCGACCGTCGCGGCGCGGGTCAAGGAATATGCCGAGTTGGGCATCGATACCTTCATCTTCTCCGGGTACCCGCACCTGGAAGAGTCGTACCGGGTGGCCGAGCTGCTGTTCCCGCACCTGGATGTGCAACGCCCGGAGCAAGCCAAGACCGGTGGCTATGTGAGCCCGTTTGGCGAAATGGTGGCCAACGACATCCTGCCCAAGTCCGTAGCGCAGAGCTGAGGGCCAGGCCATGAGTCGTGCAACTTCCAACAACCTTGGCCAGCGCCTGGCGCCATGGGCGCTGCCGGTACTGCTGCTGGCTGCCTGGCAACTGGCGGTCAGCGCCGGCTGGCTGTCTACGCGCATCTTGCCTGCGCCCAGCGCCGTGGTCAGCGCCGGCGTCGAGCTGGTGCGCAGCGGCGAGATCTGGACCCACCTGGCCATCAGTGGCTGGCGTGCCGGGTTGGGCTTCGTCATCGGTGGCAGCATCGGCCTGGTGCTGGGCTTTATCACCGGCCTGTCGAACTGGGGCGAACGCCTGCTCGACAGCTCGGTACAGATGATTCGCAACGTGCCACACCTGGCGCTGATCCCGCTGGTGATCCTGTGGTTTGGTATCGACGAGTCGGCAAAGATCTTTCTGGTCGCGCTGGGCACGCTGTTCCCGATCTACCTGAACACCTACCACGGTATCCGCAACGTCGACCCGGCGCTGGTGGAAATGGCGCGCAGCTATGGCTTGTCCGGCTTCAGCCTGTTCCGCCAGGTGATCCTGCCCGGGGCATTGCCTTCGATCCTGGTAGGCGTGCGCTTTGCCCTGGGCTTCATGTGGCTGACCCTGATCGTTGCCGAAACCATTTCGGCCAATGCCGGCATCGGTTACCTGGCAATGAACGCCCGTGAGTTCCTGCAGACCGACGTGGTGGTGCTGGCCATCGTCATGTATGCCGTGCTCGGCAAGCTTGCCGACCTCGCCGCCCGCGGCCTGGAGCGTGTGTGGCTGCGCTGGCACCCGGCCTATCAAGTGGCGAAGAAGGAGGGCGCATGACCGTGCTCAAGGAACAGCCGCCACGCCTGCTGCGTGGTATCCCGCTGGCATCCAGCGGCCTGCGCAAGACCTTTGGCCAGCGCGAGGTACTGAAGGGTATCGAGCTGCATATTCCTGCCGGCCAGTTCGTCGCCATCGTCGGCCGTAGTGGCTGTGGCAAGAGCACCTTGCTGCGCCTGCTGGCCGGTCTCGACCAGCCCACTGCAGGCCAGTTGCTGGCCGGTGCCGCGCCGCTGGAGCAGGCCCGCGAAGAAACCCGCCTGATGTTCCAGGACGCGCGCCTGCTGCCATGGAAGAAGGTGATCGACAACGTTGGCCTGGGCCTGTCTGGCGACTGGCGCCCGCGTGCGCTGGAAGCGTTGGAGTCGGTTGGCCTGGCCGACCGCGCCAATGAATGGCCGGCGGCACTCTCGGGTGGCCAGAAGCAGCGCGTGGCCCTGGCCCGGGCGCTGATTCACCAGCCGCGCCTGCTGCTGCTGGACGAGCCGCTCGGTGCGCTGGATGCATTGACCCGTATCGAGATGCAGCAACTGATCGAACGCCTGTGGCGTCAGCACGGCTTCACTGTGTTGCTGGTTACCCACGATGTCAGCGAGGCAGTCGCCGTGGCTGACCGGGTGATCCTGATCGAGGATGGCGAGGTCGGGCTCGACCTCACTGTCGACCTGGCACGGCCTCGGGCGCGTGGTTCGCACCGCCTGGCCGCGCTGGAAAGCGAAGTGCTCAACCGTGTTCTGTCGGCCCCGGGCGCTGCGCCCGAGCCGGATCCTGTAGCCCCTTTGCCCACGCAACTGCGTTGGGCGCACTGACTGACTCACTTACCAGACTGAAGCCATAGAGAAGGAATCAAATCATGACCATCAAAGCCATCAACGTTCGCAACCAGTTCAAAGGCACCGTGAAAGAAATCCTCGAAGGCCCGGTACTGTCGGAAATCGACGTGCAGACCGCCTCGGGTATCGTCACTTCGGTCATCACCACCCGCTCTGTGCGTGAGCTGGAGCTGCAGGTGGGCAGTGAAGTGATTGC
>NZ_JBNRIJ010000057.1:0-2454 GCF_053557675.1 Pseudomonas sp. XP1 | reverse complement strand
CGTGGGGGAGCGGGCTTGCCGGCGATGAGGCCATTGAATTTAACGCTTGGCCAGAAATGGCGGCAGATACAACCCCAGATACGCCTCGAACACTCGCTTGCCTTCCTCGGCCATGCGCGGGGTGATCGCTTCGTGCAGCTGCACCGACCGCGCATACACTCGGTCGCTCAATTCCATGGCCAAGGCAAACACGTCCACATCCGCCGGCATCACCGGCAGATGAAAGTGCTGGTCGAACAACTTGTGCATCAAGTCGCCCAGTTCCATGTCGTGCTGCCGATCGGCCTGCACCACTTCGCTCAGGCCATGCTGGGCCAGGATCAGCTGTCGCGCCGCCGCGTCCTCGTTGTAGATATCCAGCATGCGCTGCTCTACCAGCCGTGACAGTTCGTGCCAGGTGTTGAACGCACTGCTGTCGATCGGCGCGCTCAGCGCTTCACGAAAGGCCCGGTGTACATCGGCCGTCAATGCCTCCAGCAGCGCCGGCACACTGGCAAAGAAGTGATACACCGAAGACGGTGGAATCTGCGCGCGCTCGGCCACGCTGTAGATAGACAGGCCCGCCACCCCCAGCTCGGCCAGCAACTCGCGTGCAGCCGCCAGAATCGCCTCGATCCTGGCCTGGCTGCTGGCGCGCGGCCTGCGCGGGGTAGCAGTGCGGGTCATCAGTTGCTGATCGCCAGGATGCTGGCCTGGTAGGCACCGACGAACAGGTCGAAGTCGCCGACCTCCTGTTGTTCCAGGCGCGATTGCTCGGCCAGCGAGTCGCGGGCGAGGGTTTCGAAGGCCTGCTGGCGTTCGACTGGCAGTGGCTGCTCGCGGAAAGTTTCGGCGTGGATACGGCTCTGGCGCAAGGCGAACTTGACGAAGCTTTCGTCATGCTCGGTCATGCGCGCCAACACTTGGGCCGACGGGGTCAGCGAGGCGTCGTCGACCTTGGCCTGCTGGGCATCCAGGGCCTTGCCGTGTTCTGCGCCGCCTTGCGCCTGGTCGAGCAGTTCGGCCAGTGGCCGGATACGCTCGATCAGCTCACTGGCCCAGACCTTCAGGCCGATCGGCTGGCCATTGCGGTGAAGTTCCAGGCCCGGGCGCCGGCCTTCCTTGACCACGGTCAGGAAGTTGTTGGTGCACTGGCCGCATTCGCCGTTGTCCAGTTGCGGGCTGTCTTCCAGCGCGCAGAACAGCAGGAATGCGTCGAGGAAGCGCGCCTCGGTCAGGTCGATACCAACCGGCAGGAACGGGTTGATGTCCAGGCAACGTACTTCCACATACTGAACACCGCGCGAGGTCAGGGCCTGGATCGGCCGCTCGCCGGTGTAGGTGACGCGCTTGGGGCGAATGTTCGAGTAGTACTCGTTTTCGATCTGCAGGATGTTGGTGTTCAGCTGTACCCATTCGCCATCCACGTGCGTGCCGACTTCGACGTAAGGCGGGTAGGGCGTGCCCACCGCCTTGCGCAGGCTGTCGGTGTAGCTGGCCAGGTTGTTGTAGCACGGGGTGAGGCCGGCCTGGGCATTGCTCTGGTAGCCCAGGTCGCTCATGCGCAGGCTGGTGGCGTAGGGCAGGTAGAGGGTTTCGGCATCCAGCTCTTCGAGCTGGTGCGGGCGGCCACGCAGGAAGCCTTTGTCCAGTGCCGGCGAGGCGCCGAACAGGTACATCAGCAGCCAGCTGTAGCGGCGGAAATTGCGGATCAGTGCGATATAGGCCGACGACTGGTAGTCGCGGTCGCTCTCGCTGCCGCCCTCTGCTGCGCGCAGCATAGGCCACAGCGCTTCGGGCAGCGAGAAGTTGTAATGGATACCGGCAATGCACTGCATGGTGCGGCCGTAGCGCAGGGCCAGGCCCTTGCGGTAGACGTGCTTGAGCTTGCCGATGTTCGAGCTGCCGTACTCGGCGATCGGGATATCCTCCTCGGCCGGCAGCGTGCAGGGCATCGACGGACTCCACAGGTATTCGTCGCCCAGCTTGCTGTAGACGAAACGGTGGGTCTCTTCGAGGCTTTCCAGCACCTTGGCCGGGTCGGGCAGGGCCGGGGTGATGAACTCCAGCAGCGACTCGGAATAATCGGTGGTGATCTGCTCGTTGGTCAGCGCCGATCCCAAGGCTTGCGGATGCGGGGTCTGGGCCAGGCGACCTTCTTCGGTCACGCGCAGGCATTCGCGCTCAATACCGTGCAGGCACTGCTTGAGCAGGGGGAGATTGGCGCCGAGCAGGCTCAGGCGGCGGTTGAGGAGGTCGCTCAAGATGTATTCCTTCACGCGTCAGTCGCCCCAATATGGGGGTAGAAAAGACGGTCTACAAGGGTAGTGGGAAAAGGAACTGGCGTTGTCGCCTGGTTTACGCGGTTCCGGCATTGCGCAGCGCCGACTTCGGGGGCCGCTTCGCAGCCCATCGCCGGCAAGCCGGGCTCCCACAGGTAAACCACGATATTCAGGCTTGTGGATTACCTGTGGG
>NZ_JBNRIJ010000056.1:0-16681 GCF_053557675.1 Pseudomonas sp. XP1 | reverse complement strand
TCTACCAGGTCAGCCTTGTTCAGGAAGACCACGATGTAAGGAACGCCTACCTGACGGGACAGCAGGATGTGCTCACGGGTTTGTGGCATCGGACCATCGGCGGCCGAGCAAACCAGGATCGCGCCGTCCATCTGAGCAGCACCGGTGATCATGTTCTTCACGTAGTCAGCGTGACCCGGGCAGTCAACGTGAGCGTAGTGACGAATGTTCGAGTTGTACTCGACGTGAGCGGTGTTGATGGTGATACCGCGCGCTTTTTCTTCCGGAGCCGAGTCGATCTTGTCGAACTCAACGACTGCCGAACCGAAAACTTCGGAGCAGACGCGAGTCAGAGCTGCGGTCAGAGTGGTCTTACCGTGGTCAACGTGGCCGATGGTGCCGACGTTAACGTGGGGAAGGGAACGATCAAATTTTTCTTTAGCCACGACAGTGAACCTCTTGCCTAAAGGGGATTAGCCTTGTTTTTTAACGAGTGCTTCGACGATGTTCGACGGAGCTTCGGCGTATTTGGAGAATTCCATGGAGTAGCTTGCGCGACCCTGAGACATGGAACGAACGTCGGTTGCGTAACCGAACATCTCTCCGAGCGGAACTTCAGCGCGGACGACACGGCCAGAGACCGATTCATCCATACCCTGGACCAGACCACGACGACGGTTCAGGTCACCCATCACGTCACCCAGGTAGTCTTCCGGGGTTACAACTTCGACCTTCATGATCGGCTCGAGGACCACGCCGCCACCCTTCTGGGCCAGTTGCTTGGTTGCCATCGAAGCAGCGATCTTGAACGCCATTTCGTTGGAGTCGACGTCGTGGTACGAACCGTCGAACACGGTAGCCTTCAGGCCGATCAGCGGATAGCCGGCAACAACGCCGTTCTTCATCTGCTCTTCGATACCCTTCTGGATCGCAGGGATGTATTCCTTCGGAACCACACCACCAACGACTTCGTTGGTGAAGACCAGGCCCTCAGTGATATTGCCCTTATCGTCTTCATCCGGCTGCGAGAAGCGAATCCAGCAGTGACCGAACTGACCACGACCACCCGACTGGCGAACGAACTTGCCTTCGATCTCCACACCGGACTTGGTGATCTTCTCGCGGTACGAAACCTGCGGCTTGCCGATGTTGGCCTCAACGTTGAATTCACGCTTCATGCGGTCAACGATGATGTCCAGGTGCAGCTCACCCATACCGGAGATGATGGTCTGACCAGTCTCTTCGTCGGTCTTGACGCGGAACGACGGGTCTTCCTGAGCCAGCTTGCCCAGAGCGATACCCATCTTTTCCTGGTCCTGCTTGGTCTTCGGCTCGACAGACAGCGAAATCACTGGCTCCGGGAAGTCCATGCGCTCAAGGATGATTGGCTTGTCGGCGTCGCACAGGGTTTCACCAGTGGTAACGTCCTTCATGCCGATCAGGGCCGCGATGTCGCCAGCGCGCACTTCCTTGATCTCTTCACGCTGGTTGGCGTGCATCTGCACCATACGACCAACGCGCTCTTTCTTGCCTTTGACCGAGTTGATGACCGAGTCACCGGAGCTCAGAACGCCCGAGTATACGCGAACGAAGGTCAGGGTACCTACGAACGGGTCGGTAGCGATCTTGAACGCCAGAGCCGAGAACGGCTCGTTGTCGTCGGCGTGACGCTCGTCCTGCTGCTCTTCGGTGATCTCATCCTTCGGCACTTCGGCCAGATCAGGGTGGATACCCTTGATCGCAGGAATTTCGGTCGGAGCAGGCAGGAAGTCGATAACGGCGTCGAGAACCAGGGGAACCCCCTTGTTCTTGAACGACGAACCGCAGACAGCCGGAACGATCTCGCTGGCCAGGGTGCGCGCACGCAGACCTGCCTTGATTTCTTCGACGGTCAGCTCACCTTCTTCAAGGTACTTGTTCATCAGCTCTTCGCTGGCTTCGGCGGCGGCTTCAACCATGTTGTTGCGCCATTCGTTAGCCAGGTCGACCATATCCGCTGGAATTTCTTCTTCGCGGTAGGTAGTGCCTTTGTCGTCTTCGTTCCAGTAGATGGCTTTCATCTTGATCAGGTCAACCTGACCCTGGAAGTCGTCTTCTGCACCGATAGCCAGCTGGACCGGAACCGGGGTGTGACCCAGGCGGTTCTTGATCTGGCCGACAACGCGCAGGAAGTTGGCACCAGCACGGTCCATCTTGTTCACGTAGACAACACGTGGAACGCCGTACTTGTTGGCCTGACGCCATACGGTTTCGGACTGCGGCTCAACGCCGGAGGTACCGCAGAACACAACGACCGCGCCGTCGAGTACACGCAGCGAACGCTCTACTTCAATGGTGAAGTCAACGTGGCCGGGGGTATCGATGACGTTTACGCGGTAGTTGTCGTACTGACCACGGGAACCTTTCCAGAAGGTGGTAACGGCAGCGGAGGTAATGGTGATACCGCGCTCCTGCTCCTGCACCATCCAGTCGGTGGTCGCGGCGCCGTCATGCACCTCGCCCATCTTGTGGCTCAGACCTGTGTAGAACAGGATCCGCTCGGTAGTGGTAGTCTTGCCCGCGTCAACGTGGGCGCAGATACCGATGTTACGGTAGCGGTTAATTGCTGTAGTACGAGCCATAAAGCCCTCGCAAAATGATTGATGCTTGAATTAGAAGCGGTAGTGCGAGAACGCTTTGTTGGCCTCGGCCATACGGTGCACGTCTTCACGCTTCTTGACTGCAGCACCCTTGCCTTCAGCAGCATCCAGCAGCTCGCCAGCCAGGCGCAGAGCCATCGACTTCTCGCCGCGCTTGCGGGCGTAGTCTACGAGCCAGCGCATTGCCAGAGCGTTACGACGGGATGGACGAACTTCAACCGGAACCTGGTAAGTGGCACCGCCGACACGGCGGGACTTAACTTCGACCAGCGGAGCGATGGCGTCGAGAGCTTTCTCGAAGATTTCCAGGGGGTCGCTGTTCTTGCGTGCTTTGACGGTATCCAGAGCACCGTAAACGATGCGCTCGGCTACGGCCTTCTTGCCGCTTTCCATCACGTGGTTCATGAACTTGGCGAGGATCTGGGATCCGTACTTCGGATCGTCCAGGATCTCACGTTTTGCTGCTACACGACGTCTTGGCATGATAAGCCCTCAAACGGTCTTCAGGTTAGCCCGGGACCAGGTCTTTCGACCCCTGCCCGACCTTACTCTTATCGACTCAAATAAATGGATGTCTGCAAACGACCGATTACTTCGGACGCTTGGTACCGTACTTCGAACGACCCTGGTTACGGCCTTTAACGCCCGAAGTATCCAGAGAGCCGCGAACGGTGTGGTAACGAACACCTGGCAAGTCTTTTACACGGCCGCCACGGATCAGGACGACGCTGTGCTCTTGCAGGTTGTGGCCTTCACCACCGATGTACGAGGAAACCTCGAAACCGTTGGTCAGACGCACACGGCATACTTTACGCAGTGCCGAGTTAGGTTTTTTCGGCGTGGTGGTGTACACGCGGGTGCACACGCCACGACGCTGCGGGCAGTTCTGCAGCGCAGGTACGTCGGATTTCTCGACGGTACGCTTACGCGGCTGACGTACCAGCTGGTTGATAGTTGCCATCTACTAGCTCCACTGATTGTCTTGCGACGCTATTGTCTTGCAAGAAAGCCAAAAATTGGCGAGACGGAGCCTCACCAAATTTAAGGGTACAAAAGTCTAAAGAGGATCTTGCACCCAGTCAAGACGAGGCCCCGGCCCTCCCCGCCCGGTCATCGGCAACAATTGTTGTCACCGATGCCCTTGCGAGGCTTGCCGGGGCCCTGCCCTGTACTTAGTTACCGCTGGAGTTCAGCGCTTCGGTCAGTGCGGCTTCCACCTCACTGGCGCTCACACGCAGCGGCTTGTCGGCATCACGGCGACGCTTGCGCTCGCTGTGGTAGGCCAGACCAGTACCGGCCGGGATCAGACGACCCACGACCACGTTCTCTTTCAGGCCGCGCAGGTAGTCGCGCTTGCCGGTTACCGCCGCTTCGGTCAGTACGCGGGTGGTTTCCTGGAAGGAAGCCGCGGAGATGAACGACTCGGTCGACAGCGACGCCTTGGTGATACCCAGCAGCACGCGGGTGAACTTGGAGACGAACTTGTCCTCGGCGGCGAGACGCTCGTTCTCTACCAGTACCTGGGTCAGTTCCATCTGGTCGCCCTTGATGAAGCTGGAATCGCCCGACTCGGAGATCTCGACCTTGCGCAGCATCTGACGCAGGATGGTCTCGATGTGCTTGTCGTTGATCTTAACGCCTTGCAGACGGTAAACGTCCTGAATCTCGTTGACGATGTACTTCGCCAGCGCGCTCACACCCAGCAGACGCAGAATGTCGTGCGGATCGCTCGGGCCGTCAGAGATAACTTCGCCGCGGTTTACCTGTTCGCCTTCAAAGACGTTCAGGTGGCGCCACTTCGGAATCAGCTCTTCGTACGGATCGCTACCGTCGGTCGGGGTGATGACCAGACGGCGCTTGCCCTTGGTCTCCTTGCCGAATGCGATGGTGCCGCTGACTTCAGCCAGAATCGAGGCTTCTTTCGGACGGCGCGCTTCGAACAGGTCGGCAACGCGCGGCAGACCACCGGTGATGTCACGGGTCTTCGACGTTTCTTGCGGGATACGCGCGATAACGTCACCAACGCCGATCTGGGCACCGTCAGCTACGCCGACGAGGGCGTTGGCCGGCAGGAAGTACTGGGCAGGTACGTCGGTACCCGGCAGGTACAGGTCCTTGCCAGAGGCGTCGACCATCTTGATCGCCGGACGGATTTCCTTACCAGCGGCAGGGCGATCCTTGACGTCCAGGACTTCAATGTTGGTCAAACCAGTCAATTCGTCGGTCTGACGCTTGATGGTGATGCCTTCTTCCATGCCCACAAAGGTCACGGTACCTTTCAGCTCGGTAACGATCGGGTGGGTGTGCGGATCCCACTTGGCGACGATGGCGCCAGCTTCGACCTTGTCACCTTCCTTGACCGAAATCACCGCACCGTAAGGCAGCTTGTAGCGCTCACGCTCACGACCGAATTCGTCGGCAATGGCCAGCTCGCCGGAACGCGATACGGCAACCAGGTTGCCATCGGCACGCTCAACCTGCTTCAGATTGTGCAGACGCACCATGCCGCCGTTCTTAACCTGGACGCTGTCGGCAGCCGAGGTACGGCTTGCAGCACCACCGATGTGGAACGTACGCATGGTCAGCTGGGTACCCGGTTCACCGATCGACTGCGCAGCGATAACGCCGACAGCTTCACCGATGTTCACCTGGTGACCGCGAGCCAGGTCACGACCGTAGCACTTGGCGCAGATGCCGTAGCGGGTTTCGCAGTTGATCGGCGAACGCACGACCACTTCGTCGATGCTGTTCAGCTCGATGAACTCGACCCACTTCTCGTCGACCAAGGTACCGGCCGGAACGATGACGTCCTCGGTGCCTGGCTTGAACACGTCACGGGCGATGACACGACCCAGTACACGCTCACCCAGCGGCTCTACAACGTCGCCACCTTCGATGTGCGGGGTCATCAGCAGGCCCTGGTCGGTGCCGCAGTCGATCTCGGTAACCACCAGATCCTGGGCAACGTCTACCAGACGACGAGTCAGGTAACCGGAGTTAGCAGTCTTCAGTGCGGTATCCGCCAGACCCTTACGAGCACCGTGGGTCGAAATGAAGTACTGCAGAACGCTCAGACCTTCGCGGAAGTTCGCGGTGATCGGCGTCTCGATAATGGAGCCGTCCGGCTTGGCCATCAGGCCACGCATACCGGCCAGCTGACGGATCTGGGCTGCGGAACCCCGCGCACCGGAGTCAGCCATCATGTACATCGAGTTGAAGGACTCTTGCTCGACTTCGTTGCCTTCGCGGTCGATGACCTTCTCTTTCGAGAGGTTGGCCATCATCGCCTTGGACACTTCGTCGTTCGCCTTCGACCACAAGTCGATGACCTTGTTGTACTTCTCGCCCTGGGTTACCAGGCCGGAGGCGTACTGACTCTCGATTTCCTTCACTTCGTCGGTAGCGGTACCGATGATGCGGGCTTTCTCGTCCGGGATAACGAAGTCGTTAACACCGATGGAAACGCCGGAAATGGTCGAGTAAGCGAAACCGGTGTACATCAGCTGGTCAGCAAAAATAACGGTCTCTTTCAGACCAACCACGCGGTAGCACTGGTTGATCAGCTTGGAGATCGCCTTCTTCTTCATCGGCTGGTTGACCACGTCGTACGGCAGGCCTGCCGGTACAACCTGGAACAGCAGCGCACGGCCGACAGTAGTGTCGACGATACGGGTGTTCTTGACCACCGAACCGTCACGCTCTTTCACGGTTTCGTTGATACGAACCTTGATTTTCGCGTGCAGGGCAGCCTCGCCGGCGCGGAATACGCGGTCGACTTCCTGCAGGTCGGCGAACACGCGACCTTCGCCCTTGGCGTTGATGGCTTCGCGGGTCATGTAGTACAGACCCAGTACCACGTCCTGCGACGGAACGATGATTGGCTCACCGTTGGCTGGCGACAGGATGTTGTTGGTCGACATCATCAGCGCGCGCGCTTCGAGCTGGGCTTCCAGGGTCAGCGGCACGTGAACGGCCATCTGGTCACCGTCGAAGTCGGCGTTGTACGCGGCACAGACCAGCGGGTGCAGCTGGATGGCCTTACCTTCGATCAGAACCGGTTCAAAGGCCTGGATACCCAGACGGTGCAGGGTCGGTGCACGGTTGAGCAGCACGGGGTGTTCGCGGATCACCTCGGCGAGCACGTCCCAAACCTCTGGCAGCTCGCGCTCGACCATCTTCTTGGCAGCCTTGATGGTGGTCGCCAGACCACGCATTTCCAGCTTGCCGAAAATGAATGGCTTGAACAGCTCGAGGGCCATCTTCTTCGGCAGACCGCACTGATGCAGACGCAGGGTCGGGCCTACGGTAATAACCGAACGGCCGGAGTAGTCCACACGCTTACCGAGCAAGTTCTGACGGAAGCGACCTTGCTTACCTTTGATCATGTCGGCCAGGGACTTCAGCGGACGCTTGTTCGAGCCAGTGATGGCGCGACCGCGACGGCCGTTGTCCAGCAGGGCGTCGACCGCTTCCTGCAGCATGCGCTTTTCGTTGCGCACGATGATGTCCGGCGCCGACAGATCCAGCAGGCGCTTCAGACGGTTGTTACGGTTGATCACCCGACGATACAGGTCGTTCAGGTCGGAGGTCGCGAAGCGGCCGCCATCCAGCGGAACCAGCGGACGCAGGTCCGGCGGCAGCACTGGCAGGACGGTCAGGACCATCCACTCAGGCAGGTTGCCCGAGCCCTGGAACGCTTCCATCAGCTTCAGACGCTTGGACAGCTTCTTGATCTTGGTTTCCGAGTTGGTCTGCGGAATCTCTTCGCGCAGGCGACCGATCTCGTGCTCCAGGTCGATAGCGTGCAGCAGCTCGCGGACAGCCTCGGCACCCATGCGGGCGTCGAAGTCGTCACCGAACTCTTCCAGCGCTTCAAAGTACTGCTCGTCGTTCAGCAGCTGGCCCTTTTCCAGGGTGGTCATGCCTGGGTCGATAACGACGTAGCTCTCGAAGTAGAGCACGCGCTCGATGTCACGCAGGGTCATGTCCATCAGCAGGCCGATACGGGACGGCAGCGACTTCAGGAACCAGATGTGGGCAACCGGCGAGGCCAGTTCGATGTGCGCCATGCGCTCACGACGAACTTTTGCCAGGGCAACTTCAACGCCGCACTTCTCGCAGATCACGCCGCGGTGCTTGAGGCGCTTGTACTTGCCGCACAGGCACTCGTAGTCCTTGACTGGGCCAAAGATCTTGGCGCAGAACAGGCCGTCACGCTCAGGCTTGAACGTACGGTAGTTGATGGTTTCCGGCTTCTTAACTTCACCGAACGACCACGAACGGATCATTTCAGGCGACGCCAGACCGATGCGGATGGCGTCGAACTCTTCGACTTGACCCTGGTTTTTCAGCAAATTCAGTAGGTCTTTCAAGGCCTTTCCTCCTGGCGGAGCAGGGAGCGGGCATTACCTGCCCCACTCCCCTTCGCGTCACGTGTTATTCGGTTTCCAGATCGATATCGATACCGAGCGAACGGATCTCTTTGATCAACACGTTGAAGGACTCGGGCATGCCCGGCTCCATACGGTGATCGCCATCCACGATGTTCTTGTACATCTTGGTACGGCCGTTCACGTCGTCCGACTTCACTGTGAGCATTTCTTGCAGGGTGTATGCCGCGCCGTATGCTTCCAGCGCCCACACTTCCATCTCCCCGAAACGCTGACCACCGAACTGCGCCTTACCACCCAGCGGCTGCTGGGTAACCAGGCTGTAGGAACCAGTGGAACGCGCGTGCATCTTGTCGTCCACCAAGTGGTTCAGCTTGAGCATGTACATGTAACCAACGGTCACAGGACGCTCGAACTTGTTGCCGGTACGGCCATCGAACAGCACCATCTGGCCGCTCTCTGGCAGGTCGGCCAGCTTCAGCATGGCCTTGATCTCGCGCTCCTTGGCACCGTCGAAGACCGGGGTAGCCATTGGCACACCCTTCTTCAGGTTGTGAGCAAGGGCCAGGATCTCTTCGTCGGTGAACTCGTCGAGGTTTTCCTGACGACCGCCGATCTCGTTGTAGACCTCGGTCAGGAACACGCGCAGTTCAGCGGCCTTGCGCTGCTCTTCGATCATGCGGTCGATCTTCTCGCCCAGACCCTTGGCCGCCAGGCCCAGGTGAGTTTCGAGGATCTGACCGACGTTCATACGCGAAGGTACACCCAGCGGGTTCAGTACGACATCGACCGGAGTACCGTTGGCGTCGTGCGGCATGTCTTCGACCGGCATGATTACCGAGACGACACCCTTGTTACCGTGACGACCGGCCATCTTGTCACCCGGCTGGATGCGACGGCGGATTGCCAGGTAAACCTTGACGATCTTCAGTACGCCCGGTGCCAGGTCATCACCCTGCTGCAGCTTGCGCTTCTTGTCTTCGAACTTGTCGTCCAGCAGACGGCGACGATCGACGATGTACTGCTGAGCCTTTTCCAGCTGCTCGTTCAGTGCATCTTCGGCCATGCGCAGTTTGAACCACTGGCCGTGCTCCAGACCGTCCAGTACTTCGTCAGTGATCACAGTGCCTTTCTTCAGGCCCGCGCCACCGTCGACCACCTGGCCGTTCAGGGCAGAACGCAGACGCTCGAAGGTTGCACCTTCGACGATGCGGAACTCTTCGTTGAGGTCCTTGCGGATCTCGTCCAGCTGCATCTTCTCGATGGCCAGGGCGCGGCTGTCGCGCTCGACGCCATCACGGGTGAAGACCTGTACGTCGATGACGGTACCCTTGGTGCCGGTTGGCACGCGCAGGGAGGTGTCCTTAACGTCGCTGGCCTTCTCACCGAAGATCGCGCGCAGCAGTTTTTCTTCCGGAGTCAGCTGGGTTTCGCCTTTTGGCGTTACCTTGCCGACCAGGATGTCGCCAGCGCCGACTTCGGCACCCACGTAGACGATACCGGCTTCGTCCAGCTTGTTCAGTGCGGCTTCACCCACGTTCGGGATGTCCGCAGTGATTTCCTCTGGGCCAAGCTTGGTGTCACGCGCCACACAGGTCAGTTCCTGGATGTGGATGGTGGTGAAGCGATCTTCCTGGACCACACGCTCGGACAGGCAGATGGAGTCTTCGAAGTTGAAGCCGTTCCACGCCATGAACGCGATGCGCATGTTCTGACCCAGTGCCAGCTCACCCATGTCGGTGGACGGGCCGTCGGCCATGATGTCGCCACGCTGAACCTTGTCACCCTTGCTCACCAGCGGACGCTGGTTGATGCAGGTGTTCTGGTTCGAACGGGTGTACTTGGTCAGGTTGTAGATATCCACACCTGCTTCGCCGGTTTCAACTTCGTCGTCTGCAACGCGAACAACGATACGGCTGGCGTCGACCGAGTCGATCACGCCACCGCGGCGAGCAACCACGCAGACACCGGAGTCACGGGCAACGTTGCGCTCCATGCCGGTACCTACCAGCGGCTTGTCGGCGCGCAGGGTCGGTACAGCCTGACGCTGCATGTTCGAACCCATCAATGCACGGTTGGCGTCGTCGTGCTCGAGGAACGGAATCAGCGACGCAGCAACGGAAACAACCTGCTTCGGCGAAACGTCCATCAGGGTGACGTCTTCCGGCGCCTTGACGGTGAATTCGTTCAGGTGACGAACAGCTACCAGCTCATCGATCAGCTGCTTCTTCTCGTTCATCGCGGCCGAAGCCTGGGCGATGACGTGATCCGCTTCTTCAATGGCCGACAGGAACACGATTTCGTCGCTGACCACGCCTTCCTTCACCACGCGGTACGGGCTTTCCAGGAAGCCATACTGGTTGGTGCGGGCATAGGCAGCCAGGGAGTTGATCAGACCGATGTTCGGACCTTCAGGGGTCTCGATCGGGCACACACGGCCGTAGTGGGTCGGGTGTACGTCACGGACTTCGAAGCCGGCACGCTCACGGGTCAGACCACCTGGGCCGAGTGCGGAGACGCGGCGCTTGTGGGTGATCTCGGAGAGTGGGTTGTTCTGGTCCATGAATTGGGACAGCTGGCTGGAACCGAAGAACTCTTTCACCGCCGCCGCAACCGGCTTGGCGTTGATCAGGTCTTGCGGCATCAGGCCTTCGCTTTCCGCCATCGACAGGCGTTCCTTGACCGCGCGCTCGACACGCACCAGGCCAACGCGGAACTGGTTCTCGGCCATCTCGCCGACGCAACGTACGCGACGATTACCCAGGTGGTCGATGTCGTCGACGATGCCTTTGCCGTTACGGATGTCGACCAGGGTCTTCAGAACCTCGACGATATCTTCCTTGCTCAGCACGCCCGAACCTTCGATCTCGGTACGCCCGATACGACGGTTGAACTTCATGCGGCCAACCGCGGACAGGTCGTAACGCTCGGCACTGAAGAACAGGTTGTTGAACAGGGTCTCGGCAGCATCCTTGGTTGGCGGTTCGCCAGGACGCATCATGCGGTAGATCTCGACCAGGGCTTCCAGCTGGTTGCTGGTGGTGTCGATCTTCAGGGTATCGGAGATGAACGGACCGCAATCGATGTCGTTGGTGTACAGGGTCTCGATACGGACAACCTGCGCCTTGGCGACCTTGATCAGCAGTTCGGTAGTCATCTCGGTGTTGCATTCGGCCAGGATCTCGCCGGTAGCCGGATGCACGATGGCCTTGGCGGTAGTGCGGCCCAGGACGTATTCCATAGGAACGTCCAGCTGCTTGACGCCGGCCTTCTCGAGCTGGTTGATGTGGCGCGCGGTAATACGACGGCCCTGCTCGACGATGACTTTGCCGGTTTCGTCATGGATATCCATGACTGCAACCTCACCACGCAAACGCTGTGGTACCAGTTCCAGGCTGAGTTTCTCGCCGGAAATGTGGAACACGTTGGTGGTGTAGAAGGTGTTCAGCACTTCTTCAGTGCTGTAACCCAGGGCACGCAGCAGCACCGAGGCCGGCAGTTTGCGACGACGGTCGATACGTACGAACACGCAGTCCTTCGGGTCGAACTCGAAGTCCAGCCAGGAGCCGCGGTAAGGGATGATGCGAGCGGAGTACAGCAGCTTGCCGGAGCTGTGAGTCTTGCCACGGTCGTGGTCGAAGAACACACCAGGCGAACGGTGCAGCTGGGAAACGATCACACGCTCGGTACCGTTGATAACGAAGGTACCGTTCTCAGTCATCAGGGGGATTTCACCCATGTAGACTTCTTGCTCTTTGATGTCCTTGATCGCTTTGTTCGACGATTCCTTGTCGAAGATGATCAGGCGCACCTTGACCCGCAGTGGGACCGCGAAGGTCACGCCACGCAGGACACATTCCTTCACATCGAAGGCGGGTTCGCCCAGGCGATAGCCTACGTACTCCAGGGCAGCATTGCCGGAGTAGCTGATGATCGGGAATACCGATTTGAAGGCCGCGTGCAGGCCGACGTCGCGGAACTGATCCTTGGATGCTCCCGCTTGCAGGAATTCGCGATACGAATCCAGCTGGATGGCCAGGAGGTAAGGCACATCCATGACGTCCGGCAACTTGCTAAAGTCCTTGCGGATACGTTTTTTCTCAGTGTATGAGTAAGCCATCAGCGTTCCCCAGCTTGGTCACCTGCTTGTTTGGCTTCTCCCGGCGGGAGCAGCCAGAAAATCGTGCAAACCCCTTGGTTTGCGCCACCCACATGGGTGTCTTGCAGCTTGTTATCGGGGCCGGCCTGACCGGCCACCAATAACGGAAAAAGGCCGGTGGCATAAGCCACCAGCCATCAGCCCTTCGCTCAACGCTCGGACTGGAGTCGCAAAGTCGAGATTACTTCAGCTCGACTTTAGCGCCAGCTTCTTCCAGCTTCTTCTTCGCGTCTTCAGCGGCTTCTTTCGAAACGCCTTCAGCGATAACCTGAGGAGCGCCGTCGACTTTCTCTTTGGCTTCTTTCAGGCCCAGACCGGTCAGTTCACGAACGGCCTTGATCACGTTTACTTTCTTGTCGCCAGCTTCGGTCAGAACGACGTTGAATTCGGTCTGTTCTTCAACAGCGGCAGCAGCACCAGCAGCTGGGCCAGCGGCAACAGCGGCAGCAGCGGTAACACCGAAGGTTTCTTCCATCGCTTTGATCAGTTCAACAATTTCCAGAACAGTTTTCTGGCCGATCGCTTCGATGATTTGCTCGTTAGTCAGAGACATGACTTAAATCCTGTATTGGGGTGACAGCCTACGCAGCCATCAAATTAAACGTATGATTTTGAAAGAGTTGCGGGTGCCTTAGGCAGCAGCAGCTTCTTTCTGGTCGCGCAGAGCTGCCAGGGTACGAGCCAGCTTGCTGGTTGCACCTTGGATTACGCTCATCAGCTGTGCGATAGCCTCGTCGCGAGTTGGCAGGGTCGCCAGCACGTCGATCTGGTTAGCGGCAAGGAACTTGCCGTCAAACGCAGCTGCCTTGATCTCGAACTTGTCCTGACCCTTGGCGAACTCTTTGAACAGACGAGCAGCAGCGCCCGGGTGTTCGTTGGAGAAAGCAATCAGGGTCGGGCCTTTGAACGCGTCGTTGAGGATCGAGAATTCGGTGCCTTCAACAGCGCGCTTCAGCAGGGTGTTACGTACGACACGTACGTAAACGCCAGCTTCGCGGGCCTCTTTACGGAGTCCGGTCATTGCGCCTACAGTCACACCACGGGCATCAGCCACGACAGCGGACAGAGCGACTTTGGCAGCCTCGTTGACTTCAGCGACGATGGCCTTCTTGTCTTCGAGTTTAATTGCCACGGGTTTACTCCTGGTTTTTACCGTTTCATCTGGCCGAAGCCGGATGTCGTTTTGGTGTCTGATTCGGTAACGAATCGGGAGCACCATCTGCGTGGGCTGGTGTTTTAAGGCTTGCGCCGCCTACGGTCTTGGATAGCCCCCGCCAGGCAGGGACCCCAATTTTTGCTGGTGGCGCGACAGGTCGCGCCACCATGTTCTTACACGTTCAGCGAGCTCTGATCGATGACCAGACCTGGGCCCATGGTGGTGCTCAGGGTAACGCGCTTGACGTAGATACCTTTCGAGGAAGCTGGCTTGATACGCTTCAGATCAGCGATCAGGGCTTCAACGTTTTCCTTCAGCTTGCCGGCTTCGAAACCGACCTTGCCAACGGAGGTGTGGATGATACCGTTCTTGTCGGTACGGTAGCGAACCTGACCAGCCTTGGCGTTCTTGACGGCGCCGGCTACGTCTGGGGTCACGGTACCAACTTTCGGGTTAGGCATCAGGCCGCGAGGACCCAGAACCTGACCCAGCTGACCTACAACGCGCATGGCATCAGGCGATGCGATAACGACGTCATAGTTCAGGTCGCCGCCTTTCATTTCGGCAGCCAGATCGTCCATACCTACGCGGTCAGCGCCGGCAGCCAGAGCGGCTTCAGCAGCTGGACCCTGGGTGAAGACAGCAACGCGAACAGTCTTGCCAGTGCCGTGCGGCAGCACAGTAGCGCTACGTACGACCTGGTCGGATTTACGCGGGTCAACACCGAGGTTAACGGCGATGTCGTAGGACTCTACGAACTTGGCAGCAGGCAGCGAAGCCAGCAGAGTGGCCGCTTCTTCGAAGTTGTAGGCCTTGCCTGCTTCGATTTTCTCGGCGATTGCCTTTTGGCGTTTGGTCAGCTTAGCCATTACACACCCTCCACGTTCAGGCCCATGCTGCGGGCAGAGCCAGCGATGGTGCGTACAGCAGCGTCCAGGTCAGCGGCAGTCAGGTCAGCCTGTTTGGCTTTCGCGATATCTTCCAGCTGAGCACGGGTAACGGTACCGACTTTAACGGTGTTCGGGCGAGCCGAACCACTGGTCAGGCCAGCAGCTTTCTTCAGCAGAACCGAGGCAGGGGTGCTCTTGGTCTCGAAGGTGAAGCTACGGTCGCTGTAGACAGTGATGATCACAGGAGTCGGCAGGCCGGCTTCTTGACCCTGGGTACGGGCGTTGAAGGCCTTGCAGAATTCCATGATGTTCACACCGTGTTGACCCAGTGCTGGACCAACGGGTGGGCTTGGGTTGGCCTGGCCGGCCTTAACTTGCAGCTTGATGTAAGCCTGAATCTTCTTAGCCATGAGCTACTCCAAAATCGGGTACGAACGCCTGTTGGCTCCCCGGATGACTTGCGTTTTATCCCAGTGACGACAAAACCCCGCAGCACACAGGGCTGCGGGGTATGGGATGCTTCGTCCGCCTAGACCTTTTCGACCTGGCTGAACTCGAGCTCCACCGGAGTAGAGCGACCGAAAATGAGCACCGCTACCTGCAGGCGACTCTTTTCGTAGTTAACCTCTTCGACACTACCATTGAAGTCTGCGAACGGACCGTCAATGACTCGAACCACTTCACCCGGCTCGAACAGCGTCTTCGGCTTCGGCTTGTCGCTACCGTCGGCAACGCGACGCAGGATAGCCTCTGCTTCTTTATCGGTAATCGGCGCAGGCTTGTCTGCGGTACCACCAATAAAGCCCATCACGCGAGGGGTATCCTTGACCAAGTGCCAAGTCCCTTCGTTCATCTCCATCTGGACAAGTACATAGCCAGGGAAGAATTTACGCTCACTCTTGCGCTTCTGGCCGTTGCGCATTTCGACGACTTCTTCGGTCGGGACCAGGATCTCGCCGAAACCGTCTTCCATGCCAGCCAGCTTGACGCGCTCGATCAGGGAGCGCATTACATGCTTCTCGTAACCCGAGTAAGCATGCACAACATACCAACGCTTAGCCACGGGACACCTTTAGCCAACGATCAAGGAGACCGCCCAGCCGAGCAGGGAATCAAGACCCCACAGCAGCAGTGCCATAACCAGCACGACAGCCACGACAATCAACGTGGTCTGGGTGGTTTCCTGGCGGGTCGGCCACACGACTTTACGAATCTCGGTACGAGCTTCCTTCGCCAACGCAAAGAACGACTTGCCCTTCGCAGTCTGCAGAGCTACAAAGCCCGCGACAGCAGCCAGGACGAGAAGTGCGAGGACGCGATACAAGATCGGGGAGGCGGAGTAATATTGGTTACCCACTACACCGACAACCACCAAAGCCACTACAGCCAGCCACTTGAACAGATCAAAACGCGATTCTTGGGCTTCAGTTTTGGGAGTCATCGAGGAGGATCCTGTGAGAAGAAAGCCATCACACCGAGGTGAAATGGCAGGTCAGGAGGGAATCGAACCCCCAACCTACGGTTTTGGAGACCGTCGCTCTGCCAATTGAGCTACTGACCTGTAACGCTGTATCAGGCCGGCCATTATACCGGCCTGATCAAGTAAATCAACTACTTATTCAATAATTTTTGCTACGACACCGGCGCCGACGGTACGACCGCCTTCACGGATAGCGAAGCGCAGACCGTCTTCCATTGCGATGGTCTTGATCAGGGTAACAGTCATCTGAATGTTGTCACCTGGCATTACCATTTCAACGCCTTCCGGCAGTTCGCAGTTACCGGTCACGTCAGTGGTACGGAAGTAGAACTGAGGACGGTAGCCTTTGAAGAACGGAGTGTGACGACCGCCTTCTTCCTTCGACAGAACGTAGACTTCTGCGGTGAACTTGGTGTGCGGCTTGACCGAACCTGGCTTGACCAGAACCTGGCCACGCTCAACGTCGTCACGCTTGGTACCACGCAGCAGAACGCCGCAGTTCTCGCCAGCACGGCCTTCGTCCAGCAGCTTGCGGAACATTTCAACACCGGTGCAGGTGGTGGTCGAAGTGTCACGCAGACCAACGATTTCCAGCGGATCCTGAACGCGGACGATACCACGCTCGATACGACCGGTAACAACGGTACCACGACCCGAGATCGAGAATACGTCTTCGATCGGCATCAGGAACGGCTGGTCAACGGCACGAACTGGCTCAGGGATGTAGGCATCCAGAGTTTCTACCAGCTTCTTGACAGCGGTAGTACCCATTTCGTTGTCGTCTTTGCCTTCCAGGGCCATACGAGCCGAACCGATGATGATCGGGGTGTCGTCGCCTGGGAAGTCGTAGGTGGACAGCAGGTCGCGAACTTCCATCTCGACCAGTTCCAGCAGCTCGGCGTCGTCTACCAGGTCAGCCTTGTTCAGGAAGACCACGATGTAAGGAACGCCTACCTGACGGGACAGCAGGATGTGCTCACGGGTTTGT
>NZ_JBNRIJ010000055.1:0-18107 GCF_053557675.1 Pseudomonas sp. XP1 | reverse complement strand
GCTCCCGGGAGTACGCGCTGCAGGCCCCATCCATGGGGCCTCAGCGCTTGACGGGCATCCATGCCCGTCACCTCCCTCCGCAAGACCTCTGCTCGGCCTCCTGAAGTCGCGAAGATCAAGATCAAGATCAAGATCAAGATCAAGAGCCAGAGCCAGAGCCAGAGCCAGAGCCAGAGCCAGAGCAGAGGGCGCCGACTGGCGGAATGTGGGCACTGGAAGCAAATTCGCACCCAATTGCAGTTGCTCCACGCGACGCGGCGCCTTAGACTGCCGCCCCCTGTAAAAGAGTGCCGGTTGGCGCTTGAAGAATTCCGCTGCCGATGCCAAGGCGTCGGCGGCACCCGAATCGCCCAAATGCACATATTTTCATAGAGAAATCGATGACCAAGGAACAGTTGCTGGCCATGTCGGCCGATGACTACATGAACGCTGACCAGCTGGCTTTCTTCGCTGGCCTGCTGCAGGCGATGAAAGTCGAAACCCATGAACGCATCGAGCTGAGCCGAGCCACCATCGAAGGCCTGGACACCCCGTCGGATCCTGCCGACGTGGCTTCGGTCGAGGAAGAGCGTAGCTGGCTGGTGAACGCCATCGACCGCGACCAGCGCCTGCTGCCGCAGCTGGAAATGGCCCTGGACCGCATTGCCGACGAAAGCTTTGGCTGGTGCGATGACAGCGGTGAGCCGATCGGCCTGAAGCGTCTGCTGATCAGCCCGACCACCAAGTACTGCATCGAAGCCCAGGAGCGCCACGAGCAGCTCGACCGCCACCAGCGCCAGGTGTAACCCCGCGCGGTGTGCCAAGCCCCACGGAGCGATCCCTGGGGCTTTTTGCGTTTCGTTCCAGCGGCGGTTTTGTTGCCCCGTACGTAACACTGATGTACCGGGATGCGCTGTTTCGGCGCCGTACGCAGGCGTATCATGGCTTTATCGTTAGGGTGCTAATTAAATTCCGGAGGGAATGATGAATAGCCGGGTCGATGTAGCCGTGATGATTGGTTCGGGTGTGCCCGCCACACTGCGGGCGCTGGGTAAACCCATCTGCTGTGTGGTGCTGGTCAATGGCGAACGCCGTGGTACCCCATTCGCCACGCGAGAGGAAGCGCTGGAGTGCCAGACCGCCTGGCAGCAGCAGTTGAAGAAGGGCCTGGCAGCCTGAGCGCCGTGAATGCTACCGGTGAGCAAACAGGGTGTTGTTCAGGGCGTTCTTCTGTAAGAAATGTACTTTGCCTCTCGACGAATTTCGGTGTTTTCGTGCATATTCTTCCTCCAGTAATGCGCTGATGGATTGCAGGGCCCGCTCTCACGCGCTCTGGCATTGCCTGCCGCATCTTTTCTGGCGGTTTTGCTGTCAGACATTAAGCTTCCCGGATCGGGAATATGCCGAAAGCCTGTATTTGAGGCCAGATCTGGCAAGCCAGAGTAAAGATTCCTGCACACTGCATCGCCAGCGTGCACAGACATTTCGCATATCGCTTTATTACTCTTTTCGCCTATCGATAAGAAATGACCGTGTCTCACCGAGCTTGGGTGAGGGCGGGTTGTAACCGGTTGAGGATTACTTCATTGGCAGTCAGCACTCTTGATACCCATGCGTTGTTCGCCTTGGGCGACTTGCGCGGTAAATTGGCCCAGCTGTTTCAGGGCCGCTTCGTCTATGTCACCGAACAGAGTCCCGAAGGCCTGTACATGGCCGAAATCGACACCGAAAGCGCATTGGTCGTCGATGACAAGCAGCGATTGGAACTGAAGGTTGGCGACCATTTTCGCGCCGCCGTTCTGCCCAGCCGGGAAGGCGGCAAGCTGGAAATGCGCTTTCGTGAAATCAAGCTGAACGTATATGGCGTGGGCGACTATGCCTTCGTGTCGGTGCCCGAAGGCGAGGGCATCGTGTTCCGTGAAGGCCACGGTGTGATGCTGGTATTCGCCGCGCAGCAGCAAGTGCAGGAAGGCCTGGGCAAATTGCTCAAGGCGGTGACCGGCAAGGTTGCCAAATGGCGCAAAGGTGAGCTGACCACCTTCAAGGCCAGTGAATGACCCTCAGTGACGATACGCCCGCAACACGTGCCGAGTTTCATCGGCAGCATCACGCGGATGCCGTGGCCGAGGCCGAGCGTTTGCTGGCCAGGCGCGAAGAGCTGCAAGGCGCCTGGTTGAACTGGGTGGCAGGCGAATTGTATCGCCTTGGCCCGCCGCCTTATGCCGCCATGGTCCGGCGCGAGTTGCAGCGCCTGGCCCAAGGGTGAGGCGGCGACTTTTCAGTTACCGCGATCGCGGCCGCTGCTGACTTCTTCAGGTACCGGCTCTTTCGCCATGCGCTTGCGGAACAGCGCTGCCCGAGCCAGCAACAGCGTGGTCACCGGTACGGTGATCGACAGCAGGATCGGAATCAACCAGGCGTGCAGCACCGGGGCTTCCTTGAGCCAGGAAAAATAGATGATCGAAGCCAGTGCCACGCACCAGGCACCAATCGTCGAGGCCAATGCCGGCGGGTGCATGCGCTGGAAGTAGTCCTTCAGCCGCAACAGGCCCACGGCACCGATCAGGGCAAACAGGCTGCCGGTCAGCAGCAGCGCGGCAACGACCAGCTCCAGCCAGAAGGGGAGTTGCAGGGTTTCAGTCATTCGATCACCTCACCGCGCAGCAGGAACTTGGCCAGGGCAAACGAGCCAACGAAACCGAACAGCGCAATCAGCAGGGCACCTTCGAAGTAGGTGTCACTGGCATAACGGATTCCCAGTACCAGCATGGTCAGCATGGCCAGGATGTACAGGTAGTCCAGCGCCAGCACCCGGTCCTGGGCGGACGGGCCGCGGAACAGTCGGATAAGTGCCAGGGCCATGGCCAGGGCGAAGATGAACAGGCTGGCGAGGACAGCATTGGCGAGCAGGCCTGTCATTGGAAAATCTCCATCAGCGGGCGTTCGTAGGTGTCCTTGAAGTGCTGGATGAAGGCCGCCTCATTGTCCAGGTCGAACACATGCAGCAGCAACACGCTGCGGTCCAGCGCCAGCTCGGACCAGACCGTGCCGGGCACCACCGTGGTAATCATCGACAACGCCGCCAGGCCATGCGGGTCGCGCAGGGCCAGTGGAATGTGCACGAACGCCGAGCGGGGTGGCTGCTTGCCGGCGCGCAGCACGCCACGGGCAACCAGCAGGTTGGACATGATCACATCGATGCCGACCCGGGCAACCAGCCGGGCGATGGCCAGCGGCCGCCGTACATGGGCATGCTGCGGGCGCAGCGGTGCCATCAGCAGCGGCGCCAGCACGCCGAGCGCGGCTGCCAGCAAGAGGTTGCCGGGGCTGACCGAAAGGTTCAGCAGCAGCCACAGGCCAAACAGCGAAACCGATAACAGCGGTGCGGGGAACAGTCGATTCATGGCTGCACCTGTACGTCGAGCGAGGTGGGGCCAGGAATCGGCCGGGCGGCCATCACCGCTTCGATATAGGCTTCAGGCGCCTGCAGGCTGGCGGCGGTGTCCTGGGTGTAGCGCAAAAGCGGCTCGGCCTTGAAGCTGAGGATGATGCACAGGCCCAACAGGATGACAATGGGGAGGCATTCGTAGCGGCGCAGCACCGGCGAAGGGCGTTCCTCAGGCTTCCAGAAGCGCTGGATGCCGACGCGGCCGAAGGCGATCAGCGAAGCCATGCCAGACAGGATCAGCAACGCCACCAGGCCCCACCCCGCCGTGCCCAGCGGCTGCTCGGCAGGTACGCCCAGCCCCTGCGGGTTGAACAGTGCGCTGATCAGGTTGAGCTTGCCGACAAAGCCCGACAGTGGCGGCATGCCGATGATCAGCAGGGCGCAGGCGATGAAGCTCATGCCGAGGAAGGCCATGGTCCACGGGATGATCTGGCCGATCACCACCTTCTGCTCGTCATCGAGGTTGATGCCCTTGGGCGGGTGCAGTGATTCCAACGGTGGCGGCATGGTGCCTTCTTCGTCCTCAAGTGGCGCCTCGTTGGCCGAACGTGAACGTTCGACCAGTTCGGCGAGCAGGAACAGAGCGCACAGCGCCAGGGTCGAGTTGACCAGGTAGAACAAGGCGGCACCTGTCAGCGCCGATTGAGCGAAACCGACGGCGCCGAGCAGAGTGCCGGCCGAAACCAGGATGCTGAGTGCGGCCATGCGCTCCAGGCGCTGTGCGGCCAGGATTGACACCGCCGCCACCGCCAGGGTGACCAGGCCACCATATACCAGCCATTCACCACCGAAGTGCGCAGAGGCCCCGGCCTGCCCGGAGAACAGCAGTGTCCACAGGCGCAGCACGGCATACAGGCCGACCTTGGTCATGATGGCGAACAGCGCAGCCACCGGCGCACTGGCCGAGGCATAGGCCGGCACCAGCCAGAAGTTCAGCGGCCAGATACCGGCCTTGACCAGGAAGGCCATGGCCAGAATCGCCGCGCCGGCGTGTAGCAGGCCACGGTCGGCCTCTGGCACCAGCGGAATCTTCAAGGCCAGGTCGGCCATGTTCAGGGTGCCGGTCACGCCATAGAGCATCGCTGCGCCGATCAGGAACAGCGACGAGGCGAACAGGTTGATGGCAATGTAGTGCAGGCCGGCACGCACCCGGGCGCGGCCCGAGCCATGCAGCAGCAGGCCATAGGAAGCGGCCAGCAGCACCTCGAAGAACACGAACAGGTTGAACAGGTCGGCGGTGAGGAAAGCGCCGTACAGGCCCATCAGCTGGATCTGGAACAGTGCGTGGAAACTGGCCCCGGCACCGTCCCAGCGGGCGCGGGCAAACAGCAGGGCACTGAAGCCGATGATGCCGGTGAGGGTCAGCAGCAGGGCCGACAGGTGGTCGACCACCAGCACGATGCCGAACGGCGCCGGCCAGTTGCCTGGCAGGTAGACACCGATCGATTCCGCCTGGCCCTGGGTGCGCACCCACAGTAGCAGGCTGACCGCGATGGCCAGGCCGGCGAAGGTCGACAGCAGGTTCAGCCGGGCTTTTGTCTGCCGGTGTTTCTCGCCCAGCAGCAACATCACTGCCGCCGTCACCAGTGGCAGCAGGATAGGCGCGATGATCAATTGGCTCATGCCACTCATTCGTCACGCTCCCGGCCATCCACGTGGTCGGTACCGGTCAGACCGCGCGAGGCCAGCAACACCACCAGGAACAGCGCGGTCATGGCGAAGCTGATGACGATGGCGGTGAGCACCAGGGCTTGCGGCAGTGGGTCGGTGTAATGCAGCAGGTCCTGGGGCACGCCGTCCTTGATGATTGGTTCCTTGCCGATGAACAGGCTGCCCATGCTGAAGATGAACAGGTTGACCCCGTACGACAACAGGCACAGGCCCATGATTACCTGGTAGGTCCGCGGGCGCAGGATCAGCCACACCCCCGAGGCGGCCAGCACGCCGATGGCAACTGCAATCACTTCTTCCATCAGGCGGCTCCTGCTTGGCTGGTTTTCGCCGGGTTGCCCGGCCGGTAGGCGCGCACCGACTGGTGCGCCAGGGCAGTGAGGATCAGCAGGGTCGAGCCGACCACCACGGTGAACACGCCGACATCGAAGAACAGCGCGCTGGCCACATGCACATCGCCGAGCAACGGCAGGTGCAGGTGGGCGGTATGGGTGGTGAGGAACGGGTAGCCCAGCAGCATGGCGCCCGCGCCGGTCAGGGTTGCGCACAGCAGCCCGGTACCCATCCAGCGCAGCGGGCGCAGGCTCATCTGCGCCTCGACCCACTGGGTGCCGGCCACCATGTACTGCAGGATGAACGCCACCGACATCACCAGGCCCGCAACGAAGCCGCCACCGGGCTGGTTGTGGCCACGCATGAACAGGTACATCGACACCAGCAGGGCGATCGGCAGCAGCAGGCGCACCAGCACCGCGGGCACCATCATGAAGCCCAGGGCGGTGTCAGTGGCATGCCGCGGGTTGATCAGGTCGGTGACCACGTCGGGTGCCAGCTGACGCTGCTGCGCCGGCAGTTGCATGCTTTCCTTCGGCGGGCGGAAGCGCCGCAGCAGGGCGAACACGGTCAGCGCAACGGCCACCAGCACGGTGATTTCACCGAGGGTATCGAAACCACGGAAGTCGACCAGCATGACATTGACCACGTTGGTGCCACCGCCCTGGGGCAGTGCCCGGCTCAGGTAGAACGAGGAAATGTCGTTCGGCGTGGGCCGGGTGAGCATTGCATAAGACAGCAGGGCCATGCCGCCGCCTACCAGCACCGCCAGCAGCAGGTCGCGCAGGCGACGCATGCGCGCACGCTCCAGGCTGCCCGGCAGCGGCGATACGCCTTCGATCCGCCGCGGCAGCCAGCGCAGGCCGAGCAGGATCAGCACGGTGGTGACCACTTCCACTACCAACTGGGTCAGGGCCAGGTCAGGCGCGGAGAACCAGACGAAGGTGATGCAGGTCATCAGGCCGCAGACGCTGACCATGATCAACGCCGCCAAACGGTGATACTTGGCCTGGTAGGCGGCGCCGATGGCGCAGGCAATGGCGATCAGCCACAGCGCGACGAATACGCCCGAGCCGGGAATCTTCGGCCGGTCGCCCCAGCTCAGGCCGCTGTAGAGCATGGGGGTGAGGCCGGCGAGGAAGGCGGCGAGCACCAGCATGAACAGCTGCGACTGCAGGCGGCGGCTGGTGAGCAGGCGCTCGATGCGCCGCGCCAGCAGCATCAGTTGCACCTGGCCGTGTTCGAACAGGCGCTTGCCGTTGAAACGCTCCATCACCGGCGGGTAGGGGAAGCGGCCCAGGCGCAGTTGCTTGCGCAGTAACAGGTACAGCACGATACCGCCGCTCATGGCCACCAGGCTCATGATCAGCGGCGCGTTCCAGCCATGCCAGATGGCCAGGCTGTATTCCGGCAGGGTGCCGCCCACCACCGGCAGGGCGGCGGCGGCCAGCAGCGGGCCTACCGACTGGGCAGGGAAGATGCCCACCACCAGGCAGGTAAGCACCAGCAGTTCGACCGGCGCACGCATCCAGCGTGGCGGTTCGTGCGGGGTGTGCGGGAGGTCCTGCGCAGTGGGGCCGAAGAACACATCGACGGTGAAACGCAGGGCATAGGCCACGCTGAAGGTGCCGGCCAGGGTGGCGATGACCGGCAGCGTGGCCTCGACCCAGGCAGTGGAGCTGATGAACACCGTTTCGGCGAAGAACATTTCCTTGGACAGGAAACCGTTCATCAGCGGCACGCCGGCCATCGACGCGCTGGCCACCATGGCCAGGGTGGCGGTGTATGGCACCAGGCGTATCAGCCCGCTGAGGCGGCGGATGTCACGGGTACCGCTTTCGTGGTCGATGATGCCGGCGGCCATGAACAACGAGGCCTTGAAGGTGGCGTGGTTGAGAATGTGGAACACCGCCGCGACGGCGGCCAGCGGGCTGTTCAGGCCCAGCAGCAGGGTAATCAGGCCCAGGTGGCTGATGGTCGAGTACGCCAGCAGGCCCTTGAGGTCGTTCTGGAACATGGCGGCGAAGGCGCCGAGCAGGAGGGTGAGAGCGCCGGCACCGCCGACTATCCAGAACCACTCCTCGCTGCCCGACAGCACCGGCCACAGGCGCGCGAGCAGGAACACCCCGGCCTTGACCATGGTCGCCGAGTGCAGATAGGCCGATACCGGAGTGGGCGCTGCCATGGCATGGGGCAGCCAGAACTGGAAGGGGAATTGTGCGCTCTTGCTCAGGGCGCCAATGAGGATCAGTGGCAGCAGCACCGGGTACAGCGCATGCTGGCGGATGGTGTTGCCGGCAGCCAGGACCTTGTCCAGGTCGTAGCTGCCGACCACATGGCCGAGCAGCAGGGCACCCACCAGCAGGCACAAGCCGCCCGCGCCCGTGACCATCAGCGCCATGTAGGCGCCGCGGCGGGCGTCGGCACGGTGGTGCCAGTAGCCGATCAGCAGGAACGAGAACAGGCTGGTGAGTTCCCAGAAGAACACCAGCTGGATCAGGTTGCCGGAGATCACCAGGCCGAGCATGGCGCCCATGAAGGCGAGGAAGAAGGCGAAGAAGCGCGGCACCGGGTCTTGTGGCGACATGTAATAGCGGGCATACAGCGACACCAGCGTACCGATGCCCAGCACCAGCAGCGAGAACAGCCAGGCGAAGCCGTCCATGCGCAGCACCAGGTTCAACCCCAGGCTGGGCAGCCAGAAGAATTCTTCGCGAATCACGCCGCCGTGGGCAACCTGAGGGTACAGCAGTGCTACCTGGACAGTGCCGACCAGGGCCACGAGCCCGGCGAGAATGGACTCCGCGTTACGTGCGTTGTGCGGCAGCACGGCTGCCAGGCAACTGCCCACGAACGGCAGAAGCAATAGCACTATCAATGACATAGCGTTCTATTCTGGAGAAGTTTGCAAAGAATCATACGTGCCGAGGGGTTGATCACCAACACGCAAGCTGTCGCAGAATCCTACAAACAGGCTGTGACAAGCTGTTTTTTTATAACAGATTCTTACAAAGCATAGTCGTAGTTGGCGGCTTTACAGGCCAGCCTGGCGCTCGCCTTCACCCTGCGCTTCCCGTGCTTCGGCCACCTCGCGCGGGCGGCGCACCTTGAGTTCGCTTACCACCACCGCGATCACGATCAGCAGGCCACCGAGCAGTGCCACGCCCGGCAGGCGCTCACCGGCGATGCGCCCGACGATCCCGGCCCATACCGGTTCGCCGGCATAGATGAGGGTGGCGCGGGTGGGCGAGACCGACTTCTGCGCCCAGTTCATTGCCACCTGGATCACCGCGCTCATGGCGCCCAGGCCCACGGCACTGGCCAGCAGCAGCCAGGAAAAGTCGGGGATGCGCTCCTGGGTCGGCACGATCATCAGGAACGCCAGCAGCGAGGCGGTCGCCAGTTGCACCACGGTGACCCGGCGCACATCGACCTGGCCGGCGTAGCGGCTGATCAGGATGATTTCGCCGGCAATGGCCACGGCGCTGACCAGGGTTACCAGCTCGCCTTCGCTGAAGTGCAGGCTGCCCCCCTCCGGGCCGGCCAGCAGCATCAGGCCGATGAACGCCAGGCCGATACCAATGCTGGGCATCAGGCCGGGGCGCCGGCCCAGCACCAGCCATTGCAGCAGCGGCACGAATGGTACGTACAGCGCGGTGATGAACGCCGACTGGCTGCTGCTGATGGTTTGCAGGCCCATGGTCTGCAGGCCGTAGCCGAGCATGATCGACACCCCGATCAGCATGCCGGCCTTCAGTTCGGTGAAGGTCAGCCCAGGCAGCGCCCGCGCCGAGACCACTCCGACGAACAGCGCGGCTGCAGCGAAGCGCAGGCCAACGAAGAACATCGGGCCGCTGACGGTCATCACGTTGTGCACCAGCAGGAAAGTGCCGCCCCACAGCATGGTGATGAACACCAGCACCAGTTCGGCCTTGCTCAGGCGAAAGGTTATGGCAGGGGTTGGCTTGTTGCTGGGCTGGTTCATGGTCTTGCGCACTCGGAGAGGGCGGCGCACAATCGCCGCAAAGTGGGCAGTATACTGCGCAATACCGACCAGTGAGCAATATAGTGCACAAAGATTCCTCGCACCGGGCATCGGTGCTGCAACATGTCAGCCTCAATGTACGCAGCCTGCGCAACGCCGCGGGCATGAGCCAGACGATGCTGGCGGAGCGCTCCGGGGTCAGCCGGCGCATGCTTGTGGCGATCGAGGCGGGCGAAAAGAATGTCAGCCTGACTACTCTTGACCTGATTGCCGAAGCCTTGGGCGTGGCTTTCAGTACCCTGATCCAGGCACCTGACCAGCGTGACCCCGGGCGCATCGAAGAGTTGGCCTGGGCCGGCGAACACCCGCAGAGCCGGGCGGTGCTGCTGGGTAGCAGTGTGGCGCGGCGCGAGGTGGAGCTGTGGGAATGGACCCTGGCGCCGGGCGAGTGCTATTCCAGCGAGGCTGATGCCGAGGGCTGGAGCGAGCAGATCTATGTGGCGCAAGGGCAACTGACGCTGATTATCGAAGGGGTCGAGCATCGCCTGCAGGTCGGGCAGTTCCATGTGTTTCCCAGCAACTGCCGGTATGCCTATCGCAACGATGGGGCGGTGGCGGTGCGGTTTGTGCGCAATGTGGTGATTTGATCGAGAGGTGTTGCTGCCTTCAGTGCCTCATCGCCGGCAGCCAGCTTCCACAGGTTCTCCCACTGGCTCCGAGCCTGAAGGTGGACCCGTGGGAGCTGGCTTGCCGGCGATGAGGCTCGTATGGGCAACCCAAGGCTCGCGGTCAGTCTCCTATCAACTCATCGGTCCTGACCACCTTGGCATAGGCAAACGCCAACGCCGCCATCGCCGAATCATGCACCTGCGCTGCTGGCACCTGCTTGCCATCGAACTCCAGCGGCAACGTGGCACAGGCGTCGTGCGCCACGGTCACCTCGTAACCCAGGTCGGCCGCGGCCCGGGTGGCGGCGTTGATGCACATGTGGCTCATGCTGCCGACGATGGTCAGGGCCTCGACGCCATGGCGGTCCAGCGTGTGCTTCAGGTCGGTGCCGAGGAAGGCGTTGACCTTGTGCTTGAGCACCACCGGCTCGTCGGCCCGAGGCTCGACCTTGGCATGGATCGCCGCGCCCAGCGAGCCTGGCGCGAAGAACGGCGCGTCGGCGCTCTCGAACTCATGGCGCACATGTACCACCAGGTCGCCCCGTTGACGCGCCGCTGCGAGCAGGCGGGCAGCGTTGTCGGCCGCCTGGTCGGCGCCCTCGAGGGTCCATTTGCCGCCCGGGAAATAGTCGTTCTGGATGTCGATGATGATCAGCGCCTGGTTGCTCATGCTGCCTCCTGTGGCAGTAGTCGTTGGATGACGTTAGTTATAGGCTGTGTGCACTGACCTGAGGATTGGCGCGAACGACACTATGCAGGCAAAAACTGACAACCCCGCCAGCCTGGACATCGGCCTGCTGCTGTACCCCGGCGCGCAGCGTGCTGCCGTGCATGGGCTGGCCGACCTGTTCCTGGTGGCCAACCGGGTGGCGTCCGAACTGGGGGCCGTCAAGTTGCCATCGGTGCGGATCAGCTACTGGCAGGCGGACGAAGCGGGGCAGTTGCAGCCTGCCCCTGAGAGCGTGCCTGCTGTCGAGTCCAACCTGCGGGTGCTGATCATTCCCCCGAGCCTGGAGTCGGCGCCGCAGGGTGAGCTGCTTGAGCGCCATCGCGCGTCGTTATGCCAGTTGCACAGGCATGGCACGGTGCTGGCATCGGTGTGCATCGGGGTGTTCTTCATCGCCGCCAGTGGCCTGCTCGACGGGCGTCCGGCCTGCACCCACTGGAACTACGTGCATTCTCTTGCCCAGCGTTTTCCCAAGGTGCGGGTCGAGGCCCAGCAACCATTGCTGGACGATGGCGACATCGTCACCTCGGCTGGGCTGATGGCCTGGACCGACCTGGGCTTGCGCTTGCTGGAGCGTTTCATGGGCGCGACGGTGGCGCGGGAAACTGCCCGCTACCTTGCGGTCGATCCGGTCACGGCGCCGCTGCCTGGTGCAGTGTTCAATCCACGCCTGGACCATGGTGATGACGCGGTGCTGAAAGTGCAGCACTGGTTGCAGGGCAACGGTGGGCAGGACGCCGACCTTGCCGGCATGGCTGCGTGCGCGGGGCTGGAGGAACGCACCTTTCTGCGGCGTTTTCGTGCTGCCACGGGGCTACGGCCGACCGAATACTGCCAGCAGGTGAGGGTAGGGCGGGCGTGCCGCTTGCTGGAGTTCACCCGGCGCAATGTCGAGCAGATCGCCTGGGGCGTCGGTTATCAGGACCCAAGTGCGTTTCGCAAGGTGTTTCAGCGCATCACCGGCCTGACCCCGAGTGATTACCGGCGGCGCTTCGCGGTATCAGGTTAGGGCGCGGGAGCGTTCCCGGTGCGGAAAACCGCTTGACCTTGACTTTACTTGAGGTTTTACCCTGCTCGGCATCGCGCTGTACGCGTCCGTCGCCAGGAGACCGTTCATGACGGCAACATCCCGAGCCCTGTGGTTTACCCAGATGATCGAATATGAAGTGCCTGGCAAGTTCCAGCAGGCGCTGGCCCAAGCGCTGGTGGCACGCAGCGAAGAGCTGGCTGCGCGTTGTGAAGGGCTGCAGGGTGTCAGTATTCAGGCCAGCGACGACGGCAGTCGGGTGCTTCAGTACCTGCAATGGCAGTCTCGACAAGCGTGGTCGTCAGCGGCCGTGCATTTCGTCGAGGAGCCATTCCTCGAACTGCTTGGTCGGTACCAGGCCAGAGGCGTCAACTTTGCTGCCTACCAGACCCTGCGCAGCCTGGTGCGCGGCGCCGATGGCGGCCTGCATTGCCAGGTGGGTGAGCCTCAGGCATACCAGGGCGCATAGTGCGGGTAGCGATCCAGGCGGGCGCCGATGACCATTTCGCTTACCCATGCCGCCAGGATCGAACTGTAGGCTTTCTGGCTCTCTTCGCTGGACAATGCATGGTCGGCACCGTCGACCATGCGGTGGGTGAGTGAATGGGCACTGACGAATGCCGAGCGGTAGCTCATCAGTGTGCTGTGCGGTACGTAGTCGTCCTGCTCGGACTCCACCAGCAGTACATCGCCCTCGAATTCGGCGCAGGCTGCCAGTGCGCGGTTGTCCGACGGGCCGAGCGGCCGCTGGCGGTAGGCGTTCAGCCGTTGCCGGTCGAGGGTTTGCTTGGGCAGGTTCCATTCGTCGTCCCAGTACATGGCGGGCACCCGCAACGCCAGCCATTTGACCGGCCGTTCGCGGGTCAGCAGGGTGGCCAGGTAGCCGCCATAGCTGCTGCCGATGATGGCGATGGCACCGGTGTCGACGGCTGGGTGGCTTACCAGGCGGTCATAGGCAACCAGCAGGTCGGTCAGGTTCTGTTCGCGGGTGACCGTCAGCCGCTGGCTTTCGGTTTTTTCGTGGCCGCGCAGGTCAAAGGTCATGCACACGCAGCCCAGCCCGGTGATTTGCCGCGCGCGTGCCAGGTCGCGTTGCTGGCTGCCGCCCCAGCCGTGGACGAAGAGGATGCCCGGCATCTTGCTGCCGGGGCTGACCAGGGTGCCGACGATGCTGTCGTCCTCGACCTGCAGTTCAACGGTTTCACTCTGAATGGTCATGTTCGCGAATCCGCGCAAATTTGCTGAGTTGTCCGAGTTCACTGTCGTTTCCTTGGTAGAAGAGGGTGGCGTCAGTGGGCAGTTCGGGGGTGCCGAACACTTCATGGGTGGAGGCACGCACCCGTTGCAATGCCGGGTCGTCGGCGAACGCCTGCAACGCCAGCAGCTCGGCACTGCTGGCACCGCCCAGGCGCCAGGATTGTTCGAGTACGCCGCTGCGCAGGTGGCCCTGTGGGTTCACGCCGCGGGCGATGTCGTAGTTGCGTCGTGAGGCGATGAAGCCGGGGAAGTGCTGCTCGGCGGCCTGTTCGTAGGCTATCGCCTGGTTGATGGCCAGGCGCAGCGGTTCGTCCAGCGGCAGTTGCAGCAGTGCCTGGTAGTCACCGCGCACAACTACCAGGTCGGAGCCGCCATACACTTCCGTGCCCTGGTGGTCGTGGGTCAGTTGCTGGGTACCGTGATAACTGCAGGTCAGGCCGGCGACGCGTACCTGGCCGACGCTGAAGGTTTGCACTTCGCTCAGGTCTTCCTCAAGCACCAAGCCCCATAGCGCAAGGTCCTGGTCATCCATCTCGGCCAGCAGCGGTTCCAGCGCATCCGCGGTGGTGATGACCTGTTGCCCACGGCCTGCGCAGGCCAGTACCGGCTTGATTCGCAACGGGCCGTCCGTCAGTAACAGCTGTGCGGCGGTGCGCGCATCGGCCTTGCTGAACACGGTGTAGCCGCGCAGCAGGGCGTCGCTGGCTTGCCGGGCGAAGGCATCGGTCCACCCCGGCGGGAAACTGGCTCCGGCCGGCAGCGGGTGGGAAATTGCCTTGGTCGCCATGTAGGGGTGTGCGACCAGGCCGCCGAACAGGTCCTGCTCGCTGCAGATGCCCAGGGCGGCATGACGCTTGGGATCGACCAAGGTTTCGGTGGGCAGGTAGTAGTAGCCATCGGTGGCGCTTGGTGGCCGGTCGGGTTGCACGTGCGGGCAGCCCAGCAGGCGGGCCAGGCCATCGGCAAGCTTCAGGTGTACGGCATGCTCGTGGTCGGGGGTGTGTGCGCGAGTGTCGAGCAGCACCACGCCGCGTCTTGGGGCGCAGGCATTGGGCATGGTCATTTGCCTGTGTGCAATGAATGTACTGAGTGTGAAGCCAGTGCTTTGAGGAAGTTCAGCGGAACTTGATCGGTGGTTCTGGCCTATCTGTAGGAGATGTCCGATATGCGCACGGCATGGCGGGCAATGCATGCCGTGTGTCGGTCGCCAAGATTGCAGGGCTTCGGCTGCTGTTCCATTATCGGCACACTGGATAAACCGTGATGTAGCCGCAGGAGAGCGCATGAACGTTCAGACCACCTTTGGGCAAAGCGTGCCGCAGCGCCTGGCGCAGATTCGCCAGGCCATGGCATCAGAGGGCATCGATGCCTTGCTGGTACCTTCGGCCGACCCCCATCTTTCCGAATACCTGCCCGGTTACTGGCAAGGGCGCCAGTGGCTGTCGGGTTTCCACGGCTCGGTCGGCACGCTGGTGGTCACGGCTGACTTCGCCGGGCTGTGGGTGGACAGCCGCTACTGGGAACAGGCGGAACACGAGCTGGCGGGCAGTGGCATTGAGCTGATGAAGCTGTTGCCGGGTAAGCCTGGCGCGCTGGAATGGCTGGGCGACCATGTCGAGACCAATGGCAGCGTGGCGGTAGACGGTGCGGTCATGGCCCTGGCTTCGGCGCGCCAGCTGGGCGACCGGCTGAAGGCGCGCGGCGCGCGACTGGTGACTGACAAGGACCTGCTGAAGCAGGTCTGGGCAGAGCGCCCGGAGCTGCCAGGCAACCCGGTCTACCAGCATTTGCCACCGTACGCCACGGTGAGCCGGGCGGAAAAACTGGCGCAGTTGCGCCAGAGCGCACAGGCCAAGGGCGCCGACTGGCATTTCATCGCTACCCTGGATGACATCGCCTGGCTGTTCAACCTGCGCGGTAGCGATGTGTCCTACAACCCGGTGTTCGTCGCCTTTGCCTTGATCAGCCAGCAGCAGGCCATCCTGTTCGTAGGCCCGGACAAGGTTGATGAGCACCTGAGGCAGGTACTGGCGGCCGACGGTATCGAGGTGCGCGATTACGCCAGAGCAGGCGAGGCCCTTGCCGCCATGCCGGCCGGCAGTCGATTGCTGGTCGATCCGGCCCGGGTAACCTGCGGCCTGCTGGATAAGCTGCCCGCCGGGGTCGAACTGGTCGAGGGGCTCAACCCAACAACATTGAGCAAAGCGTGCAAAAGTGAAGACGACCTTGAACACATCCGACGTGTGATGGAGCAGGACGGCGCGGCCTTGTGCGAGTTCTTCGCCTGGTTCGAGGCCAGCCTCGGGCGGGAAGTGATTACCGAGCTTACCGTCGACGAGCAATTGAGTGCAGCGCGTGCCCGCCGCCCAGGTTTCGTGTCGTTGAGCTTCTCGACCATTGCCGCCTTCAATGGCAATGGCGCGATGCCGCATTACCGTGCCACCGAGCAGTCGCATGCGGTGATCGAGGGCGATGGTCTGCTGCTGATCGATTCGGGCGGGCAGTACCTTGGCGGTACTACCGACATAACCCGCATGGTACCGGTGGGTACCCCAAGCCTTGCGCAGAAGGAGGATTGCACGCGCGTGCTCAAGGGCATGATCGCCCTGTCGCGCGCTACCTTCCCGCGAGGCGTGCTGTCGCCATTGCTCGACGCCATTGCCCGGGCACCGATCTGGGCAGGCCAGGTGGATTACGGCCACGGCACCGGGCATGGAGTGGGTTACTTCATGAATGTGCACGAGGGGCCGCAGGTAATTGCCTACCAGGCGGCGCCGACGCCGCAGACCGCGATGCAGGTGGGCATGATCAGCTCGATCGAGCCGGGTACGTACCGCCCAGGGCAATGGGGTGTGCGTATCGAGAACCTGGTGGTAAACCGCGAGGCCGGCAAGAGCGCCTTCGGTGAATTCCTGAACTTCGAGACCCTGACGCTGTGCCCGATCGATACCCGCTGTCTGGTACCCAAGCTGCTGGCCAATGAGGAGCGGGACTGGTTGAACGGCTATCACGCCAAGGTACGTGAGCGCTTGGCACCCTTGCTCAAGGGTGATGCGCTGGCGTGGCTGGAGGCGCGTACCGCGCCTTTGTGAGGCAAATGAAAAGGGCAGCTTGCGAGCTGCCCTTTTGTCTACTTGCAGATGACGATCATGCTGCGGCTGGTATAACCCGCCGGGTTTATGCCGAACAAGTAGTCACCAGGCTCTTCATCGCTATCGCCCGAGCGTGCAATGACCCGGTAGCCGCGCGTGCTGCACGAGCTCGCGGCCTTGCTATAGCAGTTGTCCCACGAGGAAGACAGGCCGGAGCAATTGATATGCAGGCCCTTCTTGCCCCTTTTGACCTCAGTCTTGGCCGTGGCGGCGCATCCAGCAATAGCCAAGATGGCCAGGATGAGCAAAATACGTTTCATTCCTGTCCTTAAATGCAGGGCTGATAGCTGTAAGGCCCTGTCGTTATCGCTTTGGTTCTTCCTGAAATTTCCCCAGCGTCCGTGTTCGGTCCAGTAGATAGCGTAAAGATGATGATTCTATGACAGCTTAATCAGCGAGACGGGTCGCTACAATCATTAATCCTGTCTCAAATGAAAATATTTCTCATGTCAGTCTGCTGCGACAGCCGGGCTGGGTTCCTTGCGCATGGACAGGGTGGTGCCGACCGACGCGGTAATGATCGCCAGAATAGCCAGCCATTGGGTAATCGTCAGTACTTCGCCCAGGAACAGAAGGCCGGAGAGGGCGCCGAATGCTGGTTCGATGCTCATGAGGGTGCCGAAGGTGCGTGCAGGGATACGCGTGAGGGCAACCATTTCCAGGCTGTAGGGCAGGGCGGTGGACAATACCGCGACGCCTAGCGCCATGGGGATCAGAGCGGGCGTGAGCAATGCGCTGCCAGCGTGGGCGATACCGATGGGGGCAACGAACAGCGCGGCGACCACAACGCCCAGTGCGGCACTCTGGATACCATGCTCGGCCCCGGCCCGCTGCCCGAACAGGATGTACATTGCCCAGCATACGCCTGCGCCCAGGGCATAGGCTGCGCCGACCGGGTCGAGGGCCTGCCCGCCATGGCCGGCCGGCAGCAACAGCAGCAGGCCGACGATAGCCAGGGCAATCCAGAGGAAGTCGATCGGCCGGCGCGAGGAGAAGATCGCAACGGCCAGCGGGCCGGTGAACTCCAGTGCCACGGCGATGCCGATCGGTACCGTTTGCAGGGCCATGTAGAAGAGGAAGTTCATGCCGCCCAGCGCCATGCCGTAGATGATGACGTTGCGCAAGGTGTTGCGGGTCATGCGCACACGCCACGGTCGCAGGATCAGCAGCATGATGATGCTGGCGAAGATCAGGCGCAGGGTGGTGGTACCTTGGGCGCCGATGAGGGGAAACATGCTTTTGGCCAGGGAAGCGCCGGACTGTATCGATGCCATGGCGATGAGCAGCAAGCCGATCGGGAAGAGGGTTGCGGCCAGGCTGCGGGGCTGGGTGTTCATTTCTGCGCGGCGATCCTTGAGCGGGGTTTCGGGTGAGCAATATAGTGCGCAATTATGAGGAAAGGGGGCAAGGTGCCTGGCGTTGCTTTTTATTTCGGTGCCTGTGCGATTGAGCGCGTTGCTAGGTTCGCGCGGAGCACATGACGGCCCTGATGCGGTCCTTTCCGGAAAGATTCTAAATTATTGAAATTAAAGGTTGACCTCCTGGAAAGCCGCCCTATAATGCGCACCACTCCAACGCGGTAGCGAAGCAAAAGTCAGCCACCCTGTTGAGTCAAGTGTTTGAAGCTAAACGAGTTTCTCGCAAAAACTTCAAAATAAACGCTTGACAGCAAATGAGGAAAGCGTAGAATGCGCGCCTCGGTTGAGACGAAATGCTCTTAACGAAACGCTCTTTAACAAATCGAATCAAGCAATTCGTGTGGGTGCTTGTGAGTATGGACTGATAGTCACAAAGATTATCAGCATCACAAGTGGCCATGCGAGAAATCACATAGTCATTTGAGATTGCTGAGCCAAGTTT
>NZ_JBNRIJ010000054.1:6624-18465 GCF_053557675.1 Pseudomonas sp. XP1 | reverse complement strand
GGAGCGGGTTCACCCGCGAACACCGGCAAAGCCGGTGCCATCCACCGCGTCGCCCGCTTCGCGGCTAAAGCCGCTCCCACAGGGGCCCGCGTAGCTCGCAAAAGCAATCATGAAATGTGCGTCATTTATGCCTGACGAACCACAGGTCAATGCTACGCTCGCGGAAATACTCAGCACGGATACCCACCATGGAAATGAACTGGCACCAGGCCCTGCAAGAGAGCCTGAGCTGGCTGGCATTCGCCTCGTTCATCACTTTTGTCTGCTTCACGGCAGCCGCTACACTGGCCGTACGTTGTACGCGCTGGGGCAGTCAGTTCTGGCAGCTTGCCGGGCCCTATTTCAGTTTCAGGCGCAGTTGGCGGCCGTTGCTGGTGTTCGCCCTGCTGCTGGTACTGACGCTATTCTCGGTGCGCCTGAATGTGCTGTTCTCATTCTGGTACAACGGCTTCTACAGCGCCTTGCAGGGCCTTGACCAGACTGCCTTCTGGTACCTGCTCGGCGTCTTCGCGGTATTGGCCACCATCCATGTGCTGCGTTCGCTGTTCACCTTCTATGTAAGCCAGGCGTTCAGCATCCAGTGGCGGGTCTGGCTGACCGAACGCCTGACCTACGACTGGATGCACGGTGATGCTTATTACCGTGGCCAGTTCCTCGCCGAGCCGGTGGACAACCCCGACCAGCGAATCGAACTGGACGTCAACGCCTTTGTCAGCAACTCGGTGACCCTCGCCCTGGGCGCGGTCAGTGCGCTGGTTTCGCTGGTGGCGTTCACCGGCATCCTCTGGGGGCTGTCGGCGCCGCTGGCCGTCGCTGGTGTGGAGATTCCCCGGGCGATGGTGTTTGCCGTCTACCTGTATGTCATCGTCGCCACCTGGATTGCCTTCCGCCTCGGGCGGCCGCTGATCCGCCTGAACTTCCTCAACGAAAAGCTCACCGCCAACTTCCGTTACGCGCTGATGCGCCTGCGCGAGAACGCCGAGAACATCGCTTTCTACCAGGGCGCGCAGGTCGAGCGGGGCACCTTGCTGGGCCGCTTTGGTGCCTTGATCGTGAATGCCTGGGCGCTGGTGTTCCGGAACTTGAAATTCAGTGGTTTCAACCTGGGCGTGAGCCAGGTAGCAGTGGTGTTCCCGTTCATTCTGCAGGCACCGCGCTTCTTCAGCGGGGCGATCAAGCTGGGCGACGTCATGCAAACCTCCCAGGCCTTTGGCCAGGTGCAGGATTCTTTGTCGTTCTTCCGCGAGTCGTATGATGCCTTTGCCCAGTACCGGGCCACCCTCGACCGTCTGACCGGCTTCCTCGATGCCAACGAGCAGGCAAGCGCTTTGCCGCGCGTCATCACCGAGGACCAGGAGCGTGCCTTATCGATCAGCCGCCTGCAGGTGCTGCGCCCGGACGGGCATGCCCTTATCGCCGACCTGGACCTTGACCTGCACGCCGGCCAGGCGCTGTTGATCAAGGGGCCGTCGGGCAGTGGCAAAACCACGCTGCTGCGTGCGCTGGCAGGCCTCTGGCCGTATGCCGAGGGTGAGGTCAGGCGCCCGCTTGGCCACCAGGCGCTGTTCCTGTCGCAGCGGCCGTACCTGCCGCTGGGCGATCTGCGCGCCGTCATTGCCTACCCGGCGGCCAGCAGGCCTGAGGATGAAACGCGGATGCAGCAGGCCTTGCAACAGGTCAACCTGGCCCACCTGGCCGAGCGACTGGACGTCAGCTGTGACTGGTCACACATTCTCTCGGTTGGTGAGCAACAGCGCCTGGCATTTGCCCGGGTGCTGTTCAACCGGCCGCAGGTGGTGTTTCTCGACGAGTCCACTTCGGCCATGGACGAAGGGCTCGAGCATGCTCTGTATTCACTGTTGCGCACGGAAATGCCGGGGGCGTTGCTGGTCAGTGTCGGGCACCGCAGTACGCTGGCAGATTTCCATACCCATCGGCTGGAAGTGGACGGGCATGGCGGCTGGTCGCTACTGGAGCAGCAGCCAGTGCTGGCCTAGTTCGGCTTGCAGGGGCCTGACCTGAGTAATGCGACCCCGACCAGGGTGCTGCCGGCACACGCTGCGCCAAGCAGGAATGTCGCCTTGAAGCCGACCCCGTCCCACAGCAGTCCGGCCATCACGCTGGCCACCAGCAGCGCCACGCCGGTCAGCAGGTTGAACAGGCCGAAGGCTGTACCGCGCAGTTCGGCGGGGGCGCTGTCGGCGATCATGGCGGCAAAGATACCTTGGCTGAAGCCCAGGTGCAGGCCCCATGCAGCCACCCCCATGGCCAGCCCGGTCCAGCCCGGCAGCAGGGCCAGCAGCAGGTCGGCGGCGACCAGCAGCCCCAGCCCGGTCATCAGCACGCCGCGGCGGCCTACGCGGTCCGACAGCACCCCTGCGGGGTAGGCCGCCAGCGAATAGGTCAAGGC
Organism: Pseudomonas sp. XP1; assembly: GCF_053557675.1. Lineage (NCBI taxonomy): Bacteria > Pseudomonadati > Pseudomonadota > Gammaproteobacteria > Pseudomonadales > Pseudomonadaceae > Pseudomonas > Pseudomonas sp. XP1. The sequence goes on along the minus strand of NZ_JBNRIJ010000054.1, from coordinate 16,055 downwards.
CATTAGCACAAGCACTACCGGCGCCCACAGCGGCGCCAGGCCCATGTCCTGGGCGCGCAGTAGCAGAAACGCCTCGCTGAAGCGGGCGAGGGTGAACAGCGTGGCCAGGCCGATCAGCCGCCAATAGGCCGGGCCCAGGCGGGCCAGCTCGTGCAGTGCCAGCGGTGAACGCACCGTCCGGGTGGAGGCCGGCGTTTCAGGTTCGCGCACGAAGGCAATGAGGATGTACAACGCCACGAACGCCGGGACCACCGCCACCCAGAACACCGTCTGGAAATGGCTCGCGGTCAGCCACATCAGCATGATCACCAGCAACGGCCCAAGGAACGCGCCCACGGTATCCAGCGCCTGGCGCAGGCCGAAGGCTGCACCACGCAGTTCAGCGGGCGTAACGTCGGCCACCAGCGCATCGCGCGGCGCCCCACGAATGCCTTTGCCGACCCGATCTACGAAGCGGGCCGCGGTCAGCCACTCCAGCCCGGAGGCCATGGGGAATACCGGCTTGGTCAACGCCCCCAGGCCATAGCCCAGCACCGTGAGCAGCTTGCGCTTGCCCAGCCGGTCGCTGAGGGCACCGGAAAACACCTTGGTGATCGAGGCGGTCGCTTCGGCGATACCTTCGATAAAGCCCACCGCCACTACCGAAGTGCCGAGCACGGTGACCATGTAAAGCGGCAGCAATGCGTGAATCATTTCCGAGGAAATGTCCATGAACATCGACACGAAGCCCAGCGCCCAGACACTGCGAGGGATCTTCGACAGTGACCGGGTGGCGTTCGTGGTGTGGCTTTCTCCGTGGCTGCGCATCAGGAGGCTCGGCAGAGGGGCTACGTTCGAAACTGTAGGAGGCGTCGCGCAGGATGCAAATCGGACAGGTGTATGCATGCAACAGCGCGAATAGCCGGGCTGCGCCGGCACGCCATCGTGTCCGCAAAGTTCCGTTACAAACATGTAAACTTCGTAAATAAGATTTAAACTCATTTGCGAATCCCTATATTTACCATCCCTGTTGGCCACCAGACTGTGTTTGCGAGGCCGGTGGGCGAAGGCTCCCGGTTTCCGACAGGGATGTGCCGTTTCGCTCATGAATCGCAGGAGATGTACCCATGCAGTGCAAGACTTCACCCAACAGCCTGGCCCTGGCGTTCGTCGCGCTGGCGTCACCGGCCATGGTGGCCACCGCGGCCCAAGCCGAAGAACAGCGTACGGGTGAGGTGCTGGAGATGCCGGTCGCCGACAACGCGCTGGTAATCCAGGACACCCTGGTCACCGCCGAACGCGAGGCACGCCAGGCCTTGGGTACGTCGATCATCACCGCCGAAGATATCAAGCGCCATCCGCCAGCGAATGACCTGTCCGACATCATCCGCCGCGAGCCCGGGGTGAACCTGACCGGCAACAGCGCCAGCGGCGCGCGTGGCAACAACCGGCAGATCGACCTGCGCGGCATGGGCCCGGAAAACACCCTGATCCTCATCGACGGCAAGCCATCCAGCGCACGCAATGCCGTGCGCTATGGCTGGAACGGCGACCGCGATACCCGCGGTGAAACCAACTGGGTACCAGCAGAAGCGGTCGAGCGCATCGAGATCCTCCGTGGCCCGGCGGCCGCACGTTACGGCTCCGGCGCCATGGGCGGGGTGGTCAATATCATCACCAAGCGCCCCGCCGACGAGTTCAAGGGCAGCGTCAGCCTGTACACCCAGCTGCCGGAAGACAGCGCCGAGGGCGCCAGCCGCCGGGCCAACTTCAACCTGGGCGGCGGCCTGACCGACAACCTCGGCTTCCGCCTGTACGGCGGCCTGGCCAAGACCGATGCCGACGACCTGGACATCAACGCCGGGCATGCCACCAGTGCGCTGGTGGCGGGCCGCGAAGGCGTACGCAACAAGGACATCAATGGCCTGCTGAGCTGGAAGCTGAACGACGAGCACCGCCTCGAGGCCAGTGCCGGCTACAGCCGCCAGGGCAATATCTTTGCCGGCGACACCATGAACAGCAACGGCGGTGGTGACGTCGAGTTCGTGTCCAGCCTGTACGGCCACGAAACCAATGTGATGCAGCGCAGTACCTACGACCTGACCCACCTGGGCGATTTCACCTGGGGTACCAGCAAGACCGTGCTGGCCTACGAGTACGTGCGCAACTGGCGCCTCAACGAGGGCCTGGCAGGCCGCACCGAAGGTGCCCCCAATGCCGAAGGCGCCGCCATGTCGCGCCTGCGCAATACGCGCCTGAGCAGCGAAGTGAACCTGCCATTCGCCATGGGCAGCACCGAGCATGTGCTGACCCTGGGCGGCGAGTACCTGTACGAAGCGCTCAATGACCAGGGCTCGCTGCGCCCGCAAAGCTCGGACCCTACCGTTAACGACGGATTGGTCGGCTTCGACCGCAGCAGCTCGAAGATGACCGCCCGCAGCTATGCGCTGTTCGTCGAGGACAACATCATTGTCGGCGACACCACCATTACCCCGGGCCTGCGTTTCGACCACCACGAAACCTTCGGCGACAACTTCAGCCCCAGCCTGAACCTTTCGCACAAGCTGACCGAAGCACTGTCGGTCAAAGGCGGTATCGCGCGCGCCTACAAGACCCCGAACCTGTACCAGTCCAACCCCAACTACCTGCTGTACAGCCGCGGCAACGGTTGCAGCGTGCAGCAGACCAATAACGGTGGCTGCTACCTGCAGGGCAACGCCGACCTCAAGCCCGAGATCAGCGTCAACAAGGAAATCGGCCTGATGTACGACCGGGGTACCTGGCGCAGCAGTGCCGCGTACTTTCGCAACGACTACAAGAACAAGATCGTCGGTGATACCGACGTGTTGTACACCATCGGCACCGGCAGCCGTGTGACCCAGTGGGACAACGCCGGCAAGGCGCGGGTGGAAGGTATCGAAGGCAACCTGTTCATCGAGCTGGCCCCGGCCCTGGACTGGAACACCAACCTGACCTGGATGCTCGACAACGACAACCGCGAGACCGGCGAGCCGCTGTCGGTGATCCCGGAATACACCGTCAACACCACCCTCGACTGGCGCGCCACCGAGAAGCTGTCGTTCCAGGTGGCGGGTACCTACTTCGGCAAGCAGAAGTCGCCGACCTTCAACGAACGCACCCAGCAAGGCTACGACAAGACCGCGCAACAGGACGTGGAAGCCTACGGCCTGGTGGACGTGAGCGCCGGTTACAAGTTCAACGCCAACTACGACGTGCGGTTGGGGGTGAACAACGTGTTCGACAAGCAGATCCTGCGTGGCGGCAACGCCAGCACGTCGGGCGCCAATACCTATAACCAGCCGGGCAGGGCGGTGTTCGCTGCGCTGAACATCAACTTCTGATCCAAGGGGCCGCTTTGCGGCCCTTTTCGCCGGCAAGCCAGCTCCCACTGGTACCACACAGTCTTCGAAGTGGGAGCTGGCTTGCCGGCGAATGGGCTGCAAAGCAGCCCCGGATGCTACCGAGCAACGCCAAGGAGCCCACGATGATCAAAGCCCCCGCCTGGCTGCAGATCCTCTCCCGCAGCTGTGCCGCACTGTTCGGCGGCTATGCCCTCAGCTACGCCGCCAGCGCCTGCCTGACCCGCATCCTGCCGCTGGCTGCCGCCGATGCGGTCATCGTAGCGACCCTGCCGGCCTTCATCTTCTATACCGCCGCAATCCTCTGGGCCTTCGCCTGCAGTGATGCCCTGCGTGCCTGGGCTCCGCTGGCTGTGGCCGTACCGCTTGCCCTGATCGGCTTCTGGCCGCAAGCACTGGGGTGGCTGGCATGAAGAACAGCTTCACCCAATCGATGGCCTGGCTGCACACCTGGGCCGGGCTGATTTTCGGCTGGCTGCTGTTCGCCATCTTCGTCACCGGCACCCTGGCGGTGTTCGACAAGGAACTTGACCACTGGATGCAACCGGAAATCCCGGCCACCGAGGTGCCCCAGGCCGACGCCGCGCGGCGCGCCATTGCCTACCTGCAGGCCCACGAGCCGCAGGCTGGCAACTGGGGCATCAGCCTGCCGAGCGAGCGCTCGCCCGGGTTGCGCGTGTCCACGGGCGAGCGTCGCCATGGCCCCGTCGTTCAACTCGACCCGCACACTGGCGAGGCCATCGAGGTGCGTGACAGCGTTGGTGGCAACTTCTTTTTCCGCTTCCACTTCACCCTCGATCTGCCACGCAACTGGGGCATCTTCGTTGTCGGCGCACTGGCGCTGGTGATGCTCGCGGCGCTGGTCACCGGTATCGTCATCCACAAGAAGATCTTCAAGGAGTTCTTCACCTTTCGGCCGAACAAGGGCCAGCGCTCGTGGCTGGATTTCCACAACGCCAGCGCGGTGCTGTTGCTGCCGTTCCACCTGATGATCACCTACACCGGCCTGGTGATCTTCATGCTCATCTATATCCCGGCCGGGGTCGATGCGCTGTTCGCCGGCGACAACCGTGCCTACTTCCAGGCCCAGGGCAATGCCCGTCTGGAGCAGCCTGGCGGCCTGGCCAGGCAACCCGCCGCGCTGGTCGATGTGGCGCCATTGCTGGCCCAGGCCGAGGCGCGCCTGGGGCCGATTGGTGGCCTGAACATCCGCAATCCCAATACGGCGGCGGCGCGTATCGAAATACGCCCCGGACTGGGCAATCGCATTGCCTTGGCCAAGGGGCAGGCCATGGTCTTCGATGGTGTCAGCGGGCAGTTGCTCGGCGACGTCGTCGAATGGCGCGCGGCGCCATTGACCCAGCGGGTCATGGCCGGCCTGCATTTCGCCCAGTTTGGCGGCTACCCGATGCGCTGGCTGTATTTCGTCTGTGGTCTGGTCAGTTGCCTGATGATCGCCAGCGGGCTGGTGCTGTTCTGCGTGAAGCGTGGGCGCAAGTACACCAGCGCCGAGGCTGCGGTGCGGCGTTGGTACCGGGTGGCGGAGGTGTGCAACGTGGGCTTCGTCAGTGGCCTGTTGTTGGCGTGCGTGGGGTTGCTATGGGCCAGCCGCGTGCTGCCGGTGGAACTGGCGCAGCGGGAGAGCTGGGAGGTTCGTGCGTTCTTTGGTGTATGGCTGCTGGCGCTGTTGCATGCCGGTATCAGGCCGGTACGCAGAGCCTGGATCGAGCAACTGCTGCTGACCGCGTTGCTGTGCATTGGCCTGGGTGCGTTGGGTGGCTTGGGCGACGCCATGCGCCTGGGGGTGGCGGCCTGTGCTCTGGTGTTGGGTGTATTGCTCGGGCTGCTGGTCTGGCGCTTATGGCAGGCTCAGTGGGGGACACAGAAGGCCAGGTCAGGGCGGTGTATGGAGGCCGGGGCATGATGATGTGGGTCATGGGCGGCGTGTTGTTCGCCTACGCTGGCATGCTGGGGCTGTGCCAGGGGCTGGAGCGGCATTACAAGCAGGTATGGAACCGCACCTGCCCGCAGGTGCTGCGTGTCGGCTTGCGCACGGCCGGGTGGCTGGCATTGTTGGGCAGTCTGGTGCTGTGTATCCAAGCCTGGGGCTGGGCCATGGGGCCGGTGGCCTGGTTTGCCGCGATGTCGCTGGCGGGGATGCTGCTGGTATTGCTGCTGCCGTACTGGCCGCGGCTGGCGGTGGGGTTGGTGGCAGCGGTGCCGGTTTGGGGACTGATGCGGGTGATGATCTGATCAGGCACCATCGTCGGCGCAGCCGGTGCAATATTGTTGCGGCAGAAAGCGCCACGGCATGCTAAACCTTGCGACCCAACCTGCCGCGAGAGAAACCCGGTGAAAGCCGTCCGCCTGACCCTGATGTGCCATGCCCTGACCCAGGCCCAGAAGACCGGGCGCCTGCACCGCGCCGAGGACGGCATCCTGCCGTTGGGTCAGCCGCCTTTCGCTGACCTTTCCGATGTGCCGGTGCTGGCTGCACCAGAGCGTCGAGCCTGCGAGACGGCGGCGTGGTTTTCCAGACCTGTGCAGGTCGAGCCGGCCTTGGCCGATTGCGACCTGGGGCGTTGGCAGGGGCTGACGCTGAAGCAACTGCAGGCCGAGCAACCGCAGGCGTTGGCCGAATGGCTTCAGGACCCGGCCAGTGAAGTCCATGGGGGCGAGTCGTTCGCTGTGCTTTGCCAGCGCATCGCTGCCTGGCTGGCGGCCTTCGACAGGCCGGGCGAATGGCTGGCGGTTACCCACCCGATGGTCATGCGCGCCGTGCTGGTGCAGGTACTTGGCTGCCCGATGGGTGCCAGCCAGCGGGTCGACGTGTTGCCGCTGTCGCGCCTGGAGCTGAGCTTTACCGGGCAGTGGCGCCTGCGCCTGGGCTGAAGGTCAGAACGCCAGTTTGTAGCCGATCAGCAGCAGCATCGCCGCCAGGCACGGACGCAGCACGCGGTCGGAAATCCGCCCGGTGAGGTGGCTGCCCAGGTAGATGCCTGGCAGCGAGCCAAGCAGCAGGTAGCCCAGCAGCGACCAGTCCATGTTGCCCATGCCCGCATGGCCCAGGCCCGCCACCAGAGTCAGTGGCACGGCGTGGGCGATTTCGGTACCGACAAGGCGGCGGGTGACCAGGAACGGGTACAGCAGGAACAGCGCCACGGTACCCAGTGCGCCAGCACCGATGGAAGTGAGGGTGACCATCACCCCAAGCACCACGCCGGTGAGCACGGTAAGGATGTTCAGGCTGCGGTCGCTGAGGTGGTAGTGGTCACCGGCATGGCGGCTGGCAAAGGCCTGCAGGCGCGATTTGAACAGGATGGCCAGCGCGGTCAGGATCAGCACCACCGCCAGGCCTTGCTTGATGACGGCGTTGAGCGCCGAAGTGTCGGTGTGCAAGGTGCTGAGGAACCACAGGGTCAGCGCCGCTGCGGGCACGCTGCCCAGGCTTAGCAGGCCGGTGATCTTCCAGTCGACGTTCTTGTTGCGCGCATGCACCCAGACGCCACTGGCCTTGGTGATGGCGGCATAGAGCAGGTCGGTGCCGACGGCGGTCGCCGGGCTGATGCCAAACCACAACAGGATCGGGGTCATCAGCGAGCCGCCGCCGACGCCGGTCATGCCGACGATGAAACCCACGACCAGGCCCGCAATGGTGAAACCGAAAGAACCTACATCCATACGCTACTCGACTGCCCAACTTTGCCCGTTATCGGATGCAGCCAGCATATAGATTTTTTTATAGCCAAATAGACTTGTTCGTTATTAGGTTATAACCGAGTGCTGCCTGCCGGGGCCCTATCGCCGGCAAGCCGGCTCTCACACCGACCGCATCAACCTCAGGGCCTGTGCAGTACTTGTGGGAGCTGGCTTGCCGGCGAGAGGGCCCTGGCAGGCAGCACCGGGTCAGCGATCAGTCATCACCACCATCACATGCGCATCTGCCCCATCGTCACTCTCCGACAGGTAGATATGCCCCACCTGGCTGTCGAAATACGCCGTTTCCTGCGGCCCGATGCTCACCGCTTCGCCGGTTTCGAACTCGATACGAACGCGACCGCTCAGCACCAACGCGAACTCTTGCCCGGGGTGGCGGATAAAATCGTCGAACTGGCCGCGTTCACGGGCGATGATGCGGGCGTAGGCGGGTGTCATGCGCCGTTCGGGGAAATCGCCGGCGATCGGGTGGTAGTCATAGGTGCCGGTCGAGTAACCCGCCGCCGCCGGCAATGAGTCGACCACCACGGTCACCGGCACAGGCGCCGTGACCGTTCCACTGGCGCGCAAAAGCTGGGCAATGTCGACATTCAGCGCCCGGGCGGCGGCGGCGAGCTTTTCGTAGCTGACCGAGACCTGCGCCAGTTCCATCTTCGACAAGGTGGACACCGGTACGCCACTGGCTTCGGACAATTGCTTGAGGGTCATCTGGCGGGCCTTGCGCACCTGGCGCAGGCGCTGGCCGACTACGGCACGGTCCAGCAGGGGGAGGGCAGCGGGCATTCGGGGGTCTCGGCATGCAGCGTTGGTCGGGCATCTTACCTTGGACCCTTGCGTATTCATAAATTCTCATATATTAGAATTCTCATAAATGATAATTTCTTGACAGGAGCGTGCATGACCCTGATCTACGACACCCTGATCATCGGTGCCGGTATTGCCGGTGCTTCCTTGGGTTATCGCCTGGCCGGCCGGCAGAAGGTGTTGTTGCTCGAGCGCGAGGCACAGCCTGGCTACCATTCCACCGGGCGTTCGGCAGCCATGTTCATGGAGGCCTACGGCACCCCGCAGATCCAGGCGCTGACCCGTGCCAGCCGAGGCTTCTACGAAGCACCACCGCAAGGGTTCTGCGAGCACCCATTGCTGGAACCGCGCGGCTGCCTGTACGTCGCCAACCTGGAGCAGCGCGCGCTGCTCGAGCAGACCCACGCGCAGAACCTGGCCAACGGCACCGAGGTCAGCCTGCTCGACCGCGACGCGGCCCTGGCCCTGGTACCGAGCCTGCGTGGCGAGAACCTGGCCGGCGCGGTGCTTGAAGCGGGTGCCATGGACCTGGACGTGCATGCCTTGCACCAGGGTTTCTTGCGCGGCTATCGCGCCGCTGGCGGCGAAATGCGCTGCAACGCCGAGCTGATTCAGGCCTGGTACCTGGATGACCTGTGGCAGGTGGAACTGGGCGATGGCAGCCGCGTGCAGGCGCGCCAGCTGGTCAATGCCGCTGGTGCCTGGGCCGACCATGTGGCCGAGCAATGTGGAGTGGCGCGTATCGGCCTGCAACCCTGTCGGCGTAGTGCCTTCACCTTCCCCGGCCCGGAGGACCAGGACTTCGCCCGCTGGCCGGCGGTAATCGGCGTAGACGAAAGCTTCTACTTCAAGCCCGACGCCGGCCAGCTGCTGGGTTCGCCGGCCAATGCCGACCCGGTCGAACCCCAGGACGCCGCGCCCGAGGAGCTCGACGTGGCTTTGGGCATCTACAACATCGAAGCCATGACCACCCTGGCGATCCGCCGGCCGAGCCACACCTGGGCCGGGCTGCGCTCGTTCGTCGCCGACGGCGACCTGGTGATCGGTTTCGATGTGCATGCGCCAGCGTTCTTCTGGCTGGCGGCACAAGGTGGCTATGGCATCCAGTCGGCTGCGGGCGCTTCGCGCCTGGCTGCCGACCTGCTGCTGGGCCAGCCTCTGTGTCCTGGCCTTGTCAGCCAGGGGGTGGTGCCCGAGCGCCTGTCCCCGGCACGTTTCCAGCAATCCTGAAAGGAGCATCCCATGAGCAATGATATCCAGCGTTTCCCCAGCAGCCTGCCGTTCCCGTTCTCCCGTGCGGTTAAAGCCGGCGGCTTTCTGTTCCTGTCCGGCCAGGTGCCGATGAGTGCCGGCGGTGAAGTGGTGCGCGGTGACATCCAGACCCAGACCCGCGCCGCCTGCGAGCGCATCGGCGAAAGCCTGGCGGCCTGCGGCGCGGGTTTCGACCAGGTGGTCAAGGCCACGGTGTGGCTGTCGGACATGAGCCACTTCGCCGGCTTCAACGAGGTGTACAAGGAGTTCTTCGGCGCAGCGCTGCCGGTGCGTTCGACC
>NZ_JBNRIJ010000054.1:0-6447 GCF_053557675.1 Pseudomonas sp. XP1 | reverse complement strand
CCCCCCCCCCCCCCCCCCCCCCCCCCCCCCCCCCCCCCCCCCCCCCCCCCCCCCCCCCCCCCCCCCCCCCGCTCCCACAAAAGCGATGTGGTGGCAGTGAGACAACAACAATAAATCCAGAGGTTCACATGCAAGAGCAGCTGAAGATTGCAGGCGCATTTGTCGGCGTGATCGTGGGGGCGGGGTTCGCTTCGGGGCGGGAACTGTTGTTGTTCTTTGTCGATTTTGGCGTATGGGGGTTGGCCGGTGCACTGGTCAGTGCAGCCTTGTTCACCCTCCTCGGCATGGCCCTGGCGGGGCTGGGCAATCGCCAGCAGGCCACCTCGCACAAGGATGTGATCCAGGCCATCTGCGGCCGTCACCTGGGCCTGTTCGTCGACTGGCTGATCACCTTTTTCATGTTTGCCGTCACCGTGGTCATGCTGGCCGGTGGTGGTGCCCTGCTGGAGCAGCAGTTCGGTATCCCGGCGCTGACCGGCAGCGTGCTGGTGACACTGGTGGTGGTGGGCATCGTGTGCCTGGACGTGCGCAAGGTGATCCTCGCCATTGGCGCCATTACCCCGTTGCTGATCCTGGTGGCATCGGCGATCGCGTTGTACGCCGTGTTCAGCCGGGAGCAGAGCTTCGCCCAGCTTGACCACCTGGCCAGCCAGCAACAAGCGGGCACTCGTCACTGGCTGCTGGGGGCGTTGCTGTACGTGTCGTACAACATCGTTGCCGGCGCGCCGATCCTGGCCATCCTGGGCGGCTCGGCCAAGGGCGAGAGAACTGCAGTATGGGGTGGGCTGCTTGGTGGTGCAGCATTGGGCGGGCTGATGCTGGTGATGAGTGCCGGGCTGTTGTCGCGCCTGGACAGCGTGGCTGACCTGCCGATGCCGATGCTGTCGATCGCCAACGAAGTATCGCCACTGCTGGGGCTGGTGATGTGCCTGATCATCTTCGGCATGATCGTCAACACCGCCGTGGGTACGTTGTTTTCCTTCCTCGCGCGGCTGATGCCGTCGGGTACGGCGAAGTTTCGCTGGGGCTCGGTGGTGACCGGGGTGGTGGCGTTCGGTTGCAGCCTGGTGGGGTTCATCAGCCTGGTGGGTGAGGTGTACCCGGTGTTCGGCTACCTGGGCTTCGTTCTGATGGCGGCGGTGCTGTTGGCCTGGTTGCGGCGGAGCAAAGTGGTTAAAGCGGCGGTGGCGTAGGGGGCTGCTGCGCAGCCCGATCGCGACACAAGGCCGCTCCCACAAGGATCGCATGGCACCTGTGGGAGCGGCCTTGCGTCGCGATTGGGGCGCAGAGCGCCCCCCTGGGCCATCAGATCCTGAAGCTGCCTACCAGCTGCTTCAGGCGCCCGGCCTGCTGGGCCAGTTGGTCGCAATGGCGCAGGGTCTCGTTGAGGTTCTCCACCCCTTGCTGGTTCAGGGCGTTGATCTGGGTGATGTCCAGGTTGAGGCTCTCGACCACGGCGGTCTGCTCTTCAGTAGCGGTAGCCACCGACTGGTTCATGCCATCGATCTCGCCAATGCGCTGGGTCACGCTGGCCAGGCGCTCGCCGGCCTGGTTGGCCACCTGCACGGTCTGCTCGCTGGAAACCTGGCTGGTGTTCATGGTGTGCACCGCTTCGCGCGAGCCTACCTGCAGGCTGGTGATCATGCGGTGGATTTCTTCCGCAGATTCCTGGGTGCGGTGCGCCAGGTTGCGTACCTCGTCGGCCACCACGGCAAAGCCACGGCCGGCCTCACCTGCACGGGCCGCTTCGATGGCGGCGTTCAGCGCCAGCAGGTTGGTCTGCTGCGAGATGCCCTTGATCACGTCGAGGATCTTGCCGATTTCGTCAGTGCTGGCGTTGAGCGTTTCGATTTGCGCACAGGACTCGCTGATGCGCTGCGACAGGGCGGTCATGGCGCTGATCGCTTCTTCGACCACTTCACGGCCACCGTGGGCCTGCTCGCTGGCACCGCTGGCATGCTGCGAGGCATCGGCGGCGTTACGGGCGATTTCCTGGGTGGCAGCCCCCAGCTCGTTGATCGCTGCGGCCACGCTATTGGTGCGCATGCTTTGCTCTTCGGAGCCGATGATCGACGCATTGGAGGCGTTCATCACCTTTTCCGACAGGTCGTGCACCAGGCGGGTTGCCGAGGACACTTCGCTGATCGAGGCATGAATACGCTCGACGAAGCGGTTGAACGAAGTGGCCAGCTCGCCGAACTCGTCCTTGTTCTGCACAGTCAGGCGGCGGGTAAGGTCACCTTCGCCCTCGGCGATGTCGCGCATGGCGCGGCCCATGGTGGTCAGCGGGCTCATCAGCACCGGGATCAGCAGGCCGAGCAGGCCGGCGATGGCAGCCACGGCGATCAGCATGGCGATGATCGCCGAGGTGCGGAACTGGCTGAGCGCGGCGTAGGCCTTGTCCTTGTCGATCGACAGGCCGATGTACCACTGTGCCGAGGGCAGGCCGGCTACCGGGGCGAAGGAGATGATGCGGTCCTGGCCATTGAGGGTGACATCCTGCATGCCGGCGGCGACTTGCAGGTTGCTGCCGGGGTAGATGTCCTTGAGGTTCTTCATCACCTGGTCTTTGTCGGGGCTGACGATCACCTGGCCATTGCTGTCGGCCAGGAAGGCGTGGCCGATGCCGCCGAAATCGACCGAGTTGATGATCTCGACCAGGGTATCGAGGGTGACGTCACCGCCGACCACACCGATCAACTCGCCATTGCCCTTGCTTTTCACCGGCGTGGCGATGGTTACCATCAGGCCGCCGACAGCGCCCTGGTACGGGGCAGTCAGCACGGTCTGCCCGGCGCTGGCCGCGGCGCCGTACCACGGGCGCTGACGTGGGTCGTAACCGGCGGGCATCTGCGTATCGGGGCGCTGGGTGAACACACCGTTGGCCTGGCCCAGGTAGGTGAACAGGAAATTGCGCGTGTAGGACGGCTGCTCGATCAGCCCGGGCAGGGTGTCACCGGCGCCTTGCTGGGCGATGTCCTGAGCCAGGTTTTCCAGTACCAGGATGCGTCCGCTCATCCAGTTCTGCACGCTGCTGGCGGTCAGTGCACCGGACTGCTGCACCGAAGCTTCTATGTTCTGGCGAATGGTGTTGCGTTGCAGGTAGTCGTTGTAGAGCGTGAACAGGGCAAATGCCAGGACCACGACGCCGCAGGCGCTGAGCAGGATCTTGTGGCGAAATTTCAGGTTCATGTTTCGAGACCTTGGGCCAATGAGGGGAGGGCGCAGCGCGCTCATGACGCATTGCGGAACCTATCGACCGGGATATCGGCTCAAGGGGTAAAAGACTGAAGTGCTTACAGAAATTTCTTACGGTCGTTTCGACGGACGGCATTCACCGGCTACACAAATTCTCGATCAACAGGCGTGCAGCCTGCTGCAACGGTTGCTGCCTGCGCCAGAAGATGTGTACCGGCAACTGCAGCTCGTTGCAGGTGTTGCGAAAATCCAGGCGCACCAGGCGCCCGCTGGCCAGCAGTGGCGCGACCCGCGATAGCGGCAGGTCGCCCCAGCCCAGGCCGGCCTCCACCATCTGCAGGGCGAGGTCGAAACTGTCGGTTGACCAGTGCGTTGCGCCTATCAGCGGGCGTGGGTCGGCCAGCGGCAGGTCACGGCTGCGTACCAGGATCTGGCGTACCCGGGTCAGGTCTTCGAGGTAGTGGATTCGCCCCCCGCGCAAGGCCGGATGGGTGGGGGACAGGGTGGCTACCAGCGACTCCATGCCGATGTGCTGGAAGCCGCGACGGGCATCGACCTGCAGTCCGGCAAAGGCCACGCATAGGTCGGCGCGGCCGCTGTCGAGCAGGTGCATGGCCTCTTCCTGCGGAGCGCTGAGCAGGGCGATGTCAAGCAGCGGGTGCCGCTCACCCAGGCAGGCGATGGCCGCCAGCAGCGGGCTGTGGTCGATGTCCGGCACCACGGCCAGGGTCAGGCTGCTCTCCAGCCCCTGCGACAGCTCCAGGGCATGCACCTGCAGCAACCCCAGCTGCTCGGCGATCAGCCGGGCATGGGGTTCCAGCGCCATGGCCTGGGCGGTCGGGCGGACTTCGCGGGGGCCGCGCTCGAACAGGGTGTAGCCTAGTTCGGCCTCGAGGTTGCCGATGGCCATGCTCACGGCCGAAGGCACCCGCTGCAGGGCGCGCGCGGCCGCGGAGAACGAACCACGGTCGAGTACGGCGAGAAACAGCTGGATATTGTCACTGGAAAAGTTCATGGCAGCCTCCTGTCAGTAGATCTGACAGCTGCTGACTTTTGCTGTCAAGCACGATGAAGCATGATCGCGCCCCATCGCTTTGTCATTGGAGGCAACCCCGGGTGCAGGGAATCAAACGCAAACTGGTCTACGTGACTTTCTATGAACTGATCGGGCTGTGCATGTCGACCCTCGGGCTGGCCTACCTGTCGGACACCCAGGCCTCGCATACCGGGCCTCTGGCGGTGATGATCACCACCATCGCCATGCTCTGGAACCTGATCTACAACACCTTGTTCGAGTGGTGGGAGAGCCGCCAGGCCAAACGCGGGCGCAGTGTGGCACGGCGGGTGGCGCATGCCATCGGCTTCCAGCTGACCCTGGTGGTGTACCTGATCCCGCTGATTGCCTGGTGGCTGGACATGACATTGCTGGAGGCGTTGCTGGTGGACATGGCGTTCATCGTGCTGGTGCCGTGCTACACCTTTGCCTACAACTGGGCGTTCGACCGGGTCTTTGGCTTGCCCAGTTCGGCAATGGCAGCAGCCTGATTCAACCTGTTCCGTCCTCTTCGCAGCACAAGGCTGCTCCTACAGCGACCGCACAACCTTCAGGCCGGTGCGGTCGCTGTAGGAGCAGCCTTGTGCTGCGAAGAGGACCGAACAGTCAACCACTAAGGTGGCAGCCGAATGATCAAAGGCTCCTGCTGCTGCCTCACCTGCTGCTCGACCGGTTGTTCCTCCGTCCTCGGCGCACTGGCCAGCAAGCTGTCCTCGACCTGCCCCGACAGGTAGTACACCCCTGCCATGGCCCCGCTCTGGCGGTTCTCCATCAGCTCCTGCCATTCCTGGTTCAGCGCCACGTTGAGGATCACCCGCAACTGCTCGACCATCTGCGGGTGTTCACGGTCATGGGTCATCATCCCGTAACCGGCCGCCGCAATCGAAATCATCGCCCCCGCCACCTTGCCTACCGCCGACGCCACGGCACTGGCGATGCCGCGCGGAGCCAGGGTAGCGCCAAGCTTTTCACTGGCCTGGTTGGCCACCGAATTCAGCCCGACATCGGTCTTCCCGGGGCCTTTGCTGGCCTGTTGGTGCAGGTGCTGGCGCATGGCTTGCCAGGCCGGTTGCTGCGCCAGCGACTTGGCCCGCAGCAATTGGTACAGGCTGGCATTGCGTGCATCCGGCGGCCCCAGGGCGATGGCGGGAATGCGGTTGAGGCGCTGGCTGAACTGCTCGGGGGGGGCGTTGTAGCGGCTGATGATAGCCGGCAACTGCTGGCCGAGCAGTTGCAGGTACAGCTCGCTGGCGCGGTCGCGAATGCCTTCGGGGTTGATCTGCTCGGCCACCGGTTCGATAACCCGCTTGTGGTACTGCTCCTGCAGGTACAGCGCCAGGCGCTTTTCCGCCGGTTCCCGTCCTTCACCGCTGTCGATCTTGTACCAGGCTACCTTGAGGGTCAGCCACTGCTGGGTCCAGTAGCCGGTAAACCAGGGGATGAAGTCGCTTTCGGTGCGCTGCTGTACCTGTTCCTTCCATACTCGCATGGAGCGCCGGGCATAGTCGTTGGCCGAGCCGGTGGCGCCAACCGAGGCTTCGATCAGGTCCTGATCGATGCGTTGCCAGGCGGCGGAGGTGAGCACTACCGGTGCCTGGGGGATAGGTGCGGGCTTGCCTGCGCAGCCCGCCAGGGCCAGCAGCAGGCACAGCAGCAGGAGGACTCGAGTGCTCACGCGACCGCCTCCCTGGTCGAGGCTGGGGTGGTTCTCGGAGTATAGGGTGGGGAGTGAAGGGCTGCCGTGCAGCCCATCGACGCGGTTCGTCGCCACGACAAGCCACCTCCCACAGGGACCGCGATGACCTCGGGAACAGCGCGAAACCTGGACTGCCCCCAAGAAGTTGGACACCAATCCAACCCTTGGGGGATCTATGGGTAAATACACAGAGCAGTTCAAGCTCACGGCTATCACCGCTTACCTAGAGGGCAGCCGGGGCTTTCGCAAGGTGGCACAACACTTTGGCATCGATTTCAGCCTGCTTCGGCGCTGGGTTGCTGGCTACCAAGTCGATGCCAGCCTCAGCCCCCGCTCGCATGGTCGCCGCTACACTGAGGAATTCAAGCGGCGGGTGCTCAAGTACATGCTTGAGCATCGTCTGTCCTTGCGCCAAACAGCGGCGCACTTTGGCCTTGGACAGTCCTCACAGATAGGCATTTGGCTGCGGCAGCACTACAGTGGCAGTCCTGTAGCCACT
>NZ_JBNRIJ010000053.1:0-19885 GCF_053557675.1 Pseudomonas sp. XP1 | reverse complement strand
GCGAAAGGGCCGCAAAGCGGCCCCAGGGTTTCAACTGCGCCGGACAAATTGCCGGGGCCGCTTTGCGGCCCTTTCGCGACACAAGGCCGCTCCCACAAGGCGACCGTGTTGCCCCGTCAGAAACTCCCGCGCAAGGTCACCGACACATTGCGCGGCTCCCCCCAGTAGTAACCCGTCGCCGTGGTACCGATCTGCCGGTAGTACTTCTTGTCGAAGATGTTGTTGGCGTTCAGTTGCACTGAGTAGTTGTCGTTGATGCGATAACCGAGCATGCCGTTATACACCGCATACCCTGCCTGCGTCGCCTTGGCCGTGCCGCTTTCGGAATAGATGTCGCTCTGCGCCTGCACGCCGCCACCAATGGTCCAGGCATCCAGTGTGCCTGGCAGGCGGTAGCTGGAGAACAGCCGCAGCATGTGCTCCGGGTCGGTGGTGCGGATCGCGTTGCCATTGGTGGCTGCCGTGTTCTTCAGGTACTCGGTGGTGTTGTAGGTGTAGCCACCGGTGACCTGCCAGCCCGGCAGCACTTCGCCGGAAATCTCCAGGTCGATGCCCTCGCTGCGGCTCTTGCCCGAGGCGATCTTGCAGCGGCTGGTGGTGCCGTTGCAGCCGATTTCCGTGGACATGTCATCCACCGGCGTTCCCACCTGGTTGATACGGAAAAACGCCAGGCTGGTGTTCAACCGGCCATCATAGAACTCGCCCTTGATGCCCGTTTCGTAGGCTTCGCCGATGATCGGGTCGAGCACCGAGTTGTTCTTGTCCACCACTGTCTGCGGGCTGAATATCTCTGTGTAGCTGGCGTATACGCTGAAGTTGTCATTCAGGTCGTAGATCAGCGCCGCGTACGGCACGATCTTCTCGTCGACGCTGAACTTGCCGTTGGCTCCGGTGTTGTTTTCCTGCTCGTAGTCATACCAGTTGGCTCGCGCGCCGATGATCGCGGTCAGCGGTTCGGCCAGCGAAATGCGCCAGGTGGCATGTGCGGCTTGCTGGGTGGTACGGGTGCGCACCGGGTGTGCGGTGATGTCGATGTCCGGCTCGGGCAGGCTGGTTTTCGGGTCCCAGTAGCGGATGTCGTACAGCCCGGAAATTACCCGGTTGGTGGCCGATGCGTAGGAATCGTTGCGAATCCGTTCGACGCCGACCATCAGCTCGTGGGTGCGGCCAAACAGGTCGAACGGGCCGTTGAGGGTGGCGCTCAAGTTGTTCTGCAGGCTCTCGCCGCCGTCGCCTTCGGTAACCTGGTATCGCATCAGGTACGGGTTGCCGGTGGGGTTCAGGTTGGCCGGTGCGCGCTCCATGTAGGTTTGCTTGAAACCATGGTCGTCCAGCTCGAAGTGGGTACGCAGAGCCATCAGCTTCAGGGTCCAGTCGTTGTCGAAGCGGTGTTCCAGTTCGGCAAAGGTGTTCAGGTTGCTGCGGTCCCAGCGGTTCCAGTCGGCGCCCAGGTAGGTGCTGCGGCCGAAGGGCAGGGGGGCGCCGCTGGCGTCGGCGGGCAGGTTGCCCCAGGCGCCGGTGGCGTCGAGCTTGGTCCACTCGACACCGGTGGTCAGCGTGGTGCTGTCGTCCAGGTCGAAGGCCAGCGAGCCGCCGAACGCCTCTTTGCGTTCCATGCGCGAGTCCTGGAACAGGTCGCGGTCGTCATGCACGGCGATTACCCGCCCGCGTACGTTGCCGGTTTCGGTCAACGGGCCGGAGATATCGGCCACATAGCGTTGGGCATTCCAAGAACCCAGGGTCACGCTGCCCGTAGTCTGGAAGTCATGGGTCGGGCGCTTGCGTACCAGGTTCACCGTGCCCGACGGGTTGCCGGCGCCACGCAGCATGCCGGTGGCTCCGCGCAGCACTTCGGCGCGGTCGATGAACGCCGAGTCGGTCTGGATGAATGAACCACCGCCGCTGCTTTGCACCACGGTGGCGCCGTCGTACTGAATGGCGTCGATGGCAAAGCCGCGCGAGTAATACTGCACCCGCTCGCTGTCGGTGTAGTTGACCACCACGCCGGGTGTCTGCTCCAACAGGTTGGTCAGGTTGGTAATGTTCTGGTCGTCGATGCGCTGGCGGGTTACCACGCTGACCGATTGCGGGGTATGGCGCAGGGTTTGCGGCATCTTGCCGATGGTCACTTCGCCGGTCGTGTAGGAGCCGGTGTGCTCGGTGGTTTCGCCCAGGCGGTCGCTGGAAATGCTGGTCGCGCCCAGCTCAAGGGCGTTTCCCACATCCAGTGCCGGGATCAGCAGGAAGCTGGTTGCGCTTTCCTGTTGGACCTGGACGTTGCTGCCTTGCAACAGGATCGATAGCGCCCGCGCACTGTCATGCCGGCCCTGCACACCGTGGGTGGTCTTGCCCTGCAGGCTGTTCGCGTCGAACGACAGGCTCAGGCCGCCCTGGCGTGCCAACTGGTCCAGCGCCGGGGCCAGTGGGCCGGCCGGGATGTTCCAGTCGGTCTGCTGGCTCTGGCTGGCAATTGCAGCCTGAGCCATGGCCGGGTAGGCACCGCCAGCTGCCAGGCCAAGGCCGAACACGGCCGCGCGTACGGCACGGCGCAGCCTGTCGTTGCGAGGGGAACACGGGGCAATCATGAAGCGCTCCTGAAGGTCGGGAAGACCACTTTTCGGGTTTTGTTCCTTCAGGCCGGACGAGAATGAGATTCCACCTCATTTATTTTCGGAAATTTTTCAGGCCGTACCGATGCTCACCCAATAACGCGTGCGGTAATCGACCCGCACCGGCAGGCTGCGGGTGAGCAGCTGCAGGATTTGCCCGGTGTCGGCCAGCTGGTAGGTACCGGACACCTTCAGGGCTGCCACTTCCGGGGCACAGCGCAGCAGGCCCGGGCGGTAGCGCGCCAGCTCGGCGATGAACTCGCCCAGCGGCATCTGCTGCACGCTGAGCACGCCGTCGGTCCAGCCCCAGGGGTCGCTGTGCAGCGTCACCGCCTGGAAGCTGCCGCTGGCCCACACCTGCAAGGTTTCGCCTGGCAGCACCCGACGTGGCGAGGCCGAGGTGGGGAACAGTGTGACGTCGCCCCGGCGTACGGCCAGCAACAGCCCCTGGTCGTTCTCGCGCAGCAGCAGTTGGCCGTCGAGGGTGGCCAGTTGGCCAACGCGGGTGTCGATGCGAAACGGGCGGTTGTCGTTGGGGTTGCTGTCCAGGCTCACCTCGCCACGCACCAGTTGCAGCCGGCGCTGCTCGGCGCTGTAACGCAGGTCGATGGCACTGGCGGTATTGAGTTGTATGCGGCTGCCATCGCTGCCTTGCAGCTGGCGACGCTCGCCGGTGGCAGTGCTGCTGTCGGCCAGCAGCTGGGGTATGCCCAACGGTTCGCGCGCAGCCCAGCCCAGGCTGCCGCCCACGGCCAGCACGGCCAGCAGCTTGAGGTGGTCGCGGCGGTTGATGCGATGGCGCTGGCTACCATCCAGCGTGCGCCGGCTCAGGCCCTTGGGCAGCCCTGCCAGTTCGTCACTGAGGTGGCTGACCCGCTGCCAGGCCAAGGGGTTGTGCGGATGGCTGGCCAGCCAGTGCTGGAACTGCTGCTCGGTATGCGGGCTTGGGCTGTCGAAGCGCAACTTCACCAACCAGTCGATGGCCTGGTCGACGTGCGCCTGTGTGGGCGCGTTATCAGGCGTCGGCATAGCGCAACCGGTAGCAAACGCCCAGAGCCTTGGCCAGGTCCCGCTCGACGGTGGCTCGCGACACACCCAGGCGCAGGGCGACCTGCACAATGCTCAAACCGTCGAGCTGAGCCAGCAGGAATGCCTGGCGGGCACGCGGTTTCAGCTGGTGCAGGGCACGATCGAGGCGCGCCAGGGTATCAAGGATGACCAGTCGATCTTCTTCGCTGGGCACTTCGGCTTCGGGCAGGTGAGCCAGGCTTTCCTGGTAGGCCCGTTCCAGCGCGCGGCGGCGGAACTGGTCGATCATCAGGCCACGGGCAATGCTGCTGAGGTAGGCACGTGGCTCCTTCAGCGGCGATAGCTGGCGAGCCCGCAACAGCCGCACGAAGGTATCCTGGGCCAGGTCGGCGGCGTGCTCGCTGCAACCTACCCGGCTGCGCAGCCAGCCGCTAAGCCAGCTGTGGTGGGCCTGGTAGAGCAGAGCAACCTCGGTCGGCTTGAGCGTTTCGTTGATCTGCATCTTGGCGAAGGCCCGGTCCTGTGAACACATGCGATTGTGAATGGTTCTCAATTCTATGCGGGGACGATAGCGCGGAGCAATGGCATGCCAGGAATTAGCCGCGCAAGAACCGGCGTTTGCCCGATGAACGGCTGCGCTAAGCTGGACCTGCAATCGACTTTATGGAGGTGCCATGATCCTGGCCGACCTTTCGCCTGACGCGTACCGCGAGGCCACCGAATACCTGGCGGCGCTCGACCCGGACTGGTCGCGGCATATCGCAGCGACCGGGCCATGCCTGCACCAGGCCACGCCGGGGCGGGAGCCTTATGAGGTGTTGGTGCGAGCGATTGCCTACCAGCAACTGCATGCCCGTGCTGCCGAGGCAATTCTTGGGCGCTTGCTGGCGCTGTTTCCAGAAGCTGCGTTCCCAACGCCGGAGCAGTTGTTGGCAGTTACACCGGAAATCATGCGCGCCTGCGGTTTTTCCGCGAGCAAGATGGCGACGATCCAGGGTATTGCCCAAGGTCGGCTGGATGGCCTGGTGCCGAGTCGGGAGGAGGCACTGGGCCTGGCTGACGAGGCGTTGATCGAACGACTGGTGGCATTGCGTGGGGTAGGGCGGTGGACGGTGGAGATGCTGCTGATCTACAGCCTGGCGCGTTCGGACGTTCTGCCGGTCGACGATTTTGGCGTGCGCGAGGGGTATCGGCGGATGAAGGGGCTGGACAAGGCGCCGACGCCTGCGCAAATGCGTTCGCTGGGCGGAGGCTGGCGACCTTACCGCACCGTGGCGGCCTGGTACCTGTGGCGTGCCTGAAGTTTTGCACTGCCTGTGCCGGCCTCTTCGCGGGTAAACCCGCTCCCACAGGGATTTCCACAGCCTGGAAGGTCTATGCAGTACCTGTGGGAGCGGGTTCACCCGCGAAAGGGCCGGCACAGGCGACAACCAATCTGGACATTTACTAATGAACCCCTACACCACCCCCGACCAACGCTGGCAAGCCGTAGAATCCCGCGAAACCGCCGCCAGCGGCCACTTCGTCTACGCCGTGCGCACCACCGGGATCTACTGCCAGCCCGGCTGCAAATCACGCCTTGCCAAGCGAACCAACGTCGAGTTCTACGACACCCCAGCCGCCGCCGAAGCCGCCGGCTACCGCGCCTGCAAACGTTGCACCGCCACCAGCAACGTCAGCGCCACCCGCCACAGCCAGCTGGTCACCCGCGCCTGCCGCCTGATCGAAGCCAGCGATCCCGCGCCGAGCCTAGATCAACTCAGCGCGCAACTGGCCGTCAGCCCTTTCCACCTGCATCGCCTGTTCAAGGCCGAAACCGGCCTCACCCCCAAGGCCTACGCCACCGCTTTCCGTGCCCGGCGCCTGCGCGAGCACCTGGAAGATGGCCAACGCTCTGTCACCGATGCCATCTATGACGCCGGCTACAACTCCAACAGCCGTTTCTACGAAAGCGCCGACCAGCGCCTGGGCATGCGCCCGCGGCAATACCGTGCCGGCGGCGCCGGGGCAACCATCCACTTCGCCCTCGGCCAGTGCTCCTTGGGCGCGATCCTGGTCGCCCAGAGCGAGAAGGGCATTTGCGCGATCCTGCTGGGCGATGACCCCGAAGCCCTGCTGCGCGACCTGCAGGACCAGTTCCCCAAGGCTCACCTGGTCGGCGGCGATAGTGCCTACGAAAGGTTGGTCGCCGAGGTGGTGGGCTTCGTCGAAGCCCCGGCGTTGGGCCTGGCCTTGCCACTGGATGTGCAAGGCACTGCGTTCCAGGAGCGGGTGTGGCAGGCCCTGCGCGAGGTGCCGGCCGGCAGCCGGGTCAGCTACACCGACATCGCCGAGCGCATTGGTGCGCCCAAGGCAGTACGTGCCGTGGCCATGGCCTGCGCGGCCAACCACATAGCCGTAGCCATCCCTTGCCATCGGGTGGTCCGCCGCGACGGCGACATCAGCGGCTACCGCTGGGGCGTCGAGCGCAAACAGCAACTGCTCAAACGAGAAACGGCACTCTCCTGATCGCGTGAAGCCGCGTAGAATCCCCCGCCAAATCGAATTGTAAAGAGGAATATTCGATGAGGCGTGTCAGCCTTGCCCGTTATTGCCCAGGCCTGATGGTTTTCATGGCCCTGATGCTGGCCATTGCCAGCCCGGCCTGGTCGGCCCCGGCCACGCCCTTGTCCAATCTGGCGGTTGCCGAAGCGAACGTGCTGGATGAAAACGCCAGCATCGAGCAGTTGAGCGATCGGCTGGACCAGATCCGCCAGGGTGTCACCAGCGAGGCCAACGATGATCTGCTTTCGCAATTGCGCCTGGGCGCCATGCAGGTCCAGCGCCAGGCCGATGCGTTAAGTGCTTTGCGCACCACGGATGTGGAAAAAGTCGACGACAAACTCAAGGTCATCGGCCCGGTCCAGCAGGACGAGGCCGCCACACTGACCCAGCAGCGCAAGGAGCTTGAGGCCGAGAAAAAGGCCTTGGTAGCTCAGCGGGACCAGGCGACCAAGCTGACCCAGTCGGCCCGCGACCTGTCCACGCAAATCGTCAACCTGCGCCGCAGCCAGTTCAACTCGCAGATCACCAGCCGCGCAGCCTCACCGCTGAGCCCGGCGTTCTGGCAGAGCATCATTCGCCCCACCCAGGACGATGTGGCACGCTTGCGTGACCTGCGTGGTGAGACGGCTGATGCCATCAGTAGTGCCTTCAGTGCTGAAAATCGCTGGTTGTTCATTACCAGCCTGGTGGCGGCAATCCTGGTCTGGACCTTGGTGCGCCGCGTGCTCGAGCGCCTTCTCGCCGGCGCCATGGTCAGTTGGCTGCCCGAAGGCCGCCTGCGCCGCAGTGCGCTGGCGCTGGGTGTCAGCCTGGCAACCTTGGGCACCATCGCCGGCTCGGTCTCGCTGCTGCGTTGGGGGCTGGAGAGCAGCGCCGAGTTGGGCGCCGATATCGCCAGCCTGGCCAATCATGTGCTCGCGCTGGTGGTGTTCAGCGCCTTCATCACCGGCCTGGGCCGCGCCATGCTGATGCTGCAGCGCCCCTCCTGGCGCCTGCCGCCTATTCACGATGAAGTGGCCAGCGCCCTGGGCTGGTTCCCCAAGGTGCTGGCGTTGGCGCTGATGGTCATGATGACCATGGAGCGCATCAACAGCGTGATCGGTGCCAGCCTGGCGCTGACCGTGGCGGTCAACGGCCTGACCGCGCTGGTAGTGGCGTTCACCTTCGCCGGTGCGCTGCTGCGTTACCGCCGCACCCTGCGCAAGCATGACCTGGAGCGCCCCACCGGCCTGGCCGGGCTGATCCCGTTCGTGATGGTGATCTGGCTTACGTTGATCCTGCTGGCCTTGCTCGCCGGTTACCTGACACTCGCCTACTTCCTCACCGCCAAGCTGCTGTGGGTCAGCCTGGTGATTACCTGTGCCTACCTGCTGACCACGTTCTTTGGTGACCTCTGCGAAACCCTGCTGTCGCCCCGCCAGCCCGGCGGCCTGGCGCTGGCCTCGACCCTGGGCCTGGCGCCACGTCACCAGGCCCAGGCCAGCACCATCCTGGCCGGCATCGGCCGCACCGTGGTGCTGTTCCTGGCGCTGTTGCTGGCACTGATGCCATCGGGCACCAGCCCCAGCGAACTGCTGCTGAGCCTGGGTGATTGGGACGAGACCGGCGGCAAGCTGCTGGGCAACATGAACATTGTCCCCCAGGACATACTGTTGGCAGTGGTGATGTTCCTCGGCGGCCTGTTCGCCATCCGCGTGGTCAAGCGCTGGCTGAGCGATCGCCTGCTACCGGAAACCGACATGGACGCCGGCATGCGTGCCTCGCTGGTGACTCTGGTGGGTTACCTGGGCTTCATCTTCCTGGCCATGCTGGTGATGTCGACCCTGCGCATCAACCTCACCAGCCTGACCTGGGTGGTCAGTGCCCTGTCGGTGGGTATCGGTTTCGGCCTGCAGCAGATCGTGCAGAACTTCATCTCCGGCCTGATCCTGCTTACCGAGCGCCCGGTCAAGGTGGGCGACTGGGTCAGCCTGGCTGGCGTCGAGGGTGACATTCGCCGTATCAACGTGCGCGCCACCGAGATCCAGATGTCCGACCGCTCTACGGTCATCGTGCCCAACTCGCAATTCATCTCGCAGAACGTGCGCAACGTGACCATGGGCAATGCCTTGGGTGTGGTCGGCATCACGCTCACGCTGCCGCTGGAGACCGACGCCAACCGTGTGCGCGAATTGCTGCTGGCAGCGTACCAGGAGCACGAGGCGATTCTGGATGCACCGGCCACTTCGGTGTCGTTCAAGGACCTGACCAGCAGCGGGATGGTGATTGGTGTGAGCGGTTACGTGGCGGGGCCGCGGCAGGTGTCCGGTACGCGCAGTGACCTGTTGTTCACCATCCTTGGGCGTCTGCGTGACGAGGGCATCGCCCTGTCGTCGCCGCAGAGCATGGTGTTGCTGCAGGAGGGGGCTCGCCCGGCTGACGAGTCGGTGTGAAGCCGATCGCCGGCAAGCCAGCTCCCACAAGGACCGCGTCGACTTCAAGCCGTACGCAATACCTTTGGCATCTGGCTTGCCGGCGATTGGGCTGCAAAGCAGCCCCAGCCTCAATGCTGCTTGGCCTGCCTGATTCTCAGCAAGATCACCAGCAACACCAACAGCACAGGCGGCGCCATGGCCAACAGCCCATCCCGCGCCGTCAGCCCCAACCCCAGCACATTCAGCCCGCCATACAGCAGCTTGAACAAGTTCAGCAGGTAGTAGGTGATGGCAATGATCGACAGCCCCTCCACCGCCCGTTGAATCTTCACTTGGGCATCGGCCCGGGCATTGAGGCTGCGCAGGATCTCGGCGTTCTGTTCTTCCATCTCCACCTGTACCCGTGCCTGCAACAGGTCGCCCAGGTTGGCCACATTCTTTGCCAACTGCTCCAGGCGCTGCTCGGTGGCCGCGCAGTAGCGCACGGTCGGTTTGAACCGGCGTTCGATGAACACCCCCAGGCGCTGGCAGTCGCCCACATGGCTTTCCCGCAGCTCGCCCAGGCGCTCGAACACCAGTTGCGCATAGGCTTGCGTGGCGCCGAAGCGGTGGCGGGTTTTCACCGTGCGGCTGACCACCTGGCGTGACAGGTGGGCAATGGCCTCCAACAACCCTTTGGAATCATGGCCATCGACCCCGGCACTGCGCTCCGAGAGGCTGACCAGGGTCTTGTCGAAGGCATCCAGCTCCTGGCTCAGGTCCTTGGCGGTGGTCAGGGTCAGCGAGGCCATCATGCGGTAGGTCTCGATCTCCAGCAGACGGCGGATCATGCGGCCCTGACGGTAGGCATTGAGGCGACGGTTGATGAACAGGAAGCGGTTGGTGCCGTCCTCGGTCAGGCGAAAATCGCTCCACACCACCGCATCGCCACCGCCGACGCAGGAGCCGCACGGGTCCTTGAAACCGTAGTGGGGCAGATCCAGTTCGTGTTCGTCACGGACCAGCACCTGCACCGCGTTGATCACCTGCGCCGCTTGCGGGGCGATAGCCTCGGCCAGCACCGGCGGCAGCGTTTGCCACTCGGTGTCGGCGGCCGTGCAAGGCACCACCAGGGTCAGGGTGAAGAACTCGGTGTGCCGTTCCCACTTGAACGGATGACCATCCAGGCGGGTGATGCCTTGGGCGGCTGCGGTGTCCAGGCCATCCGGGCAGCAGCGTTGCAGCAGTGCCGCACAGGCAGCATCGCCGCCAAGCAAGGCCAGGTGGAAGACATGCGCCGGGCCGTCGAAATACAGCGACGGGCGGGCGTGCAGTTCGTTGTGCAAGGCGGTGCGTTGAGGGTGCATGGGTGGTCCGGCCTGGTGTTGTGATTGTGGGGGGTACCAGGAAGTGGGACTTTGCGCGGGGAGGGGAAAGTCACGCGGGCGCAGAGTTTTGTGTCGCCTGTACCGGCCTCTTCGCGGGCAAGCCCGCTCCCACAGGTACGGTGCTTCCCTTCAGGCCTGCGCTATCCCTGTGGGAGCGGGTTTACCCGCGAAGAGGCCGGTAAGCCCGGCTCATACGCGGTTCTTGTAGGAGCGGCCTTGTGTCGCGAAAGGGCCGCAAAGCGGCCCCGGAAATCTCAACCCAGACAGCGCGTTACATGCTTGACCGATTGGTAGGCCGACAACCCCCAAGGCCCCAGCTCACGCCCGATCCCGCTACCCTTGGTGCCACCCCACGAGGTCTCGACGAACACTGCCTGCACCGAGTTGATCCACACATGGCCAACCTCCAGCGCATCGGCTACCCGCTCGGCACGGTCCAGATCGGCAGAGCACACCGTCGCCACCAGCCCGAAGCGGCTATCGTTGGCCTCGGCAATCGCCTGTTCCTCGGTCGCAAAGCGACGCGCGCACAGCACCGGGCCAAAGATTTCCTCGGTCCACAGGCGGCTGTCTTTCGGCACATCGGCATACAGCGTCGGGCTGACGAACCAGCCATCCCGGTCCAGCGCCTTGCCACCTGCCAGGCACTGCAAGCCTTCTTCCCGCGCCGTGGCAAAGTAGCCGGCCACTTTCAGCCACTGCGCCTGGCTGGTCAGCGGCCCCATGTCGACCTCCTCGGTCAACGGATTACCGACCCGCAGGTTTTCCAGTGCCTCCTGCAAGCGCGGCAGCAGTGCCTCGGCAATGCCGTCCTGCACCAGCAGCCGCGAAGTGGCCGAGCACATCTGCCCGGCGTTCCAGGTGATGCCGGCGACGATCCATTCCACCGCCTGGCCCACATCGCAATCATCGAACACCACGATCGCCGACTTGCCACCCAGCTCCAGCGTCACCGGCCGGCACTGCGCCGAAGCGCTGCGCATTACCTGGCTGCCAACACTATTGCTGCCGGTGAACGACAGCTTGTCCAGGCCATTGTGATTGCTCAGTGCAGCGCCGGTTTCGGCCTTGCCGTTGACGATGTTCAACACCCCGGCCGGCAGCCCCAGGGCATCGGCGATCTGGCCGTAGGCCTGTTCGATCAGCGGGGTGACTTCCGACGGCTTGAGCACCACGGTACAACCGGCGGCCAGGGCCGGGGCGAGCTTCCAGGCGCTGGTCACCAGCGGGAAGTTCCACGGCACGATCAGGCCGACCACGCCCACCGGTTCCAGGCGGGTGCGAGCGCTGAAGCCCGGTGCAGCCAACGGCACGTCACGGTTCTTCGATGGCAGTTGCTCGGCCAGTTCGGCGTAGTAGCCGAAGGTGGCGATGGCGTCGTCCAGGTCGATTTCCGCCTCGTGACGTGGCTTGCCATTGTTGCGCATCTGCAAGGTGATCAACGCTTCACGGCGCTGCCCGAGCTGTTCGGCAAAGCCGCGCAGGTAGGCGGCGCGTTCGCTGGCGCTGGTGCTTTTCCAGGCGTGCAGGGCGCCACGGGCAGCGGTCACGGCCTGGTCTACCTGGCCGACGCTGGCGGCCATCAGTTCGGCAAACGGTTGCCCAAGGGCCGGGTCATTGACGCTGATGCAGTCGCTGCCCTGGCCTTCGACCCAGCGGCCGGCAATGTAGTGGGAAGTGGTCATGGTCGGTTTCCAGTCAGGCCATTTCAGCGGTGGTTACCGGGGTGTGCGCGGTGCTTTTGCAACGCACCCAACGCGGGCCTTGGGGGCCATACACGCCGGCAGGTTCGGGGAAAAGGTTGAGCAGCAGCAGGTACAGCACACCTGCCAGCCCCAGGGTGACCGGCAGGCTCAGGTCGATGCCGCCGGCCAGGTCGCCCAGTGGGCCGACGAACTGCCCTGGCAGGTTGACGAAGCACAGGCCCACCGCCGCGCTGGGGATCCACGCCCCCATGCCGCGCCAGTTCCAGCCATGCAGGAACCAGTAGTGGCCGCCACGCTGGCCGCGGGTGAATACCTGCAGGTCGTCGGCATGGTAGAAGCCGCGGCGAGTGATCAGGCCAAGGATCATGATCACCATCCACGGGCTGGTGCAGGTGATGATCAGCACGGCGAAGGTCGAAACGCTCTGCACCAGGTTGAAAGTGAAGCGGCCGACGAAGATGAAGCCGATCGCCAGCACGCCGATCAGCAGCGTGGCGCCGGCACGGCTGAGCAGGCGTGGGAACACGCTGGACATGTCCAGGCCGGTGCCGTACAGCGCCGTTGTGCCGGTGGACATGCCGCCGATCACCGCAATCAGGCACACCGGCAGGAAGAACCAGCTTGGCGCCACCGCCAGCAGGCCACCGACGTAGTTGTTGGCAGCGATGTAGTCCGGCGCCTGGGTGGCCACCAGGGTGGCGGTGCACAGGCCGAACAGGAACGGGATCAGTGTCGCGCCCTGGGCCGCGATCACCGCCAGCATGATCCGAGCCTTTGGGGTTTCACGCGGGATGTAGCGCGACCAGTCGCCGAGGAACGCACCGAACGAAACCGGGTTGCTCATGGCCAGGATTGCCGCACCGACGAATGCCGCCCAGAAGCCCGCCTGGCCGAGGTTGACGCTACCCGCGTAACCGGCATCGAACGGCCCGGCAAAGGCAACGATGCCCAGCAGGAACAGCAGGCTCGAGGCCCAGACGGCAATCTTGTTGACCCACAGCATGAAGCGGAAGCCGAAGATGCACACCACCAGCACCAGTACCGCGAACAGGCCGTAAGCCAGGCCCAGGGTCAGGTCGGTTTCCGGCAGGCCGGCCAGGCGCTTGGCGCCGCCGACCAGGGCATCGCCCGAGCTCCATACCGACAGCGAAAAGAATGCCACTGCGGTGAGCAGCGACAGGAACGAACCGACGATGCGACCGTGCACGCCAAAGTGCGCACCCGACGACACCGCGTTGTTGGTGCCGTTGAGCGCGCCGAACAGGCCCATGGGCGCGAGGATCAGCGCACCCACGCCGACGCCGAGCAGGATCGCCCACACACCGGCCTGGAACGACAGCCCGAACAGCACCGGGAAGCTGCCCAGCACGGCTGTGGCGAAGGTATTGGCGCCGCCGAAGATCAGGCGGAACAGGT
The DNA here is from genome assembly GCF_053557675.1 of Pseudomonas sp. XP1. Taxonomy (NCBI): domain Bacteria; kingdom Pseudomonadati; phylum Pseudomonadota; class Gammaproteobacteria; order Pseudomonadales; family Pseudomonadaceae; genus Pseudomonas; species Pseudomonas sp. XP1. The sequence continues at coordinate 6,800 of NZ_JBNRIJ010000053.1, read as the reverse complement.
CCAGCGGGGAGGCGTCGCGTTGATCGTCGGGGATCTGTTCGACGCCGTTGGTCTCGATACCGGTCGAGTGGCTCATGGTGATGCTCCAGCGCGGTTGTTGTGGGCCGGCGCAGTACGCGGGCCTTATTGTGGGTGCGATGGCAGGGCGGCAGGGCCGCGTAAATGGATGATCAGGCCGGCGATACGACCGACAGGTGCTCGTGGCAGGCCAGCCACCGTTCGCCGTGGCGGCGGAAGACAATGGTTTCGCGCTCGCTCAACTGGTGTTCTTCGCCGGCGATACGGATGTGCGTGGCCACATCATGCATGAAGATCGCCACGTCACCTTGCAGGCTCACCTGGGCATTGCCCGATTCGCAGGCGAGCACGGCAAACCCGTCGGCCTGCCACTGGGCCCAGAGTTGCTCGTAGGCATGGCGCGACAGCAGCGGTTGCGGCAGGGTGTGGAAAAGGAAGGTGGCGTCTTCGCTGAAGCAGGCGAAATAGCGAGCAGTGTCGTTGCTGGCGAACGCCGCAACGAGGTCGGCGGCGGCTTGCCGTACCTGGAGTGTCTGGTCCACGGGAGTGGCCTCACGGTTCTTGTGATTGTGGTGAAGCGATTCTGGTGGCGGTTGGCGAGGGGAAAAATCGCTGCGGGCAAATAATCAGTTCAGGAATTTGTGAAGTGATGGCTGCGCTTTCTCAGGTTTCGCGCCGCACACCCTGTGGGAGCGGGCGTGCCCGTTCTCATAAGGCTGCACATAACGCATTGAATTAGCAGGGCCCCCTGTGGGAGCGGCTTCAGCCGCGAACACCGGCGCAGCCGGTGCCACGCACCACGCTGGATTCTTCGCGGCTAAAGCCGCTCCCACAGGGTCTCTACGCGACAGCGCAGCCCAAAGGGCTTTCAGCTATCCAGCTGTCATCTGACTGCAACGAATATTCAGCAACCTTTCTGCCATCTCCCGTGCCTCATTGCGAGTTCGAATGGGCCATCCCGCGCTGCATCTGCCACAGGACCACGACCTGTTCGGCCTGCTCTACGCCTTCGCCTTCCGCCCTGGCCAGCCGGGGCGCGAAATCGATTCGGCGCAGTTGTTGCGCATGCTCGGCCAGCCGCTGGAACCTGGCGAGTTTCTGTGGGTGCACCTGAACCTGGCCCACGCTGCCTGCGAACGCTGGTTGCGCACCCACCTGCAGCTGCCCGAAGCCTTCTTCGAAACCCTGCGCGAAGGTTCGCGCTCGACCCGTCTCGAACACGCCGACGCGGCGCTGCTGGCGGTGGTCAACGATGTGGTGTTCAACTTCGGCCTGGTGTCCTCGGACATCTCCACGCTGTGGGCCTGCGCCAGCAGCCAGCTGCTGGTGAGCGCCCGGTTGCAGCCGTTGCATTCGGTGGACAAGTTGCGCTCGTCGGTCAAGCGTGGCGAGCGCTTTCATTCGTCCATCGAGTTGCTGGTCCATCTGCTGCGCGACCAAGGCGATGTGCTGACCCAGATCGTGCGTGAAACCACCACCAGCGTCGACCGCATCGAAGACCAGTTGCTGTCCCAGCGTCTGAGCGACAACCGCGCCGAACTGGGCAGCATGCGCCGGGTGCTGGTGCGCCTGCAGCGCCTGCTGGCGCTGGAGCCAGGGGCGCTGCTGCGGCTGCTGAACCGGCCGCCCGACTGGCTGCAGGAACAGGACATACGCCAGCTGCGCGCGGCCACAGAAGAGTTCACCCTGGTGATCAGCGACCTCACCGCCCTCGGTGAGCGGATCAAACTGCTGCAGGAAGAAATCGCCGCCAAGCTCAACGAACAGACCAACCGCACCCTGTTCACCCTGACTGTGGTGACCGTGCTGGCCCTGCCCATCAACATCATCGCCGGCTTCTTCGGCATGAACGTCGGGGGTGTGCCGCTGGCGGAAAACCCCCATGGTTTCTGGGTACTGGTGGCCCTGGTGGCGACCTTCACCGTGCTGGTGGGGCGCTGGGCTTTTCGCAAGCGGCGCGAGTACTGACGCGACGATCGCCGGTCAGTTCGCCTCCCGCACTGCACTCAGGAACGCCCGGGTCCGCTCCTGTTGCGGGTTTTCGTAGATCTGTGCCGGCGTCCCCTGTTCGTGGATCTGCCCCTTGTAGAAGAAGCACACCCGATCCGCGAACTCCCGGGCAAAGCCCATCTGATGCGTCACCATCAGCATGGTCAGGTTGTGCTCGCTGCCCAACCGGCGGATCACGTTCAGCACCTCGCCACACAGTTCCGGGTCCAGCGCCGAGGTCACTTCGTCGAACAGCATCACCTTGGGCCGCATCGCCAGCGCCCGGGCAATCGCCACGCGCTGTTGCTGGCCACCGGACAATTGCGATGGGTAGTGCTCGAACTTGTTGCCCAGGCCAACCATCTCCAGCAACTCGGCAGCCCGTTCACGCGCCTCGGCCGGCTTCACGCCCAACACCTGGACCGGGGCCTCGATCACGTTCTGCAAGGCACTCATGTGCGGGAACAGGTTGAAACTCTGGAACACCATGCCGATCTTCGCCCGCACTTTGCGTACATGTCGCTCGTTGGCGATGAGCTGCGTGCCGTTGCGCCCAGGCATGTGGGTGAGCGATTCGCCATCGACTTCGATCATGCCCTGGTCGATGCCCTCAAGTGTCATCAGTACCCGCAGCAACGTCGACTTGCCCGAGCCACTGGGGCCGATGATCGCCACCTTTTCGCCAGGGGCGACATCGAGGTTGAGGCCGTCGAGTACGGTGAAGCTGCCGTAGTGTTTGGTCACGTCCTTGAAACTGACGATCGGTTGGGCAATGGCCGGTGTGGGCATGTGGGCGTCCAGCGGCTGGGTGGTTGTGGCGGTGGCACTGGCGAAGTGGGTCACAGGGGCGATCATCAGCGGAGCTCCAGGCGCACTTCAAGGCGCCGAACGAGGTAGGCCAGAGCGACGCTCAAGGCCAGGAAGAACAGACCGACCAGGGTGATCGGCTCGAGGTAGCGGAAGCTTTCGGAGCCGACATTCTTGGCCTGCTGCATGATTTCCACCACGGTGATGGCCGACAGCACCGGGGTGTCCTTGAGCATGGCGATCAGGTAGTTGCCCAACGGCGGCAGGATCGGCCGAATCGCCTGGGGCAGGATGACTGCCCGGTAGGCGGTCCATGGCGCGAAGTTGAGGGCGACCACCGCTTCCCACTGGCTGCGCGCCACCGAGTCGAGGCCGCCGCGGTAAACCTCGGCCAGGTAACAGGCGTAGTGCACGCCGATACCGATGATGCCGGCCTGCATGGCGGTCATGTTGACCCCGTAGTTGGGCAGCACGTAATAGAGGAAATACACCTGGATCAGCAGCGGCGTACTGCGGATGAACTCGATCAGCAATGCCACCGGCCATGACAGCCAGGCCTGGCGGCTGCGTCGGGCGATGGCCAGGAACAGGCCCAGCACCACTGCAATCAGGAAGCCAACCACGGTGATGCCCAGGGTTTTCAGCGACGCCTGCAGCAAGTCGGGCAGGATTTGCGCGACGTAGTTCCAGTCCCAGAAATTCATGACAGGCTCCCCCGCAGGCGACCGCGGCTCAGGCGCCGTTCGACCCGACGCATGAGGAAGTTGATGACCTGCGCCAGGACGAAGTAGAGCAGCAGGGTGAGGCTGAAGATTTCCAGGGTCTGGAAAGTCGCCTGGTCCAGCTGACGGGCGCGGAAGCTAAGGTCCGACAGGGTGATCAGCGACACCAGCGATGTGTTTTTCAGCAGTTCGATCAGCAGGTTGGTGCCAGGTGCGATGGCCGCCAGCAATGCCTGCGGCAGGATGATCCGCCGGAAGCGGATGGTGGCGGGCATGTTCAGCGCGGTGCAGGCTTCGTACTGCCCTTTGGCCACCGAGCTGATCGCCCCGCGCATCACTTCGGCACCGTAGGCACCGATATGCAGCCCGAGGCCGACGATCGCCACGGTGTAGGCGCTGAGTTCGAGGTTGAACGGTGGCAGCGGCAATACGAAGAACAACCAGAACAACTGCACCAGCAACGAGGTGCCGCGGAACAGCTCGATGTAGGCCACGCAAAGCCAGCTCAATGGCCGCCATGACGAACGCCGGCCAAGGGCGGCGAGGATCGCGGCGACGATGGCCAGCAGCGAGCCGAAGAAGGTGACCTGAATGGTGACCCAGGCGCCTTGCAGTAACAACGGTATCAATTCACCCATGGTTCGACCTGAATAATCGGGTTACACAGGGAATGGCACGGCAAGCGCCATGCCACCTCGATTCACTGCTGGGCACAGAGCTCGGCGGCGGTCTTGTCTGTCACGTTGCTGCGGTCGAAGCCGAACGGCGCGACGGTCTTGAGATGCTCCTCACTGCCCAGCCACTTTTTCATCTCGGCGTTGACCGCGTCGCGCAGGGCCTTGTCCTCGGGGCGGAAGGCCAGGGCACCGTAGCCGGTGTGGGCCGGGTCATCCGTGAAGTCGCTGATCGCCTCTACCTTGTCGCCACCCTTTTTCGCCAGGCCCTTCATGGTCAGCTGGGTGCCCACGGCAGCATCGGCGCGGCCGGCGCGCACGGCCTGCAACTGGGCGGTGGTGTCCGGCACCTGAAGGATCTGCGCATCCGTGATGCCGGATTCGCGGGCATAGGCGAGGTTGACCGTGCCCGCCATGATCGCCAGTTTCACGTCCGGGCTCCTGGCGATGTCGGCGTAGCTGTGCAGGTTCTTCGGATTGCCCTGTGCAACCAGCAGGGTGTCGGGCAGGGCGTACTGCGGGTCGGTGAAGATCACCTGCTTGCAGCGTGCCGGGGTGATGTACATGCCGGCGGCAATCACATCGAAGCGCCCGGCGCGCAAGCCCGGGATCAACGAACCCCACTCTGTGAGCACGCCATCGACCTGCTTGATGCCCATCTTCTCGAAGATGATCTTGGCGATTTCCGGTGACTCCCCGGTTACCCGGCCATCGGTCTCGGTAAAGGCGAACGGGGTTTCGTTGGCGTAGCCGATGCGGATGTGGCTGGTTTCCTTGATTTCGTCCAGGCTGGCAGCCTGGGCGCTGGCAAGCACACCGAAGGCGGCACAGGCCATCAGCAGGCGCTGGAAGGGGCGTGGAACGTTGAAAGGCTGGCTCATCAATGAAGCTCCTGTTTGTTATAAAAACCGTCGTCGACGGCTCTGTGTTAGGAGGCAGTGGAGCAAAACAGCGAATGCAGGGGGGGTCGTTTGTTCGAGGCTGCCAGGCAGCGGGAGTTCGACCTTGGGCCGAGCATACAAAAGCTGAAACGGCGATGGCATTGCACTAGGACAATTGCCCGAAGCACCTGTACGGGGGATGCTGTGACCCTGGCCCCGGCAATTGAAGCGAACATCATGATGCACAGTTGGAAGGCAGCCCTGGACGCCGCCCGCATCGGCGAGTCCAAATACAAGATTCTGGTCCAGGCGGTCACCGGCGAGATCGAGCGCGGCGTATTGGTACATGACCAGCGCCTGCCACCGCAGCGGCAGGTAGCCGATGCCCTGGGCATCAGCGTGCAGACCGTGACCAATGCCTACAAGGAACTTGAGCGCCAAGGCCTGGTGCGTTGCGAGATCGGCCGTGGCAGTTTCGTCAGCCGGCGCATGAGCGACCGTGTGTCGGATGACATCATCGACCTGCCCGAGCGTACCCTGGTCGACTTCTCCATCACTCGCATTCTGCACACTCAGGTGCATGAGCGTATCTGGCGCGACACCTGCGCCGAGCTGGCCGTGGAAGAGGAGCAGCCGTGGATTCATGCCTACCGGCCCATCGCCGGCTTCGAGAGCCACCGCGAGGCCGCAGTGCGCTGGCTGGCCGGCCTGGGCATGCAGGTCGAGCGTGACGATGTGCTGGTCACCAATGGCGCCGCCCACGCCATCTTCCTGGCCCTGGCCTCGCTGGCCGGGCCGGATGATGTGGTGCTGTGCGAGGGGTTGACCGACCATGGCGTGATCGGCAATTCGCAGGTGCTCGGTTTCACCCTCAAAGGCCTGGAGATGGACCGCGAGGGCATCAACCCTGAGCATTTCGAGGACATCTGCAGCAACGAGCGTGTGACCGCGCTGGTGTGCACACCCAACCTCAACAACCCTACCGTCAGCCTGATGCCCGACAGCCGGCGCCAGGAGATTGCCGAAATTGCCCGGCGCTTTGGCGTGCATATCATCGAAGATGACGTTTACGGGCCGCTGCTGGGTGGCAGCCATGCCAGGCCGCTCAGCTCCTATGCGCCGGAACTGTCGTTCTACTGCACCAGCATGACCAAGTCCGTGCTTACCGGCCTGCGCGTGGGCTACCTGGCCATGCCCAAGCGCCTGGCGCTACGCACCGAAAGCATCTTGCGGGTCAACAGCTGGATGGCCACGCCCCTGGTGGCGGAAATTGCATCGCGCTGGATCAACGACGGGCGCGCGGCGCAGCTGGTGGCGTTGCAGCGCACTCTGCTGGGCGAGCGTCAGGCGTTGTTGCGTGACTACCTGGGGGAATATGTGCGTGGTCAGCACTCCCATGCCTTAGGGGCGTGGCTGAACATTCCCGAGCGGTGGGAAGTGGATAGTCTGGTGCGTGCCCTGCGCCGCCGGCAGATTGCGGTAACGCCGCCGGAGCCGTTCCTGGTGCGCGGTACACCGCGGCCACGGGCCGTGCGCTTGTGCGTGGGCGCCGAGTGTTCCGAGGCGAAGCTGCGGCAGGCCTTTGGCGATATGCGGGAGTTGTTCGGGCAGTATCCGCAGATCCATGAACTGTAACTCTCCTGCAGCGGCCTCTTCGCGGGCATGCCCGCTCCCACAGGGATCGCGGTGCCAAACATGTGGGAGCGGGC
>NZ_JBNRIJ010000052.1:19129-20029 GCF_053557675.1 Pseudomonas sp. XP1 | reverse complement strand
GCTTGCCCGCTCCCACAGGTACTGCACAGTACTCAAGAGCTGTGGAGTACCTGTGGGAGCGGGCAAGCCCGCGAAAGGGCCGGCACAGGCAACACCAACTTCCCCTGACAACAGGCCCCAACCATGCCCACCGTCCTGATCACCGGTTGTTCCAGCGGCATCGGCCGCGCCCTGGCCGACGCCTTCCGCGATGCCGGCCACCACGTCTGGGCCACCGCCCGCAAACCTGAGGATGTCGAGCAACTGAACGCCGCCGGCTTCACCGCCCGGCAACTTGATGTGAACGACAGCGAAGCGCTGGCTCGCCTGGCCGAGGAACTGGTAAACCTCGATATCTTGATCAACAACGCCGGCTACGGCGCCATGGGCCCGCTGCTCGATGGCGGTGTGGATGCCCTGCGCCAGCAGTTCGAAACCAACGTATTCGCCGTGGCCGGCGTTACTCGCGCATTGTTCCCACAGCTACGCCGCTCACGGGGCCTGGTGGTGAACATCGGCAGCGTATCAGGCGTGCTGGTCACCCCGTTCGCCGGCGCCTACTGCGCCTCGAAAGCAGCCGTGCATGCACTGAGCGATGCATTGCGCCTGGAATTGGCGCCGTTTGGGGTGCGGGTGATGGAAGTGCAGCCTGGGGCGATTGCCTCGCAGTTCGCCAGCAATGCCCAGCGTCAGGCCGAGCAGGTGCTGGCGGCGGACTCGGCGTGGTGGCCGTTGCGCGAGCACGTGCAGGCACGGGCACGGGCTTCGCAGGACAAGCCCACCTCGGCGGCAGTGTTTGCCCAGGGCGTGCTGGCGGCGGTCGGGAAGTCGCCGGTGCCGGCGATGGTGCGGTTGGGCAATGGCAGCATGGCGTTGCCGTTGATGGCCCGGTTACTGCCACGGCGGGTGCTGGACTGGGCG
>NZ_JBNRIJ010000052.1:18087-19033 GCF_053557675.1 Pseudomonas sp. XP1 | reverse complement strand
GGTACCCCACAGAATTTGAGGCCTGTGCGATCCCTGTGGGAGCGGGTTTACCCGCGAAGAGGCCGGTACAGGCAAAACAGATCAGGCAATGGAACGCAGCACCCCGCCATCCACCCGCAAGGCAGCCCCGGTGGTAGCACTGGCCTGCATCGACGCCAGGTACACCACCATGTTCGCCACCTCCTCCACCGTCGCCAGCCGCTTGATCAGCGAGGTCGGCCGGTGCTCAGCCAGGAAGTTGGCCTCCAGTTCTTCAGTCGACACCCCCTGCTCCTCGGCCAGCTTGGCAAAGAAATCACCCACCCCCTCCGAGCGTGTGGGCCCCGGCAGCACCGAATTCACCGTCACCCCGGTACCAGCCAGCGTCTCGGCCAACCCGCGCGACACCGCCAGCAACGCAGTCTTGGTCATGCCGTAATGAATCATCTCGGTCGGAATCTGCAGCGCCGACTCACTGGACAGGAACACCACCCGCCCCCATTTGCGCTCGGCCATGCCCTGGGCATAGTGACGCGACAGGCGAACGGCGCTGAGCACATTGACGTCGAAGAAACGCTGCCAGTCCTCATCCTCGATCTCGAAAAACGGCTTGGGCTCGAAGATGCCCAGGTTGTTGACCAGTATGTCGGTGTGCGGCACCTGGTCGAAAAGCTGCTGCGCACCAGCCTGGGTGCCCAGGTCGGCAGCGATGCCGATGATGCGCGCCTGTGGCAGGCGTTCGCGCACAACTTTGAGAGCTTCGTCGACCCGGGCCTGGGTGCGACCGTTGAGGACCACCTCGGCCCCCGCTTCGGCCAGGCCGATGGCGATGGCCAGGCCGATGCCCGCGGTGGAGCCGCTGACGATGGCGCGCTTGCCGTTCAGGGAAATGTGCATCTGTGCCTCCTCATCTGTCTGGGGAATCGCAGGGGGCTGCTTTGCAGCCCATCGCCGGCAAGCCAGCTCC
>NZ_JBNRIJ010000052.1:13839-18006 GCF_053557675.1 Pseudomonas sp. XP1 | reverse complement strand
TCCCCGGCGATGGGCCGCAAAGCGGCCCCCGGCTTTATGCTTTCTTCGCTGGCTGCTCATCAAACGCCTGCCAGCCACCACCCAGGGCCTTGTACAGCCCCACCAGCGCCTGCGACACCGCCGCCGAACTGTCGATCCACTGCTCCTCGCTGGCCAGCAAGGCACCCTGCACTGTCAGCACGTTGAGAAAGTCCACTGCCCCTTCCACATACTGGCGCTGGGCAGTTTCCAGGGCGATGCGGTTCTGCCGCACCGCCTCGGCCAGGTGGTCGCGGCGCAGTTGGCTGGCGTTGTACAGGCGTAGCACATCGTCGATTTCATGCCAGGCACCCAGCACCACCTTGCGGTAGTTCAGCGCCGCTTCCTGCTGCTGCGCCTCGCGCAGTTCCAGGGTGCCCTTGAGCCGGCCACCCTCGAAGATCGGCAGCGACAGCTGCGGCCCAAAGGCGAAACGGCGCGAATCCCAGGCGCCGAAATCGGACAGCTGCATGGCCTGGAACCCGACATTGCCCGACAGCCGAATGCTGGGGTAGAAGTCAGCCTTGGCCACGCCAATGCTGGCAGTGGCGGCATGCAGGCGGGCCTCGGCCTGGCGAATGTCCGGGCGGCGCTCGGCCAGTTCGGACGGCAAGCCAATGGCGAACTTCTGCTGCGGCGCAGGCAGTTCGCCGCCCTGCAGCAACTCGGCCTGCAGGCTGCGCGGCGGTTCGGCGGCAAGCAGGCTGAGGGCGTTGATCAGGTCATCGCGCCGCGCTTCCAGGGTTGGAAGGCGAGACTCGATCGAGGCGACCTGGGCATTGGCCTGGGCCACGTCCAGACGCGTGGCGACACCTTCGGCCTGGCGGTTTTCGGACAACTTCAGGCTGTGCTGGGCGACCTTGAGGTTGTCGCGGGTCACATCGATGGTGTGCTGCACGGCGCGCAGCTGGATGTAGTTGCCGGCGGTTTCCGAAAGCAATGCCAGCAACACGCCGCGGCGGTCGTTCTCGGCTACCTCGACCGTGGCATCGGCAGCCTCGACCTGGCGCCGCACACGGCCCCACAGGTCCAGCTCCCAACCGGCCACCAGGTCGCCCTGCCAGAGGTTGAAGGCTTCCTTGCCCGCCTTGCCGGACGGGTCACTCAGGCCTTCGGCACTGTTGCGCGCGCGGCTGTAGCCGGCGTTTACGTCCACCGACGGTACTTGGTCGGCTGCCACGGTGCTGCGCAGGGCGCGGCTTTGCAGCAGGCGGGCGCTGGCCATCTGCAGGTCGAGGTTGCGCTCGGCAACACGCTGGATCAAGGCACTCAGGCGGGCATCGTGGAAGCTCTCCCACCAGCGCAGTTCCAGCGGTTCGGCCTGCGGCTGGCTGGCCGCCACCTCGCCTTGCAGCGGCGCCCACTGTTGCGCTGCCTGGCTGTCAGGGCGCTGGAAGTCCGGGCCCAGGGTGCAGCCAGCCATCAATGCGGCCAGCAGCAAAGGGCTCAAGCGTGATGCCGGTTTCATCGTGCGCTTACCTCTTTGCCGTCCAGCTTGTCGCCACGGGTGTCGATGGTCGCCTCCACCGACATGCCTACGCGCAGGCGGGCAAGCAGCGGCTGGCCGTCATCGAAAACGATCTTCACCGGAATGCGCTGTACCACCTTGGTGAAGTTGCCGGTAGCGTTGTCGGGCTTGACCGCAGCGAATGTCACGCCGGTGGCCGGAGCGATGCTGTCCACATGGCCCTGCAGTTTCTCGCCGGCAAAGGTATCGACGCTGATGCTCACGGCCTGGCCAGGCTGTACGTGGGTCAGCTGGGTTTCCTGGAAGTTGCCTACCACATAGGCCTGTTGCAATGGCACCACCGACAGCAGGCGGGCGCCCGGGTTGACGTAGGCACCCACACGCAAGGCGCGCTCGCCGACCATGCCGTCCACCGGCGCGGTGATGCGGGTGTAGGACAAATCGAGCTGGGCCTTTTCCAGCCCCGCCTCGGCGCGTTTCAGCTGGCCGTCGGCACTGGCAACCTGGGCGGCAAGGATATCCACCTGCTTGCGCGCCGCTACCAGTGCCGCCTGGGCATTGGCCAGGCGTGCGCGGGCCTGGTCGACCCCGCTGCGCGCCTGCTGGGCGTTCTGCACTGTGCCGGCACCCTGCTCGGCCAGACGGCTGTAGCGGTTGACCTCATGATCGGCGAACGCAGCTTCGGCCTGGGCCGCTTTGACTGCAGCCTCAGCCTGGGCGATCAGCGAAGCCTGGCGCTCGAGGGTGGCACGGGCATCGGCGCTTTGTGCCTGGGCCACCAGCAACTGCGCCTTCGCGGCATCCAGCGCGGCCTGGTAGTCACGGTCATCGATGGTCGCCAGCAACTGGCCGGCCTTGACCTGCTGGTTGTCCTCCACCAGCACCTCCTTGATGAAGCCGGCGATCTTGGGCGCGACCACTGTGTAGTCGGCGATCACATAGGCGTCATTGGTGCTCTGGCGATGGTCGCTGCCGAACATCCAGGGGCCGACGATGCCGGCCAGGACGGCCACGGCAAGCACCGAGCCGATGAACAGGGTTTTGCGGTTGTTGGTCATTTCAGTGGTTCTCGAATTCATCCAGGGTTCAAGCCACCGCGCGCGGTGGATAGACCCGGGTAGGCACGAAAGGAATCAGGCAGATCAGGGCCACGGCAATGCAGGCCATGACCAGGTAGAGGTCGGCCGAGGTCAGCACCAACGCCTGATCGTGGATGCGCCTGGCCAGGCCGGCTGCGTTATCGTCGACCAGCGGGGCGTTGCCCAGGCTGTCCACCAGGTGGTTGGAATGGAAGTGCCGGCGCAGGGTGCCCAAGGCGTCCAGCAGGCCACCGGCGATCACTGCGGCCAGGCCCTTGACGGTGTTGAACCAGCTGGAGGCGAACGGGCCTTCCTGCGGGGTCATGCCGTTGGTGGACAGCATCAGCAGCGGCAGCACCGCCATCGGCTGGCCGAACACCTGCAGCAGGTAGAACGGGTAGAAGTCGCCTCGGATCCACTCGCTGGTCAGCAGGCTGCTGCCGACACAGGACAGCGCCAGCATCGCCAGGCCGATGCCCAGTACCCAACGGCAGTCCACCGCGCGGATGTTGCACAGCGCCGCCGTCAGCGGCAGGGCGATCAACTGCGGCATGGCCACCAGCATCATCAGCGGGCTGGTCTGCGCAGGCCGGTAGCCCTGGATCTGCGCCAGGTAGGCTGACGGAATGCTGCCAACACCCGAGAGCACGATCAGCACACCGGCCAGGGTCACCAGGGCGAAACTCAGGTTGCGCCGCGACAGCATGCGCAACTGGAAGAACGGCAGCGGCTCGGACCATTCGTTGAACATGAACAGCACCAGCAACAGCAGGCCACCGCCGAGCAGCCAGCAGATCAGCGGCGAATCGAACCAGCCCCAGCGGTCACCCAGCGACAGGCCCAGCACGATGCTACTGATGGCCGGCAGGCCGAGCAGCAGGCCGCGCCAGTCGAACTGCTTGAAGCGCTCCAGGCGCAGCGGGTCCTGCGGCAGGCCCCAACCGACGCAGAACATGGCCAGCGCCGAAGGCAGGATGATCTGCCAGAACGCCCACTGCCAACCGACGTATTCAGTCCACAGCCCTGCCAGCGGCGTGCCGAGGTTGGGGCCGAAGGTGGCGGTGAGGGCATAGCAGGCCAGGCCATAAACCTTGATGCCCGGTGGCAGGAAGCGCAGGGCAACGCTCATCAACATGGGCGGCAAGGCGCCAGAGGCGAAGCCTTGAAGTACACGCAGCAACATCAGGCTGTGCAGGTTTGGGGCGAACGGTTGCAGCAGGCCGAGCACGGCAAACAGGCAGATGGCGCTCATGGTGAAGCGCCGCAGCGAGAACGTGGTGGCCAGCCATGGCGCGAAGGCCATGGCCGAGACCGAAGCGGCGCTGTAGACCGCCAGCAGCCAGGCGCCTTCGTCGGCACCGATGCCCATGGCACCACGGATATCGGCCAGGGAGATCTTGGTTACCGACTCGTTGAGGCCCGCGCACAGCACGGCCAGCAGCACACCGAACAGCCCGACCACTACCTGCAGGCCGAACGCAGTCTGCGCAGGCGCGGCCGGCGCGGGGGCGGCGGCAATCGCGGCAGACTGGGCGGACAGGGAACTCATGGGCAGACATCTCCAGCAACAAATTTGCGACTGGAGCAAGTCTAAGAAGGTCG
>NZ_JBNRIJ010000052.1:12604-13729 GCF_053557675.1 Pseudomonas sp. XP1 | reverse complement strand
ACAACACACCTCTCAAGGCTTGTGATGTCCTGTGGGAGCGGGTTCACCCGCGAAAAGGCCGGCCCAGGCAGAACATCACTCAAGGGTCGACACTGCAGCAAGCCTTCAGGGTCTGCCGCAACCAGCGATGCGCCGGGTCATTGTGAAACCGTGGGTGCCATGCCTGCAGCACGTTCACCCGCTCCAGCGGCACCGGGATCTGGAACGAGCGCAGCGGCAGCCCAAGCTTGTGCACGCTGTTGAGGATGTTCGCCGGCATCGGCAGGATCAGGTCGGAATCCGGCAGCGAGAACAGCGCCGAGTGAAAGCTCGGGGTGATCAGCGCCACCCGCCGCTGCACCTTGAAGTTGGCCAGCTCCACATCGATCGGCCCGTTGGCCCGACCACGGCGGGACACGCTGATCTGTGGATAACTGGCAAAACTGGTCGGCGTGATCGGCTGCTCGAAGATTGGGTGGTCACGCCGCGCCAGGCCCACGTAGTAGGTCTGGAACAGGCTCTGCACCTTGATCTCCGGGCCCAGGTCCACGGTCGAGCTTATGATCAGGTCGGTACGTCCGTCGCGCAGCACGCTGTCATCATCGCCGCCGGGGCTTTCCGGCACGAAGCGCAGCACCGTGCGCGGTGCCTGCTCGTGCATGCGCCGCAGCAGCTGGGCGCCGTACAGGGCGATGAACAGGTCGTTGGTGCGGATGTTGAAGGCCCGGTCAAGCTTGGGCAGGTCGACCTCGCCGGCACTGCGGAACACCTCGCCGGCCTGCTCCACCAACGCCGCCACCTGCTCGCGCAGGGCCAGCGCCCGCGGTGTCGGCACCAGGCCGCGACCGGCACGCACCAAGATCGGGTCACCCAACGCATCGCGGATACGCCCCAGGGTCCGGCTCATCGCCGCCGGGCTCAGGTTCATGCGCTGCGCCGCGCCAACCACGCTGCCCTCGTCGAGCAGGGCATCGAGGGCGACGAGCAGGTTCATGTCCGGGAGTTGCATGGCCGCTTTCCGTTACAGCTGTGAGGAATGGCGATGGTAGCAGGTTGGTGGAATGCACCAGACGCAATGCGCTCGTGCGTGGTGGGGCATTTATTTTGGACGGTGATTGGGTCATAAGATTTGCAGTGCCTGTACTG
>NZ_JBNRIJ010000052.1:4794-12472 GCF_053557675.1 Pseudomonas sp. XP1 | reverse complement strand
GGGGGGCTCCCCGGCGATAGGGCCGGTACAGGCAAATGCTTAGCCAGCCTGAAAAAAGGATTCCACATGCCCAGCCCTGTCCTGATCGCCATCGACGCCTCCCCTGCATCCACTGCCCTGCTCACCCTCGCCCGCCACTACTGCCGCCCCGGCGAACACGAACTGCATGTGCTGCTGGCCATCGACTCTACCTTCGCCGTCCACGATCAACCCGCGCCCTACACCGCGGAAGAACTGGAAGAATACCCCGCCGCCTGCGAAGAGCAGCACCAGGCCGACCAGGCAGTGGCCGAGGCGGTGCGCGAGTTGCAGCAAGCCGGCTTCGCCAGCCGGGGCTGCATGGTGGCCGGGCAGCCGGTCGAGGCAATCGTGGCCAAGGCGCAGGAACTGAATTGTGAACTGATCATCATGGGCCACCGCCACCTGTCACGGCTGGGGCGGATGCTGGACCCGTCGATCAGCGCGAAGGTGATTGATCGGGTGAAGGTGCCGGTGTTGGTGGGGGCGGCGAGTGCATGACTTGAGAGGTATATCGCCTGAGATCGAACGCCGCCCGCACAGCGCTTGATCCCAGGCGACATATTTATCAAGGCGAACTCGGCTTCACCACCACCGTACAAGTCGTCCCCGCTGCCAGCAAAAACCCGTCCGGCACTTCATCGATATGAATGCGCACCGGCACCCGCTGCGCCAGCCGCACCCAGTTGAAAGTCGGGTTCACATCGGCGATCAACTCGCGGCTCTGTGGGTTGTCGCGGTCATAGATGCCACGGGCGATGCTCTCCACGTGGCCCTTGATGCGCTCGCCGCTCATCATCTGCAGCTCGGCCTGGTCACCCACCTTCACATGCGGCAGCTTGGTCTCCTCGAAGAACCCGTACACCCAGAACGAGTTCTCGTCGACCACCGCCATCACCGCTTCACCGGTACGCGCATAGTCACCCTTGTGGATATTCAGGTTGGTCACGTAGCCGTCCACCGTGGCCACGATATGCGTGCGCTTGAGGTTCAGTTCGGCGGCGGCCAGTTCGGCAAGGGCCTGCTGGTAGTCCGCCTGGGCGGAGTTGGCGATGTTGCTGGCGTCGTCGCGGTTTTCCTTGGAGATCACCAGGTTGTCCATGTCGGCACGGCGCTTGGCGTTGACCTTGCGCATCTCCCAGGTGGCCTTGCGCGAAGCGACCAGCGCCTTGGCCTGGTCGACCGCCAGCTGGTAGTGCTCGGGGTCGATCTGGATCAGCAGGTCGCCCTTCTTCACCCGCTGGTTGTCCTTGACCGGCACGTCCACCACATAGCCAGGCACATCGGCAGCGACGTTGATGATGTCGGCACGCACACGGCCGTCGCGGGTCCATGGCGTGGTCATGTAGTGCAGCCACAACTGGCGACCGATCACCACGGCAGCGGCAAGCACCAACAGGGTGGCGATCAGGCTGAAGAACTTTTTCATCGAAGGATTCTCACCAGTAGAGCGACAGCGCCAAAGCGCCGAACAGGCAGACGAACAGGCTCAGGCGCAGCAGCGCCGGGTGCCAGAAGAAGCGGTAGCCATCATGGCTGGCAATGAACCGGTCCAGGCCCCAGGCCAGGCCCAGGGCGAACAGGAACATCAAGGTCATGGTGGGCATGTACACGCCATGGAAAGCGATTTCACGGGGCATGGTTTCACGGAGCATCGTGCAGTCCTTTCGCCGGTGCCAACGGCGACTGTGGGTCGAGCAGGGAAGAACGGATGAAGTGCAGGTAGCTTTGCGCGCGGCGCAGCACCGAAGTGTCGAAGTGGCGGGCGAAGGGCTCGTCGGTTGCCTGCACGCGGGAGATGGCGTGGTCCACCGCCACCAGCGCGCGTTCGTGGTTGCTGGCGCTGGGCTGCAGGAACAACCGGGCCAGGGCACGGCCCATCACGCGGATCGCCTGGCGCCAGGGCTGCGACTCGGCGTAGGCCGGGTGCACCGGCGCACGGGCCTGTTCCTTGCGTAGCTCGATGATGGCGTGGCCGATTTCCAGCACGGTGAACATCCAGCCCATCAACTGGCTCTGTACCTGCGGCTTGCCGGCTGCCAGGCCATACGCCTGGTGCAGCAGGTCTCGGGTGCGGCTTTCGAAGGCGGTACCGATGCCGCGCAGGCGGCCGCTGATGGCGAACAGCACCTGCTCGCGCAGTTCCTGCTCCAGGCGGCTCCACAGCCAGCGGCTGTTGGGCGGCAGGATGATCGCCCCGGCAGCGGCACAAACGAACATGCCGATGACCATGCCGATGTAGTCGTTGATGAAGGTGTATGGGTCATACACGGTGAGGTTGTTCGGCACCGAACCGATGGCGAAGAACACCAGCAGGCCTATGCCATAGCCGGCATAGGCCGGCCGTGACGAAAGGAACGCCCCCAACACGAACACCGGCGCCAGGACCATGCACAGCAGCGGGAAACCGTCGATCCAGGGGAACACGAAAAAGGTTTCGAAGAAGCCGACGAAGGCACCGATCGCCGTGCCGCAGGCCATCTGGAACGACATGCGCTTGGGGTTCGGCGAGGCCGCCGACAGGCCCACGGTGACGGTGGCGATCAGGGTCATCATGGCGCCGCTGGGCCAGTCGCTGAACAACCAGTAGCTGCCCAGCAGCAACAGCACCGCCGAGGCGCGCACACCGGCGGCCAACGATACCAACCAGCTGGTCTGCGCCACATAGGGCTCACTCCACTGCTCGCGCTCGTGCCGGTGCGCGGCCAGCGAGGCGTGGGTTTCGGCGTAGCTGTACATCTCGTCGACGAAGCGGTAGAGCAGCTCGAAGGCAGTGTGGAAGTCGAGCAGGTCGGACTCGCTCGGCTCGGTTGCCAGGTACTCGGCGCGCAGGCCGCGCACCTGTGCCTGCAGGCCTTCCTTGTAAGCGGCCAGCTCCAGGGTCAGGCGCAGCGCATCGGCGTCGGTCAGCGCCCGGCCCACGTAGGGCTGCAACAGCTCCACGAGGGTGTTCAGGCCCGGCTCGATGGCGCCGACGATCTGCAGCGGGCCGCGGGCGCGCAGGCGCTCCAGCAAACGATGCAGGGCATTGAAGCGTGTGGTAATGGCCATGAACTCGCTGTTCATGCGCACCAGGCGACCAGAGCGCCGGCGCATGTGCGGGTCTTCGAAGGCGGTTACGTTGCGCAGGCTCTCCAGGCCCACTGCTTCAGCGACGAAGCGCACGTTGCTGCTCTCGAAGCGGTCCCGCTGGCTTTCGCCGCGCAGGGCCTCGACCACCACTCCGGCGAACACGCCAAAGCGCTGATACAGGGCGTTGCGCATGGCGGCACTGGCCGACTGCGGCAGAATCGCCGCGCTGACGAAGGTCGACACCAGAATGCCCAGGGCGATTTCCAGCACCCGCCATACCGCCGCCATGAACGCCTGATCAGGGTGTTCCAGCACCGGCAGGCCGATCATCGCCGCGGTGTAGCCGGCCAGCACGAAGCCATAGGCGCGGAAGGTGCGGTAGCGCATGGCACCGGCCGAACAAAGGCCTACCCACAGGGCCAGGCTGGGCAGGAACAGCTCGGTGTTCTGCGGGAATATGGCGATCAGCGCCACCATCATCGCCGAGCCGGCCAGGGTGCCGAGCACCCGGTAGAAGCTCTTGGCGAACACATGCCCGCTTTGCGGCTGCATGACGATGAACACGGTGATCATCGCCGTGCGCGGTTGGGGCAGCTCCAGGCGCATGGCCAGCCACAGGGTGATGAACGCGGCGGCCAGCACCTTGAAGATGTACACCCAGGTCACCCCGTCGGTGCGTGCCCAGGCAAAGAAGCCCCGGCGCCATTCCAGGCTCTGCAGCCAGCGCACGGGCAAACTTGAGGTGCTCATTCGGCGTTATCCGGCTTCTTGTCGAAAATGGCCAGGGTGGCCGGGGTTTTCGGTGCGGCCTGGCGCTCCTCTTTCGGCACGTCCTGGCCAGCCTGCAAGCCGCCGCCCAAGGCAGTGACCAACTCGGCATGGGCAATCAGGCGGGCGGCCTGCACCTGCTGTTGCACCTGCTGCTGGCGGAACAGCAAGGTCTGGGCGTTGAGCACGTTGAGGTAGTCGGTAAGGCCACGCTGGAAGGCGACCATGGCGATGTCGTAGGTTTTCTGCGCAGCCGCGACCGACTCAGCGGCGAAGTGCGACTGCTCTTTCATCGACTCACGGCGAATCAGCTGGTCGGAGATGTTCTTCAGCGCACCGACCACGGTCTGGTTGTAGCGCGCCACTGCCATGTCATAGCCCGCAGAGGCCACGCCCAGCTGCGAGCGCAGGCGGCCGCCGTCGAAGATCGGCAGGCTGATGGCCGGGCCGACGTTGTAGTTGAACTTGCGCCCGGTGAGGAATTCCAGCGGGCCACCACCGGTTGCCATGAAGCCGAGGCTGCCGACCAGGTCTACGTTGGGGAAGAAGCCGGCATGGGCAACATCGATACCCCGCGCCTGGGCGGCCACCTGCCAACGGCTGGCGACCACGTCGGGGCGCTGGCCGACCAGTTCGGCCGGCAGATTCGACGGCAGCTTCAGCGGCGCGGCCAGGGCCAGGCTCGGGCGCTGCAACTGTGCGCCTTCCCCCGGGCCCTTGCCTGCCAGGGCGGCCAGCTGGTTACGGGCCAGGGCAATTTCTTCGTCCAGGCTGTCGAGCTGGCGATGGGTTTCCGGCAACGGCGCTTCGGCCTGGCTGACTTCGAAATGAGTACCGATGCCTGCATCCAGCCGGCGCTTGGCCAAGGCCAGAATCTGCTCCTGCTGGTCCAGCTCGGCCTTGACGATATCGCGCTGGGCGAAGTGCAGGCTCAGCTGGATGTAGGCGCGCACCACGTTGTTCTGCAGCTCCAGCTGCGCCTGGCGGGCTTCGGCCACACTCATGTGCGCCTGATCCACGGCCTGCTCGCTGGCATTGCGTTCGCGGCCCCACAGGTCGAGTGCATAGCTGAAGCCAATGGCGGCGTTGTTGTCCCAGGTATTGGCGCCGGACAGCGCGCCCGGGCCGTAGAACTGGTCTTCAGGCCAGTTGTGACGCTTGAGCGTGGCCTGGCCATTGGCCTGGAGTTTTTCCGCCGACTCGACCACGCCGGCCATGGCCTTGGCTTCGCGTACCCGCGCCGCAGCCATGGCCAGGCTTGGGCTGCCGGCCACGGCCAGGGCAACCCAGCGGTCCAGCTGTGGGTCGCCATAGGCGTGCCACCACTGCTGGTCGGGCCAGTGGGCGTCGGTCGCGGCTTCGCGTATGGCCGCGTCGGTGTTCAGGTTGTTGGCTTGCAGCGTCTTGCTTTGCGGGGCAATGCCCCAGGTTCCGATACAGCCGCTCAAGGTGAGGGCAAGGGCACAGGCACTGAACGCACTGAGCGTTCTGATGATGCGACGCGGCACAGCTGCGATTTCCCGAGGAAGAGTTGGAGGGGCCGGGCAATTCTAGGGGGCGGCAGCACTGGCGATAAGCGTGGATTCCTGCGAATCTTTGTTACCAAAACAGCGATAATCCGCCTTTGGTCGAAGGCAACTTTTCATCTCTTTTACGTTACTTCGTGACACAATTTTGTCCTCTACATCGAGAGTGACCCATGGACACCCTGCAAAACATGCGTGCTTTCAGTTGCGTAGCCCAACTTGGCAGTTTTACCGCTGCCGCCGGGCAACTGGATACGACCACCGCGAACGTGTCGCGGGCGGTCTCCAACCTGGAAGCCCATCTGCAAACAAGGCTGCTCAACCGTACTACCCGCCGCATTGCGCTGACCGAAGCCGGCAAGCGCTACCTGATGCGTTGCGAACAGATTCTTACCTATGTCGAAGAAGCCGAGGCCGAGGCAAGCGACGCACATGCCCGCCCGGCCGGGCAATTGAAGGTGCACTCGATGACCGGGGTCGGTCAGCACTTCGTGGTCGACGCCATCGCCCGCTACCGCGAATCGCACCCGGACGTGACCTTCGACCTGACCATGGCCAACCGCGTGCCCGACCTGCTCGACGAGGGCTATGACGTTTCCATCGTGCTGGCCACCGAACTGCCCGACTCCGGGTTCGTGTCCCAGCGCCTGGGCATCACCTACAGCATCGTCTGCGCCTCGCCCGCCTACATTGCCCGCCACGGCGTTGCGCACAAGCCTTCCGACCTGCTCAAGCATGCCTGCCTGCGCATGGTCAGCCCGGTGATCCCGTTGGAAAAGTGGCTGTTCGATGGGCCGGAAGGCCAGGAGATGGTCAACATCACCAGCTCGCCGTTCATGGTCAATACTGCCGATGCCATGAAAACTGCGATTCGCAGCGGCATGGGCGTGGGCGTGCTGCCGATCTATTCGGCCATCGACGGCCTGCGCGATGGCAGCCTGGTACGGGTGCTGCCCGAGTACCGGCTGCAGGAACTGAACCTGTACGCCATCTACCCGTCGCGGCAGTACCTGGATGCCAAGATCAAGACTTGGGTCGAGTACCTGCGCAACTCGCTGCCGGAGATTCTGGCAGCCCATGAGGCAGACCTGAAAACCCATCAGGTGATGATCGCCAATTAAAAAGCTGCTGCATTGCGGGGGCGGACAATGGTAGGTTGCTAACCATTGCCGGCCTCTTCGCGGGTAAACCCGCTCCCACAGGTACACCACTGCCTTCCAGGCCTGTGCAATACCTGTGGGAGCGGGTTCACCCGCGAAGAAACCACCACCGCCCCACCGCCTTGCAGAGAAGTTGCCCGATGAAAAAGACCGTCCTGGCCTTCAGCCGTATCACCCCGGCCATGGCCGAACGCCTGCAGCAAGACTTCAACGTGATCGTGCCGAACCCCAAGCTCGGCGATATCAACGCCCAGTTCAACGAAGCCCTGCCCGAAGCCCATGGCCTGATCGGCGTTGGCCGCAAGCTCGGCCGGGCGCAACTCGAAGGAGCGGCCAGGCTGGAAGTGGTATCCAGCGTGTCGGTCGGCTACGACAACTACGACCTGGACTACTTCAACGAACGCGGCATCGCCCTGACCAACACTCCCGACGTGCTGACCGAAAGCACCGCCGACCTGGGCTTTTCGCTGATCATGGGCTGCGCCCGCCGCACCGCCGAACTGGACGCCTGGACCAAGGCCGGCAACTGGCAAGCTACCGTAGGCCCGGCCCACTTCGGCAGTGATGTGCACGGCAAGACCCTGGGCATCGTCGGCATGGGCAACATCGGTGCCGCCATTGCCCGCCGTGGCCGGTTCGGTTTCAACATGCCGGTCATCTACTCCGGCAACAGCCGCAAGACCGCACTGGAGCAAGAGCTGGGGGCACAGTTCCGCAGCCTGGAGCAACTGCTGAGCGAAGCCGACTTTGTCTGCATCGTGGTGCCGTTGTCCGATGCCACCCGCAAACTGATAGGTGCGCGTGAGTTGCAACTGATGAAGCCGAGCGCGTTCCTGATCAACATCGCCCGCGGGCCGGTGGTGGACGAGGCTGCGCTGATCGAGGCGCTGCAGAACGGCACCATTCGCGGTGCGGGCCTGGATGTGTACGAGAAAGAGCCGCTGAGCGATTCGCCGCTGTTCAAGCTGCCCAATGCCCTGACCTTGCCGCATGTTGGTTCGGCCACTGCCGAAACCCGCGAGGCCATGGCCAACCGGGCAATCGACAACCTGCGTGCGGCGCTGCTGGGTGAGCGGCCGCGGGATCTGGTGAACCCGCAGGTGTGGAAGGGCTGATCGCCCTCTGCTGCCTGCC
>NZ_JBNRIJ010000052.1:0-4723 GCF_053557675.1 Pseudomonas sp. XP1 | reverse complement strand
GGGCCTGTGCAGTACTTGTGGGAGCGGGCGAGCCCGCGAAAGGGCCGGCACAGGCAACCCATCACCTATTTGGCCACCACTACACCCTCAGCCACCCTGGCCTTGGGCTTGCGAAACACCAGCACATTCCCCGCCATCACCGCCACCAACCCCAACAAGGCCGGTGCCGTCCACTGATACCCCTCGGCCACTGCCGACACATTCAACGCCACCAACGGGAACAGCACCGTGCAGTAAGCTGCCCGCTCCGGCCCCATGCGCCCGACCAGGGTCAGGTAGGCGGTAAAGGCGATCACCGATCCCGGCACCACCAGGTACAGCAACGAGCCGATGTACCGCACGTTCCACTCGATGCTGAATGGCACGCCGCTGACCACGCAGAACACCGCCAGCATCACCGCCCCGTAGACCATGCCCCAGGCATTGGTGGTCATGGGTTTGAGCCCGGCCTTCTGCTGCATGCTCGACAGCATGTTGCCGGCCGAGAAGCACAGCGTACCGAGCAGCGCCAGGCCAAGGCCGTACAGGGTTTCGCGGCTGGCCGCGTGGTGGGACAGCTCGGGCCAGAACAGCAGGCCCAGACCAAGTAGCCCCAAAGCGCCGCCGCCGAGCACATTGCCGGCGATTTTCTGGCCGAAGAAGATCCGCGCATTGAGTGCATTCCACAGGGTGGCTGTGGAGAACACCACGGCGATCAGGCCGCTGGCAATCCACTGGCTGGCGCTGAGGAAGCAGATGAAGTTGACGCAGAACAGGCACAGGCCCTGGGCCAGACAGATCTGGTGACCACGCCGGTTCATCGGCTGCAGCCGACGGGTGAGCAACAGGAAGGCGAACAGGATCAGCCCAGCCAAGGCGAAGCGGTAGACGATCGAGACCGGAATGGCGACAACACCCAGCTGGAGTTTCAGGGCGATCCAGGTGGTGCCCCAGATCAGGACGGTTAACAGGTAGAGTGACAGGTTCATGGCGGCGGTTCCTTGGGCCTTTCAGGATCGGTGCCCGGCGCTTCGCGGCTAAAGCCGCGAATCGAGGGCGCAGCCCTCGCCGAGGCATTTCAGTGTTCTCCTGTCGAACACCCACGCGCTTGCACAAACTTGCGCATTTGTCCCTCGGGTAGCTGTAAGCCTGCCCAAGGCGCAGTAGGATGGCTGGCAAGAGGAACCACCCATGACGCCACTCACCCAACTGCAAGTGTTCAACGCCATGCACGCCTCGCCCCACGCTCGGCTGGAGCTGAGCGCGCACCTGGGCGACGGGTTGGCGGCAGCGTTGTGGAGCAACCGCGACGACGCCCGCGATTACCAGGCACCGAGCCATCACACCCTGTCGTGCTACATCGCCGACGGCACCGGTACCTTTCGCCGCCAGCGCCCCGGCGAAAAAGGGGCACCCGACAAGCTGTGCGTGATGCCGGCCGGGCAGGAATCGAACTGGGTGGTCAATGGCGCGATCCGCCTGGCGCACCTGTATGTCAGCGAGGCGCAGTTCGCTCTGGGCTGCGTGCGCCTGCTCGACCGTGAACCGCGTGAGCTGCAACTGCAGGAGGCGACCTTTCTCGATGACCCGCAGCAGGCCAAGCGCTTTCGCCAGCTGATAACCCTGGACTGGGACGAACCTGGCGAACGCTTGCTGGCCAGCAGCCTGGCGCACGAGATCGTCGACCATGCGCTGCTCAACCAGGTCGGGCTGCGCCAGGGCCTGCGCCTGAAAGGCGGGCTGGCACCGAGCCTGCGCCGGCAACTGGTCGACTACATCGAAGCGCACCTGGACCAGCCCATTACCTTGGGCGAGCTGGCCCTGCGCTGCAACCTGTCCGAATACCACTTTGCGCGCATGTTTCGCGCCAGCTTCGGGCTGCCACCGCACCAGTACCTGCTGGCCCGGCGGCTGCACCGGGCCTGCCAAATGCTGCGGCTGGGCGGGATGCCGCTGGGGGAGATTGCCCTTTTGTGCGGTTTTGCCAGTGCCAGCCATTTCAGCAACCGGTTCCGCCAGGCGGTCGGTGCAACGCCTGGCGAATACCGTGCGGCCATTCGTGGCTAAGGCCGCTCCCAGAGGGACCCGCGCCACCCTCAAGGGCAGTGCAGTAACTGTGGGAGCGGCTTTAGCCGCGAAGAGGCCGGGACAGGCTGGCCTAGAACTCGAAGGTACTGGACAAGCTCACCTGCCGCGCATCGCCAATGGCCACAAAGTACTGGTTCACCGCCGAGCTGTAATAAACCTTGTCGAACAGGTTCTTCACGTTCAGTTGCAACAGCACCTTGTGCTCGTCGAGCCTGGTCTCGTAGCTGGCAAAGGCATCGGCCACGGTATAGGACGGCAGGGCGAAAGTGTTGGTCGAGTTACCAGCGCGCTCGCCAACATATCTCGCACCGGCCCCCAAACGCAGGCGGTCGCCGCCAAACAGGCTGCCATAGTCATACACCGCCGACAGCGAACCACTGTGCCGAGCCACGTTCTGCAGGCGGTTGCCCTTGAGGGCCGGGTCTTTGGTCACTTCAGCATCGGTGAAGGCATAGCTGCCAATCAGGCTCCAGCGCTCGCTCAACTGCCCCGTCAGGTCCAGCTCGACACCCCGTGAGCTGACCTCTCCGGCATTGCTGTACACCGTTTCGCGCGTACTGGTATCAAAGTTGGAAACCAGCACGTTGCGCTTGGTGATATCGAACAACGCCAGGGTACCCGTGAGGCGGCCCGGTATGTCGAGCTTGGCGCCCAGTTCCCACGATTTGCCCTCTTCTGGCGCCACCGACGAGTCAAGCACCACATTGCCGACCAGCGGCGCGATGGTGGAGTTGGGCTTGAACGACTCGCTATAGCTGCCATAAAACGACAGCTGCTCGTCCACCTTGTAGACAATACCTGCATGCGGCACCCACGCCTGGCCATTGATGTCGGTGTTGGCCTTGAACGGGCGGCCACGGCCAGCGTACTGGTCGAACTGCTGGAAGCGCGCACCGGCCACCAGGATCCAGTGATCATCCAGGTGCAGCGCGTCCTGCACGAACAACGCGTCAGTGCGTAGTTTGTCGGTCTGGTCGCTGTCACTGGCTTTTACGGTGGTACCCTCCACTTCCTGACCGTAGACCGGATTCGTATAGCTGAAGGTGGATTGGGCGGTCTGCCGGATCATGTCACCGCGGAAAATCTTGCGGTCTTCATGATCGACACCGAACAGCAGGTCATTCTGCATCCCGGCCAGTTCCACATTGCCGGCCAGGCTCAGGGTGGCGAACTGGTCACGGCTCATGGCGTTGTGGGTGCCGTCGATGCTGCGCGACAGCGTGCCGGTTTTTTCATTCACGCCGGTCACCCGCACCTGGCTGGCATCATAGGTTTCGCGGTTGAAGCTGTAGCCGAAGTGCAGCTTCCAGTCATCGGCCAGCTGGTGGTCGACTTCCAGACGGTACAGGTCGGAACGCCCCTCCATGTCGTTGAAGGGTTCGTCCAGGCGCCGCGTGGCCGGGATGTCCAGCGGGTGGCCGTTGTTGCCGAACGCCGTGCCACGGTCGAAGGGGTAGAGAAATTCGCGGTGCTCGTAGGCCAGTACCACCTGGGTGTCTTCGCCCAGCCAGGCCAGCGACGGCGCTACCAGCGATTCGCGGTGCACACCGTAGTTGCGCCAGTAGTCTTCATCTTCGTGGTCGACGATCAGGCGATAGGCGAAGTTGCTGTCGCCCAGCGCACCGGTGCTGTCGAACCCGCCACCGCTGCCATTCTTGCCGCGACCATAGGTGGACCCACGCACGGTCAGGGCGTTGTACTGCTCGAGTTGCGGGCGCTTGCTGACCACATTGATCACCCCGCCGGGGTCCTGGATGCCGTACAGCAGCGAGGCCGGGCCTTTGAGCACTTCGACCCGCTCGGTGCTGGCGTTGAGGCTGCGGCCCTGCACGATGGGCATGCCATCGCGCATGATCGAGCCGTCGCGGTTGTCGCCGAAGCCGCGCTTCATCACCGTGTCGGAGGTGCCACCGAAATTGTTGCCCTGGGTGATGCCGCTGACATTGGCCAGGGCGTCATCGAGGTTGCGCGGGGCCTGGTCACGGATGACCTGGGCCGGTACCACGTTGATGGCCTGGGGGATGTCCTGGCTCGGGCCTTGCCCGCGCATGATCGAGGCCGTGGCCGGGGGCTGGTAGCTGTAGTCGTCCAGTTGCGAGGTCACGGTGGTGGCCTGCAGGTTGAGGGCGCCGGAGGTGTCCACTGCTTCGAGGGTGAGCGTACGTGCATCGACGCGGCGCCAGGCCAGCCCGGTAGTGCCCAGCAGCTGTTGCAAGGCCTGTTCAGCGCTGAACCTGCCGTTCAGCGCCGGCGCCTGCACGCCTTGCAGTTCCAAGGTGTAGATCACACTCTGGCCAGTGGTGCGGCTGAAGGTGTCGAGTGCCTGGGCAAGGGGTTGCGCCGGCTGGGCGAAGGTATACGCCTGCTGCTGCTCGGCGGCACAGGCCAGGGGGGCGACAGCGAATGCCGGGAGCGCGGAAAGGCCGAGCCAGAGAGAGACGCAACGCGGGGTGAACTTCATGGACGCTGACCTGTGAGAGGGATATGACTGCGAATGAATCGCACTTCCACTCATTACACGGATGCCACGTCCTGTTACCTCACCCGTTGCCTGAAAAATTTTTTGCATGTGCCGGCCTCTTCGCGGGCTTGCCCGCTCCCACAGGTCCCGCACCGGATTCGAGACTTGTGCAGTCCCTGTAGGAGCGGGCAAGCC
>NZ_JBNRIJ010000051.1:0-20515 GCF_053557675.1 Pseudomonas sp. XP1 | reverse complement strand
TCCCACAGGTCAAGCGCAAACCTCAGAATTGGCGCTGTACCTGTGGGAGCGGGCGTGCTCGCGAAGAGGCCGGTACAGGCAAACAAAAAGCCCCGCATCCTCTCGGATACGGGGCTCTTGAGTTTCCACCCTTGGCGAGCACCCTTCGGCTTGTGGCCGGTGCCGCCCTCAGGCTTCGACTATCAGGCCAGCGCTTCGCGCGGCTTGCCAAGCATGCGGTCGCAGGCCACGGCGCCAACCAGGGTCACTACCGAAGGCACCAGCCAGGCCAGGCCCTGGTCGCCAAGCGGCAGGTGGGCCATGAAGTCCGGCAGCACATGGGCAATGCTGCTGCCCTTGATCGCATCGACCATGCCGAACAGCAGCGACACCAGCATCACTGGCGCCAGGATGCGGGTTGGCGAGTTCCACAGGTCCTTCACGAAGCTGAGCCCTACCACCACGATGCACGGCGGGTAGATCGCCGTGAGTACCGGGATCGAGAACATGATCAGCTTGGTCAGGCCGAGGTTGGAGATCAGCAGCGAGAAGCCCGCCAGGATAACCACCAGTGCGCGGTAGGACAGCGGCAGGATCTGGCTGAAGTATTCGGCGCAGGCGCAGGTCAGGCCAACCGCGGTCACCAGGCAGGCCAGCGCGATCAGCACGGCAAGGAAGCCGCTGCCCAGAGAGCCGAAGGTATGCTGCACATAGGCATGCAGTACCGCCGCGCCGTTGGTGGCGTCAGCCGCGATGTCGTGGCTGGTTGCACCCAGGCGGAACAGGCTGATGTACACCAGGGCCAGGCCGACACCGGCGATCAGGCCAGCGATGATGGCGTAGCGGGTGATCAGCTTCGGCGACTCGACACCGCGCGAGCGGATGGCGTTGACGATGACGATACCGAACACCAGGGCACCCAGGGTGTCCATGGTCAGGTAACCATCGGAGAAGCCCTTGGAGAACGCTGCGGCGGCATAGGCCGGCTGCGCTTCGCCAATGGTGCCGGCAGGCAGCGCGAAGGCGGCGATGCCCAGCACCGCCAGGGCGATGATCTTCAACGGCGCCAGGAAGCGGCCCACAGTATCGAGCAGCTTGCCCGGGTACATGGACACAGCCAGTACCACGAGGAAGTACACCAGGCTGTAGATGAAAAGTGCCAACGGGCTTTCACCGGTCAGCGGCGCAACGCCCACTTCGAACGATACGGTCGCGGTGCGCGGGGTAGCGAACAGCGGGCCGACCGACAGGTAGCACACAGCTGCCAGCAGGCCACCGAAGAACTTGCCGATGGGGCTGCTCAGGGCATCCATGCCGCCGCCGACCTTGGCCAGGGCAACCACGGTGATGACCGGCAGGCCCACAGCGGTAACCAGGAAGCCCAGGGCCGCCATCCATACATGCGGGCCAGACTGCAGGCCGACGATAGGCGGGAAGATGATGTTGCCAGCGCCCACGAAAAGCGCAAACGTCATAAAGCCAAGCGCCAGGATATCCTGGCCTTTAAGAACTTTCATTTAAGGTAGTACCACACTGCTGAAATCGGGATTCGAGAGGGGATTTCCCTTTGGATGAGGGGAAATGCTGCCCGGCTTGATAGGCCAGACCCGTTTAGCGTGTCGTTCCCTTTTGGGGTACGGGCACAGAGTGAACGCGTAATGTAACTGTTTTGTCAGTCAAACGCACTGGCACAGTGCTGCTTGTCCGATGTGCGTACATGTTTGTCGTCTGTGCGACCGAGGACAGCAAGAATTATCCTCGGATTTAAACATTCGTCTGCGTGAAAATTCCTATCAAACCCATCGAAAAATCCATGTTGCCTGTACCCGCGAAGAGGCCGGCACAGGAATACCCAAACCCCGGAAACGACAAAGGCCACCCGAAGGTGGCCTCTGTGCGCGTGGGGGGTGTAGCAGTATTACTTCTTGACTTCCCAGCCAGTCAGCTCGGCCAGAGCCTTGCCGATGTCAGCCAGGGAACGCACGGTTTTCACGCCAGCGTCCTGCAGGGCGGCGAACTTCTCGTCCGCAGTGCCCTTGCCGCCGGAAATGATGGCGCCAGCGTGGCCCATGCGCTTGCCCGCAGGTGCGGTAACACCAGCGATGTAGGAAACGACAGGCTTGGTGACGTTGGCCTTGATGTAGGCCGCAGCTTCTTCTTCAGCCGAACCGCCGATCTCGCCGATCATGACGATCGCTTCGGTCTTCGGGTCTTCCTGGAACAGCTTCAGGATGTCGATGAAGTTGGAGCCCGGGATCGGGTCACCGCCGATGCCGACGCAGGTCGACTGGCCGAAGCCGGCGTCGGTGGTCTGCTTCACAGCTTCGTAGGTCAGGGTGCCGGAACGCGAAACGATACCAACCTTGCCTGGCAGGTGGATGTGACCTGGCATGATGCCGATCTTGCACTCGCCCGGGGTGATGACACCTGGGCAGTTCGGGCCGATCAGGGTCACGCCCAGTTCGTCGCACTTGACCTTGGCATCCAGCATGTCCAGGGTAGGAATGCCTTCGGTGATGCACACGATCAGCTTGATACCGCCGAAGGCTGCTTCCAGGATCGAGTCCTTGCAGAAAGGAGCCGGAACGTAGATGACCGAAGCGTCAGCGCCGGTAGCTTCCACAGCTTCTTTCACAGTGTTGAACACTGGCAGGCCCAGGTGGGTGGTGCCACCCTTGCCTGGGGTTACGCCGCCGACCATCTTGGTGCCGTAGGCGATGGCCTGTTCGGAGTGGAAAGTGCCCTGCGAGCCGGTGAAGCCCTGGCAGATGACTTTGGTGTCTTTATTGATCAGGACGCTCATTACTTGCCCTCCGCAGCTTTGACAACTTGTTGAGCAGCGTCGGTCAGGCTGGTTGCCGCAATGATGTTCAAACCGCTTTCTGCCAGTACTTTAGCGCCCAGTTCGGCGTTGTTGCCTTCAAGGCGAACGACGACCGGAACTTTCACGCCGACTTCTTTCACTGCACCGATGATGCCTTCGGCAATCATGTCGCAGCGAACGATGCCGCCGAAGATGTTGACCAGAACGGCCGCGACATTGCTGTCGGACAGAATGATCTTGAACGCTTCGGTAACGCGCTCTTTGGTAGCACCGCCGCCAACGTCGAGGAAGTTGGCCGGCTTGCCGCCGTGCAGGTTGACGATGTCCATGGTACCCATGGCCAGGCCGGCACCGTTGACCATGCAGCCGATGTTGCCTTCGAGGGCAACGTAGTTCAGTTCGAACTTGGCAGCGTGGGCTTCACGGGCGTCGTCCTGCGACGGGTCGTGGAAGGTTTTCAGCTTAGGCTGACGGTACATGGCGTTGGCGTCGATGTTGATCTTGGCATCGAGGCAGTGCAGGTCGCCGTCGGCCTTGATCACCAGCGGGTTCACTTCCAGCAGGGCCAGGTCGTGATCCTTGAACAGCTTGGCCAGACCAACGAAGATCTTGGCGAACTGTTGAACTTGCTTGCCTTCCAGGCCCAGCTGGAATGCCAGCTCGCGACCCTGGAACGGCTGAGCGCCGACCAGCGGGTCGATGGTGGCCTTGAGGATCTTCTCAGGCGTTTCGT
This sequence comes from Pseudomonas sp. XP1, assembly GCF_053557675.1. Classification (NCBI taxonomy): domain Bacteria; kingdom Pseudomonadati; phylum Pseudomonadota; class Gammaproteobacteria; order Pseudomonadales; family Pseudomonadaceae; genus Pseudomonas; species Pseudomonas sp. XP1. Next base: position 16,979 of record NZ_JBNRIJ010000051.1, on the reverse strand, counting down.
GAGCGACTTTCTCGATGTCCACGCCACCTTCGGTGGAAGCCATGAACACGATACGGCGGCTCGAACGATCGACTACAGCGCCCAGGTACAGCTCTTTGGCGATGTCAGTGCAGGATTCGACCAGAATCTTGGAGACGGGTTGACCGTTGGCATCGGTCTGGTAGGTAACCAGATTCTTGCCCAACCACTGTGCAGCGAACGCCTTGGCGTCTTCTTTGCTGCGAACCAGCTTGACGCCACCCGCCTTACCGCGACCACCCGCGTGAACCTGGGCTTTTACCACCCACTCGTTCCCGCCGATCTTGTCGCAGGCTTCTGCAGCTTGCTCAGGGGTATCGACAGCGAAACCCTTGGAAACTGGCAGGCCGTATTCAGCGAACAGCTGCTTACCCTGATACTCGTGAAGATTCATGCTTTTTACCGTCTTCGTTAGGTACTGCGCTTCGGCGCTGCGCCATCACTGGCGCCGCACCACCTGTGACCGTTGACCCCGGGTTTTCCCGTGTGATCCGGTCCGGCGGACTTTCCGCGGTGAGTCATGCACGCAAGACTCACGACGGGCAGCCCGCCGTGGTTTCTTATAATTAACGCTTCTTACGGTTGGCCACGTGAATGGCGCCGCCATTCACTGCCAGCGCTGCTTCATGCAACGCTTCGGACAGGGTCGGATGGCTGAAGACCATCATGCCCAGATCCTCGGCACTGGTGCCGAATTCCATAGCGATTGCGCCCTGCTGCACCAGTTCGGCAGCCGATGGGCCAATCACGTGTACACCCAGGACGCGGTCGGTCTTGGCATCGGCGATGACCTTGACGAAACCACCGGTGTCGTTGGCGGCCATCGCACGGCCGCTGGCCGCGAACGGGAAGGTGCCCACGTTAACCTCAACGCCTTCGGCCTTCAAGGCCTGTTCGGTCTTGCCGACCCACGCGATTTCCGGGTGGGTGTAGATGACCGAAGGGATCAGGTCGTAGTTCATCTGGGCCTTGTGGCCCTTGATGCGCTCGACCACCATGATGCCCTCTTCCGAGGCCTTGTGGGCCAGCATCATGCCGCGTACCACGTCACCGATGGCGTACACGCCTGGCACGCTGGTAGCGCAGTAGTCGTCGACGAAGATGTAGCCACGCTCGTCGATGGTCACGCCGCTATCGGCAGCCAGCAGGTCGGTGGTCACCGGGCGACGGCCGACCGCGACGATCAGCTTGTCGAAGGTGATCTTCTGCTCGCCGTTGGCGTCGGTGTAGGTCACTTCGACTTCGTTGCCATTGACTTTCGAGCCGGTAACGCGCGCGCCCAGCTTGATGTCCAGGCCTTGCTTGGTCAGGGTCTTCTGGGCTTCTTTCGACACGGCGGTGTCGGCAGCCATCAGGAAGGTGTCCAGGGCTTCCAGGACGGTGACTTCAGCACCCAGGCGAGCCCATACCGAACCCAGCTCCAGGCCGATCACGCCAGCACCGATAACGCCCAGGCGCTTCGGCACGGCCTGGAATTCCAGGGCGCCGGTGGAGTCGACGATGACGTTCTGGTCGACCGGAGCCGGCGGAATGTCGATCGGGCGCGAGCCGGAAGCCAGGATCACGTTCTCGGCTTCGATGACTTCGGTGGTGCCGTCAGCCTTGGTGACTTCGACTTTCTTGCCGGCCAGCAGCTTGCCATGGCCCTGGATCGAAGTGACGCCATTGGCCTTGAACAAGGTGGCAACGCCACCGGTCAGGTTCTTGACGATGCCAGCCTTGCGGCCAACCATCGCGGCGACGTCCATCTTCACTTCGCCAGTGGAGATACCGTGGACGTTGAAGCTCTCTTTGGCTTCCTTGTACTTCCAGGAGCTGTCCAGCAGCGCCTTGGAAGGGATGCAACCTACGTTCAGGCAGGTGCCGCCCAGAGCCAGTTTGCCCTCGGCGTCGGTGTACTTCTCGATACAGGCAGTCTTCAGACCAAGTTGTGCGGCCTTGATGGCAGCCACATAGCCGCCAGGACCTGCACCAATCACCACTACGTCGAATTTCTGGGTCATAAAAGATTCCTTATCAGCTACAAGCTACAAGCCGCGAACCGCGCGGCATGGCTTCCTGCGAAGCCAGGGCCGGCACGGTACGCAGCCAGAGGGTTAGATGTCCAGCAGCAGGCGAGACGGATCTTCCAGCAGGTTCTTGATGGTGACCAGGAAGGTTACCGCTTCCTTGCCGTCGATCAGGCGGTGATCGTACGACAGCGCCAGGTACATCATCGGGCGAATCACTACCTGGCCATTGATGGCCATCGGGCGCTGGATGATGTTGTGCATGCCGAGAATGGCGGCCTGCGGCGGGTTGACGATCGGGGTCGACATCATCGAACCGAAGGTACCACCGTTGGTGATGGTGAAAGTGCCGCCGGTCATCTCTTCGATGGCCAGCTTGCCGTCACGGGCTTTTTTGCCGAAGGTGGCGATGCCGTTCTCGATTTCCGCCAGGCTCATCGACTCGGCGTTACGCAGTACCGGCACCACCAGGCCACGGTCGCTGGACACGGCAACGCCGACGTCGGCGTAGCCGTGGTAGACGATGTCGTTGCCGTCGATCGAGGCGTTGACAGCCGGGAAGCGCTTCAGGGCTTCGGTGGCGGCCTTGACGAAGAACGACATGAAGCCCAGGCGTACGCCGTTGTGGGTCTTCTCGAACAGGTCCTTGTACTTCGAACGCAGGGCCATGACCTCGGTCATGTCGACTTCGTTGAAGGTGGTCAGCATGGCCATGCTCGACTGGGCTTCGACCAGACGCTCGGCGATCTTGGCGCGCAGGCGGGTCATCGGCACACGCTTCTCGGTGCGGTCGCCAGCGGCAACGACAACCGGGGCGGTAGCGGCAGCGGCAGCAGGCTTGGCAGCTGCAGCTGGCGCCGACTTCTTGTTGGCGACGGCAGCGACGACGTCTTCCTTGGTGATGCGACCACCTTTGCCGGTGCCGGCAACGGTAGCCAGGTCGATGCCGTTCTCTTCAGCCAGCTTGCGCGCGGCCGGGGCGGCAACCGGGTCTTCTTCGCCAGCGTCCGCAGCAGCGGCAGCCGGGGCAGCAGCGGCCGGAGCGGCAGCTGGCGCAGCGGCGGCAGCACCGCCTTCAACGATCGAACCCAGCACTTCGTCGGACAGGACGGTGTCGCCCTCGCCCTTGACGATGGCGCCCAGCACGCCGTCGGCGGTGGCCAGCACTTCCAGGACGACCTTGTCGGTCTCGATGTCGACGATCAGCTCGTCACGCTTGACGGCATCGCCCGGCTGCTTGTGCCAGGTGGCAACGGTGCCATCGGCAACCGATTCCGGGAAGGTTGGGGCTTTGATCTCGATAGCCATTATCTGTGTTTCCTTAAATTCGGTTTCAGGTGCGCGAAGGCGTTAGACAGTGAACGCGTCTTGCAGCAGTTTTTCCTGCTGTTCGGCGTGCATCGAGGCGTAACCACAAGCAGGCGCGGCAGACGCGTCGCGACCGGCGTATTCCAGGACCAGTGCCTTGTTGTGGCGGCCCAGGATACGGCGCATGTGGTGCTGACTGCTGTACCAGGCGCCCTGGTTCATCGGCTCTTCCTGACACCAGACCGCATGCTTGAGGTTGGTGTACGGCGCCAGGATTTCCACCAGGTCGTCCTCAGGGAACGGATACAGCTGCTCGATACGCACGATGGCGATGTCTTCGCGGCCTTCGGCACGGCGTTTTTCCAGCAGGTCGTAGTAAACCTTGCCGCCGCACAGGACCAGGCGTTCGACCTTGGCCGGATCGAGGCTGTCGATTTCCGGGATCACGGTCTGGAACGAACCTTCTGCCAGGTCTTCCAGGGTGGAGATGGCCAGCTTGTGGCGCAGCAGCGACTTCGGCGTCAGCACGATCAGAGGCTTGCGCAGCGGACGGATGACCTGGCGACGCAGCAGGTGGTAGATCTGGGCCGGGGTGGTCGGTACGCAAACCTGGATGTTGTGCTCGGCGCACAGCTGCAGGTAACGCTCCAGGCGCGCGGAGGAGTGCTCCGGGCCCTGCCCTTCATAACCGTGTGGCAGCAGCATGGTCAGACCGCACAGGCGGCCCCACTTGTGCTCGCCGCTGGTGATGAACTGGTCGATCACCACTTGCGCACCGTTGGCGAAGTCACCGAACTGGGCTTCCCAGATCACCAGCGCGTTTGGCGTGGTGGTCGAGTAGCCGTATTCGAATGCCAGTACCGCTTCTTCCGACAGGAAGGAGTCGTACAGCTCGAACCTAGGCTGGCCCGGGAACAGGTTCTTCAGTGGTACGTAGGTGCTGGCGTCCTTCTGGTTGTGCAGCACCGCGTGACGGTGCGAGAAGGTGCCACGGCCGATGTCCTGGCCGGTCATGCGGATCGGGTGACCTTCGAACTGCAGAGTGGCGTAAGCCATGGTCTCTGCGTAACCCCAGTTGATCGGCAAGCCACCGGCCTGCATCTTCTGGCGGTCTTCGTAGATCTTGGCGACCTGGCGCTGAACGACGAAGCCTTCCGGCAGTTCCAGCAGCTTGGCCGACAGTTCCTGCAGGGTCTTGAGGTCGAAGCGGGTGTCGTGACGCGCGGTCCAGGCATGGCCCAGATACGGACGCCAGTCGACGAACAGCTCGCGGTTCGGCTCCTTGACCAGGCTCTTCACCACGTGCAGGCCATTGTCCAGCGCGTTGCGGTACTCGTCGATCTTGGCCTGGGCGCGCTCGGCATCGATGCGACCGGCCTGGATCAATGCCTCGGCGTACAGTTCACGCGTGGTGCGCTGCTTGCTGATCTGCTGGTACATCAAAGGCTGAGTGCCGTTCGGCTCGTCGGCCTCGTTGTGGCCGCGACGGCGGTAGCAGACCAGGTCGATGACCACGTCACGCTTGAACTGCATGCGGTAGTCGATGGCCAGCTGGGTCACGAACAGCACGGCTTCCGGGTCGTCGCCGTTCACGTGCAGGATCGGCGCCTGGATCATCTTGGCAACGTCGGTGGCGTACTCGGTGGAGCGCGCGTCCAGCGGGTTGCTGATGGTGAAACCAACCTGGTTGTTGATCACGATGTGCACGGTACCGCCGGTCTTGAAACCGCGGGTCTGCGACATCTGGAAGGTTTCCATGACCACGCCCTGGCCGGCGAATGCTGCGTCGCCGTGGATCGAGATCGGCAGTACCTTGTCGCCAACGGTGTCGTTGCGGCGGTCCTGACGGGCGCGCACCGAACCCTCGACCACTGGCGAGACGATTTCCAGGTGGGACGGGTTGAACGCCATGGCCAGGTGCACTTCGCCACCCGGGGTCATCACGTTCGAGGAGAAGCCCTGGTGATACTTCACGTCACCGGAGCCCAGCTCGTTCATCTTCTTGCCTTCGAACTCGTCGAACAGCTCGCGCGGGTTCTTGCCGAAGGTGTTGACCAGAACGTTCAGGCGGCCACGGTGGGCCATGCCGATCACGACTTCCTTGGTGCCGTAGGAACCGGAACGCTGGATCATCTCGTCCAGCATCGGGATCAGGCTCTCGCCGCCCTCGAGACCGAAACGCTTGGTGCCTGGGTACTTGGTGCCCAGGTACTTCTCAAGGCCTTCACCAGCGGTCACGCGCTCAAGCAGGTGGGCCTGCACGTCAGCGGAAAACTCCGGACGGCCGCGCACGCTTTCCAGGCGTTGCTGGAACCAGCTGCGCTGCTCGGAATCGACGATGTGGGTGAACTCGGCGCCGATGGTGCGACAATATGTCTTCTGGAGCGCCTCGAAGATCTCGCGTAGGCTCGCCTCCTCTTTGCCGATGAACAGGTCGCCGGCACGGAAGGTCGTATCAAGATCGGCATTGGTCAAGCCGTAGTGATTGATCGACAGGTCTACAGGCGCAGGACGCTGCCACAACCCCAACGGGTCGAGCTTGGCAGCCTGATGGCCGCGCATACGATAGGCCTGGATCAGTCGCAGAACTTCAACCTGCTTCTTCTCGTGTTCACTGCTCACGCTCCCGGCGGATACCGGTTGGGCGCGGCGCTGGTTCTTTGCCAGCAGTACGAAATGGTCGCGGATTGTCGAGTGCGATACATCGGTAGCGGTGCTGCCGTCGGCGGGCAACTTCTGGAAGTAGGTGCGCCACTCTTCTGGCACAGCGTTAGGGTCGTGCAGGTAGAGCTCATAAAGCTCTTCCACATATGCAGCGTTACCACCTGAAAGGTGGGCGCTTTCCCACATGCGCTGCATCACGCTTTCTTGCATGCTTGGTCACCCTCGGTTAGGGGACTGATCGGCGAGAGCCACAGCAAACCTGGAAAAGTCCGAATACAGCGACTGAACCACGCCACTTGGATCCTGCTGATTTTCCGGGTACCAGCCCGGAAAGCCCCTGCTGGTCTCATATCTTCATAGGTAATGAACGCGGGCTTTGTGGGCCCTTGTTCGGGTTTTACCTCAGTGCGGGCTCACCACCCGCACCTCGGCTTACTGCAGGTACAACACTTTGTATCAGGTGCCGCTTTGCAGCAGCATGTTACGTACGTGACCGATTGCCTTGGTCGGGTTCAGACCTTTCGGGCAAACGTTGACGCAGTTCATGATCCCGCGGCAGCGGAATACGCTGAACGGGTCATCCAGGGACGCCAGGCGCTCCTGGGTCTTGGTGTCACGGCTGTCGGCCAGGAAGCGATAGGCCTGCAGCAGCGCGGCCGGGCCCAGGAACTTGTCCGGGTTCCACCAGAACGACGGGCAGGAAGTCGAGCAGCAAGCGCACAGGATGCACTCGTACAGGCCGTCCAGCTTGTCGCGATCTTCCGGCGACTGCAGGCGCTCGATGGCCGGTGCCGGAGTGTCGTTCTGCAGGAACGGCTTCACCTTCTCGTACTGCTTGTAGAAGATGCTCATGTCGACGACCAGGTCACGAATGACCGGCAGGCCCGGCAGCGGGCGCAGAATCAGCTTGTTGCCCTTCACCACCGCCGACAGCGGGGTGATACAGGCCAGGCCGTTCTTGCCGTTGATGTTCATGCCATCGGAACCGCAAACGCCTTCACGGCACGAGCGACGATAGGAGAAACCTTCGTCCTGCTCCTTGATCAGTGCCAGCACGTCCAGCACCATCAGATCCTTGCCGCCGGTATCGACCTGGAAGGTCTGCATTTTCGGCGCCGAATCGGTGTCCGGGTTGTAACGATAAACTTCGACTTGCAACATAGCGGCCACCCTTAGTAAGTCCGGACTTTTGGTTCGAAGGCTGGAACAGTCTTCGGCGCAAAGTTGACGCCACGCTTGGCGACGCGCTTCTCACCCGGGTAGTACAGGGTGTGGCACAGCCAGTTTTCGTCGTCACGGTCTTCGTAGTCTTCACGGGCGTGAGCGCCGCGGGACTCTTTACGGGCCTCTGCCGCGATGGCGGTAGCTTCGGCGACTTCCAGCAGGTTCTGCAGCTCCAGCGCCTCGATACGCGCGGTGTTGAAGGCCTGGGACTTGTCGTTGATCTTGACGTTGGCGATACGGTCACGCAGACCGGCCAGTTGCTCGATACCCTTCTGCATGTATTCGCCAGTGCGGAATACACCGAAGTAGTTCTGCATGCAGCTCTGCAGCTCGCGCTTCAGGCTGGCAACGTCTTCACCAGTGGTGCGCTCGTTCAGCTTGTTCAGGCGGTTCAGGGCAACATCGACGTCGGTGTCGCTGGCGTCGCGGTATTCCACGCCTTCGGTCAGCGCCTTCTCCAGGTGCAGACCGGCAGCACGGCCGAACACCACCAGGTCCAGCAGCGAGTTGCCGCCCAGGCGGTTGGCACCGTGTACCGATACGCATGCCACTTCACCTACGGCAAACAGGCCAGGGATGATCTGGTCGTTGCCTTCGGCGTCCATGGTGATGGCCTGGCCATGAATGTTGGTGGCAACACCGCCCATCATGTAGTGGCAGGTCGGGATGACCGGTACCGGTGCGACCACAGGGTCGACGTGGGCGAAGGTCTTGGACAGTTCACAGATACCTGGCAGGCGGCTGTGCAGCACTTCCTCGCCCAGGTGGTCCAGCTTCAGCAGCACGTGGTCCTTGTTCGGGCCCACGCCGTTGCCGGCGATGATTTCCTTGACCATGGAACGGGCGACCACGTCGCGGCCGGCCAGGTCTTTCGCGTTCGGCGCGTAACGCTCCATGAAGCGCTCGCCGTGGGCGTTGATCAGGTAGCCACCCTCACCGCGGCAACCTTCGGTGACCAGTACACCGGCGCCGGCGATGCCGGTCGGGTGGAACTGCCACATTTCGATGTCCTGCACCGGCACGCCGGCACGCAGGGCCATGCCCACGCCGTCACCGGTGTTGATCAGGGCGTTGGTGGTGGAGGCGTAGATACGGCCGGCACCGCCAGTGGCCAGCACGGTGGCCTTGGACTTGATGTACAGGGTTTCGCCGGTTTCGATGCAGATCGCGATCACGCCAACGAATGCGCCGTCCTGGTTCTTCACCAGGTCAACTGCGTAGTACTCGTTGAGGAAGGTGGTGCCGGCTTTCAGGTTGCCCTGATACAGGGTGTGCAGCAGCGCGTGACCGGTACGGTCGGAAGCGGCGCAGGTACGGGCAGCCTGGCCACCCTTGCCGAAGTCCTTGGACTGGCCACCGAACGGACGCTGGTAGATACGACCGGTTTCGGTACGCGAGAACGGCAGGCCCATGTGGTCCAGTTCGAAGACCGCAGCCGGGCCTTCCTGACACATGTATTCGATAGCGTCCTGGTCACCGATGTAGTCGGAGCCCTTGACGGTATCGTACATGTGCCAGCGCCAGTCGTCGTTCGGGTCGGCCGAAGCGATGGCGCAGGTGATGCCGCCCTGGGCGGATACAGTGTGCGAGCGGGTCGGGAAGACCTTGGTGACCACGGCAGTCTTGTGGCCGCCTTGAGCCAGCTGCAGCGCTGCGCGCATGCCGGCACCGCCGCCACCGATGATGATGGCGTCGAAGGAAATGGTTGGAATGCTAGCCATGGATCAGATACCCCAGAGAATCTGCACACCCCAGACGAAGTAAGCGAACATCGCAACGCCGCATACCGCCTGGAACAGGAAACGAATCGCAGTTGCCGACTTGCCGAACGACATTGGCGTCAGGTAGTCGGTCGCAATGGTCCACATGCCGACCCAGGCGTGAGCGCCCAGGGCAACGAGGGCCAGCAGACTGAAGATCCGCATCGCGTTGTTGGAGAACAGACCATGCCACTGGGTGTAGTCGATGCCTGGGTGGGCGACCACGTAGCCGATCAGGAAGAGGAAGTAAGCCGCGAGAACGACCGCAGAAACGCGCTGCGCCATCCAGTCATAGAGGCCCGAACGCGACAGGTTCGTGACATTGGTTACCATACCCAAACTCCCACCAGAACGATCAGCACCACGGAGATGACGATCACGATTTTCGAGCCCAGCTTGCCGCCTTCCAGCGTCTCACCGATGCCCATGTCCATGATCAGGTGACGTACACCTGCCACGAGGTGATAAAGCAGGGCGGATAGCAGGCCCCAGGTCACGAATTTGGCCAGCGGGCTGGTCAGACACGCCTTCACCTCACCAAAGCCTTCCTCGGAACCCAGCGACTTGCCCAGTGCATAAAGCATGATGGCAAGGCCGAGGAACAGGATGACGCCGGAGATACGATGCAGGATGGACGTGTACGCAGTGACGGGGAGCTTGATGGTCCTTAGGTCTAGGTTTACAGGTCGTTGGCTTTTCACGGCTTTTTTCACACTGAAGAGCCCCTAGCGAATCAGGGCAAAGTTGTTGGTAAGTGTACTGGTCAGGTACCCACCACCCAGGGAACGGCGACCCCCAGCAGTTCGGGCTTGCAAGCCCCTGGCGGTCGGGTTGCGAGTATAGACAGTTAGGCTGCTTATGACAACGTGACGGGGTAGCCCAAATAGCGCATTGCCTTTAACGCACAAAAGGCGTAAATGGGCGAGAATTTCGCGAAAAATCAGGCCTCAATGCCTGTTTCAACAAGCCTTTAGGCAAATTGACATCTGAATTTATCCCTCTATAGTGGTGCGGGCCCTGCGTGGGGGGTCTGTCTGATGATTTCAAGCATTAATAGGAGGCCACATGGCTGACAAAAAAGCGCAGTTGGTCATCGAGGGCGCTGCCCCCGTCGAGCTGCCCATTTTAACCGGCACCGTTGGTCCTGATGTAATCGACGTCCGCGGGTTGGGGGCCACTGGTCACTTCACCTTCGACCCTGGTTTCATGGCGACTGCCTCGTGCGAGTCGAAGATCACCTACATTGACGGCGACAAAGGTATCCTGCTGCACCGCGGCTACCCGATCGAGCAGCTCGCCGAACAGTCCGACTACCTCGAAACATGCTACCTGCTGCTCAACGGCGAACTGCCGAACGCCGAGCAGAAGGCCCAGTTCGTCAGCACCGTGAAGAACCACACCATGGTTCACGAGCAGCTGAAGTCCTTCTTCAACGGCTTCCGCCGCGATGCCCACCCGATGGCGGTGATGTGCGGCGTGGTCGGCGCCCTGTCGGCGTTCTATCACGACTCCCTGGACATCAATAACCCGCAACACCGCGAAATTTCCGCGGTGCGCCTGGTCGCCAAGATGCCGACCCTGGCCGCGATGGTTTACAAGTACTCCATGGGCCAGCCGATGATGTACCCGCGCAACGACCTGTCGTACGCGGAAAACTTCCTGCACATGATGTTCAACACCCCGTGCGAGATCAAACCGATCAGCCCGGTGCTGGCCAAGGCGATGGACCGGATCTTCATCCTCCACGCCGACCACGAGCAGAACGCCTCCACTTCCACCGTTCGCCTGGCCGGCTCGTCGGGTGCCAACCCGTTCGCCTGTATCGCCGCCGGTATCGCCGCACTGTGGGGCCCGGCCCACGGCGGTGCGAACGAAGCAGTACTGACCATGCTCGATGAAATCGGCGACGTTTCAAACATCGACAAGTTCATCGCCAAGGCCAAGGACAAGAACGACCCGTTCAAGCTCATGGGCTTCGGTCACCGCGTGTACAAGAACCGCGACCCGCGCGCCACCGTGATGAAGCAGACCTGCGACGAAGTACTGCGCGAGCTGGGCATCAAGAACGACCCACAGCTGGAACTGGCCATGCGCCTGGAAGAGATCGCCCTGACCGATCCGTACTTCATCGAGCGCTCGCTGTACCCGAACGTCGACTTCTACTCGGGGATCATCCTCAAGGCGATCGGCATTCCAACCAGCATGTTCACCGTGATCTTCGCCCTGGCACGTACCGTGGGCTGGATCTCGCACTGGAAAGAAATGCTCTCCAGCCCGTACAAGATCGGCCGCCCACGCCAGCTGTACACCGGCGAGCAGAAGCGCGACATCGTTGCGCTGCAGGACCGCAAGTAAGCTTCCATAGCCGAACGCAAAAAGGCTGCCCTCGGGCAGCCTTTTTTATTTCTGCTCGACGCAATGCGGTTTTGTGGGAGCGGCCTTGTGTCGCGAAAGGGGCGCGGAGCGGCCCCGGGGATCTTAGGCTTACCGCAAAATTGCCGGGGCTGCTGCGCAGCCCTTTCGCGACGCAAGGCCGCTCCCACAAGAAGCAGCCCCCACCAGGGCCGCCACCTCACAAAGCCGACACAATGCCTCAGTTTTTCTCAGCCCGCTCCCGCAACCCTTTCAGGGTATTGAACGGTGCATCCACCACGAACTTGTTGGCCACCATCGCCGGCACGCTACCACCCGGCTCGGTGTGCACCTGATAGGTCACTTCCGTGCTGTCACCCTTGGGCACCAGCTTCCAGAAGCCTTCGACCTTCGCCACCCGCACAAAGCCCTTCTCTTCCGGGACGTAGGTCGGCTCTTCCTTCAGGTTGCGCACCAGGCTGCCATCAGCCCCCTTGACCGTGGTCACATGCAATACCGAGTCCCGCGGCGTCACCGGCCATGGCGTGTTGAACTGGGTGTAGGTCCAGCTCTGGTCACCCTCATGCTTGAGCAGCTTCTGCGACTTGCATTCGTGAATCCATGCACAAGCCCCGACCACGTCCTCCTGCAACGCCTGCACCTTGGCCAGCGGCGCCTTGATCACGGTGACGCCTTGATAGGCCTTGTACTTGGAACCGGCCACTTCACTGAGGGAAACCTTGATCCCCTCCTCGTCCTTGGCCACCTGCCAGTTTTCGGCCCAGGCCGCAGGCGACAGCAGAACACCCATGCCACACAGCAGAGCAATACGCTTGAACGATCTCATCATGTTTATCCTTGTTGTCGAAGATCCAGCCTGTCACGCCGCCGTCATCTGCTCCCACCAACCAAGAATCCTGATGGCCTCGTCACGGTCATTGCCGCACACCTCGACATCCGCCTTGAAACCGCCACACACTGCCGGCCGCTCGGGTTTACCGAACAGGTCGCAGAGGTTGTCGACAGTCAGGTGCAGGCAACGCTCGCCAGCCGGCTTGCCATTGGGCATGCGCGGCATCGCAGAGGTGATGGACGGGGCGATGCAGCAGGCACCACAACCCTCACGGCAATTCATGGCTATTCACCAAAATCAGGACTCCCTGGAACAAAACGGGACGAACGTCCCTGGATAGTAACCGCTCAAACAGGCGTTTGAAATTGCTGGCATGATGAAATCTGCCGTGACCCGGCAGTCAGTTCACCTGCTACTGGCGGTACTCGAAATCGATGGCCGCCCCTTCCACGTCGCGACGGCTGTCGTTACGCAGCTGCAGCTGCATTTCGTTGCTGATCAACCGGCCATTGAGCTGGAACGGGCTGTCGCTAGCCTCCGGCTTTTCAGTGAACATGGGTGGCAGCAAAGGTTTGCGTCGCTGTATCGGCGAGGGGCTGCCCACATTCGGCTCAAGGTTATCGACCATATCGGCCGGCAGGCTGAGGTCGAGCCTTGCCTTGGGTAGCGGCCGGGCAACCTCCTTGCTCACCGGCTTGCGTGCGGGCCTGGCGTTTCTCTTAACGGCTTTTTTTGCCGCCTGTTTGTGCGCAGGCCTGGCTGCAGCCTTCTGCACCGGCTTGGCTTTCTGCACCGGTTTGGCCGCCTGCGCCTGGCCTGCCGGTTGCGCAGCCTGGGCGACACCGGCCAGGCTGCAGAGCGATACAAGGCACAAGATCAAGGCAAAACGGCGCAAAGCATTCATGGCAAATGGACAGACTGGCAGGAAAAGTACCTATGCTCCCTGTTCCACGGGCGCGTGGCAAGCCTACAGAAGCGCCGCTGGCTCTCGACACAATTGCTGGGCCAGCAACCCGAGAGTGATCACCGCGCGCTCCGCTTCCTTGTTCCAGGGTATACCGCAATTGAGGCGTATGCAGTGGTTGAACTGCTCGGTGTTACTGAAGATCAGCCCCGGCGCAATACTTATGCCCTGCTCCAGCGCGCGGACATGCAGCTCCTGGGTATTGACCCGCCCCGGCAGGCTCACCCACAGGATGAAACCGCCCGTCGGCCGGGTCATCTGGGTACCCTCGGGGAAGTGCTGCTGCACCGCCAGCTGGTAGGCACTGAGGTTCTTGCGGTACTCCTGGCGGATGTAACGCAGGTGCCGGTCGTAGCCGCCATTCTCCAGGTAGGCTGCCACACCCATTTGCGTCACGCTGCAGGCCGAGTGAGTGGTGAAGGTTTGCAGGCGCTGGATTTCGTCCTGATAGCGCCCGGCGATCATCCAGCCAACGCGCACGCCGGGGGACAGGGTTTTGGAAAAGCTCGAACAATAGATCACCCGGTCCAGCCGGTCGAATGCCTTTAGCGCCTTGGTCTTGCCCTGCTCGAACATCAGCTCGCCATAGATGTCATCCTCGACGATCTGGATATCGAAATCCGACGCCAGGCGCAGCAACTGCTTCTGCCGCTCTTCCGGGACAGTGCCACCCAGCGGGTTGCTGAGGCGAGCGGTCAGGACCAGGGCCTTGATCGACCACTGGTTGGCCGCCAATTGCAGCGCCTCGAGGCTGATGCCGGTGGACGGGTCGCTGGGAATCTCGATCACCTTCAGGCCCAGCAGGTCGGCCAGTTGCAGCAACCCATAATAGGTGGGCGATTCGGCGGCGATCAGGTCGCCGGGGCGAGTCAGCACGCGCAGCGACATCTGCAGCGCGTCGACACAGCCATGGGTCACGATCACTTCACGCGGGTCGACCAGAACACCGGCATCACGCATGCGGATGGCGATCTGCCGGCGCAGCGGCTCGAAACCGGGGCTGAACATGTAGCTGAAGGCACGCGGGCTGTGGAAGCGCGTGACCTTCGCAATCTGCTGGTGCAATGCACGGACCGGCAGGTAGTCGACATGCGGCACAGCAGCGCCGAACGGGAACACGCCATCACGGCGAGCCTCGGTCAGTACCTGCTGGATGATACTGGCGCGGGTGACCAGCCCGGGGCGCTCCACCCGGGCGATGTCCGGGGTCTGCGCGGTCAGGGCCGGGGTCTGGTGCACATAGTAGCCGGACTGTGGCCGCGCACGGATCAGCCCCTGGTCCTCGAGATTGGCATAGGCCTGCAGCACCGTGGCGTGGCTGACATTGAGCTGGGCACTCATCTTGCGCACGGAGGGCACCCGCTCGCCTGGCTGGTAGACACCACGACGGATGTCATCGGCCAGTTGCTGGGCGATACGCTGGTACAACAGCAGGTTGGTCATGGCTGGCTCTCGACGCGCGGACGGGCTCGTTGTTCTTGTGTGGCTCACTGACGGTAGAGGATACCGTAACAGTTGCAAAGTGTACTGGGACAGATCGCAGGATAGTCAACAATACAGTTGCGTGACAGCCATAGAAACGATCAAGCCCGGGTAGCCCGACGAAAAGCGGGGCCGCTTTGCGGCCCATCGCAGGCAAGCCAGCTCCCACAGGTGATGCACAGGGCTTGAGGTCAATGCGTCAAGGTGGGGGCTGGCTTGCCGCGATGGGCTGCGAAGCAGCCCCTTTCACATGATTCAGCGTGCTGGCGCCAGCTTGCCCTTGTCATCGGAGAACACGATTTCGACGCGGCGGTTCTGCGCCCTGCCCCGCTCCGAGGCGTTGGCCTCGATCGGGTACTGGTCGCCATAACCCTCGACCTGCAGGCGCTTCTCGTCGATGCCCAGGTCTACCAGCATGTCGGCTACGGCCTGCGCGCGATCACGAGACAGCTTCAGGTTGTCCTCGGCCGGGCCTGTGCTGTCGGTATAGCCTTCGATCCGCACCACCCGGCGCGGGTTGAGCTGGAGGAACTGCACCAGCTTGAGCACGGTACGGCTCGCCGAGTTCTTCAGGTCGGCGCGACCGGTGTCGAACAGCACGTCACCCAAGGTCATCACCAGACCACGGTCGGCCTGCTCCGAGGCCAGCGCGGCGATCTGCGACTCGACCCACTTGCCCTGCTGCTGAACACTGGCCAGCTTGGCCTCGCGCAATGCCAGCTGCAGGCGCTGGCGCTCCAGGTCGAGCTTGGCCTGGCGCTCCTGATTCAGCGCCAGCTTGGCATGCTCGCTGGCAATTTCGCTGTAACGCTGGCTCAGGTATGCGTAATGGCGAACGTCGGCACCCGTGCCGATGTAGCTGGACAGGCGCTCGGCGCGGGCCAGCGACTCACCTGCGCGAATCACGTCACGCGGTGCGCTGCGCAACACATTGGAATCATCCTTGACCTTCTGGAAGGCTGCGGTGGCTTCATCCAGCGCTGCGCTGCTGCGCTGGCTGGCGCAACCTTGCAGACCTGCCGCCAGCGCCAGCACTGCCAGCGCGGCCAACGGCATGCGACGGATCATGGCTGCACCTCCAGCTGCTTGCGCAGGCGCTTGACCCGCGACTGCAGCAGCTGCAATTGCTCTTCGCTCTTCTGGTTCAGCACCTGGGCCTCGGCCAGGCGCGCATCCAGCTCGGCCTGCTCGGCACGCATACGAGCATCGCGGTAGTCTTCAGTGAGCATGTTGGTCTTGGCCCGGGCCAGCTTGTCTTCAGCCAGCTTGAGCGCATCGACCTGCTCGGTGGCACCGACGGCCCTGGCCTGCTCCAGTGCCTGTTCGGAAATGCGCATCTGCTCGTTAGGGGCCGGATCGTTGGCGCAGCCAGCCAGGCCGAGCACGGCCAGGGCAAGGATTAGTGGTTGGGTTCTCACGCAATCTTCCTAGTGTTTGGGGGCGTCCGTCGGCACCTGCAGCTGCGCTTTCCAGCGCTCGACATTACGTTGCAGCACGGCCTCGGACGCACCGGAGATCGGCAATTCTGTCAGTTTTTTCGCCAATTGCCCACGCAACCAGCTGTCATTGCAGGCCGAATTGTGCGACACGGCCAGGTACAGGCCCGGCCGATCCACCGGCAGGCCTCGGGCGATCAGGTCATTGCTCATGCCCAGGCTCTGCGCCATGGCCATGCCCGAATAGCGGCCAGCGAGCACATAATCCACCTGGCCGAGCACCAGCTTCTGGAACGCCTGGGTCAGGTTCTGTGCCGGCACCAGTTTCAGCTGTGCCTTGGCGAAGGCGGTAAAGGCCGGGGTCAGCCGCGCGCGCTCGGACAAACTGCCCTGGTACTGGGCCAGGTCAGCCGGGCCCTCGAAGGCCAGTGTCGCGTCGTGGCGCGTCCACACCAGGTATTCATTGAGCTGCAGGGGTGGGTGGATGTAGTCCAGAGCGGTCAGTTGCTCCACCTGCATGGGGGTATCGAGCAGCAGGTCCATCCGCCCGCTACGTACTTCTTCCAGCGCCTGGTCACGACGGCCGGCGCTCAGCACCTCCACCTTCACACCCAGCTCGCCAGCCACCTGGCGAAGCAGGTCGACATTGGCGCCGATCAGGTGTTTCGGGTCGTTCGGATCCTGCCACGAATAGGGCGGCGCATCAGGGCTACCGGTCGCCACCAGGCGTTCGCACTTGCCTGCCGCCAAGGCCAGCGGCGAAACCAGCACCGCCATGCATGCCAGCACCCTGCCTGCTTTGCGCAGCACCATTACTCACTCCTTGTATTGCTTTGCCCGGCCCAATCGCCGGCAAGCCAGCTCCCACAGGTACAGCACCGCCCTTGAGAACTGCGCTGTACCTGTGGG
>NZ_JBNRIJ010000050.1:0-22577 GCF_053557675.1 Pseudomonas sp. XP1 | reverse complement strand
GTACTGCTGTGAACAGTCAGATTCGGCTTTTTCGTCCCACCACCCCTTCGAGTATCACCATACAAGCGGCTTTAGCCGCGAAGAATGCAACGCGTTGCCTGGCACCGGCTGCGCCGGTGTTCGCGGCTAAAGCCGCTCCTACAAGGACCGCGCCACCTTCGAGTGCAGTGCAGTACCTGTGGGAGCGGCTTTAGCCGCGAAGAGGCCGGTGCAGGCTGGCCTAGAACTCGAAGGTACTGGACAAGCTCACCTGCCGCGCATCGCCAATGGCCACAAAGTACTGGTTCACCGCCAAGCGCCCACAGAGTCACTGCTAATTCAACCGACCCTGTCCTTGCACGGCGATTTCCCATCTGGCAAGGTTGCCATCAGAACGCCCACCGATTGACCAGCGGTGCGCCACATCAAAGGAAACCGGACCTGTCGCTGCAACCCTCCGTACGACGCGATCTGCTGATTCTGTGGCTTTCCATTGCCGCCGTTGCGCTGGTGCTGGGATGGCTGCTGCTGGTCATCAGCCGCCAAGGCGCCGGCCCGCAGATTGCGCAGGCGCGCCAACTCACCTCGACCAGTTGCCAGGCGCTGCAGGCAGGTGCAGCACGCGTTCGCGAGCAACTCCCGTCTGCGGCAGATCAACCCTATCTCATGACCCCAGCCGCAGCGCAGGCAGTGCTTGATCTGGCACTGCGCGACCAGCCGGGCATGGAGGGCGGCTTCTGGCGAGTGGATGCGGGCGTGGTGGCCTACGCGTTCCCAACCTACGACGGCACGGGAATCAAGCGCGATCCGCCGAGTGCCGAGTTGGAGCGCATTGCCTCCACGGCCCAACGCGCGCAGGATTCCGCAAGCCTCGTGGCAGACGTGCGACCGGGTTTACGCGAAGCCGTGGCTTTTGCCGCATGCCCTGTGGAGGCCGCTGACCGGCACCTGATCGCCTGGACCCTGATGCGCGTGCCGCTTTTGGCCACAGAAACAGTCAACACCTTGATCCTCGCGGTGAGCCTACTGCTGGCGCTGGTCGTGGTCTCCGGCGCATGGCTGGGCAGGATGATTTCGCGTTGGCAACGCCAGTCCACCCATCTGCGACAGCAACTGGCCCAGTCCGAACGCCTGGCCACGTTGGGGCGTGTTTCCGCCGGGCTCGCGCACGAAATCCGCAACCCATTGGGCACGATGCGCATGAAGGTGGAAAACGCGATGGCTGCCCCGGCCGACCGGCGCGAAGCACGTGTGGCTGGCGCCCTGGAAGCCGTACTGTCGCAAACGGCACGCCTGGAGACGCTGGTGTCGAGCCTGTTGGCATTGACGCAACCGTTCCACGCCGAGCGCCAGGCGGTTGACCTGCTGGCATGGCTGGAGGAGCGGCGCAATGCACACGCCGAAGCAGCGCAAAAGAAAGGCGTACGAATCACTCTGGCGGTTGAACCGGGGCTGACCGCCAGCGCGAAGGAAGTTGCGCTGTTCGACCCAGCACAAATGGCGCGGGTCTTTGACAACCTGCTGCTCAATGCGCTGGCGCACACGGGAGAACACGGTGAAATCGAACTCGGTGCGCATCGCACGCGCCGTGGCGCATTGCTGTTGTGGGTGGCGGACGACGGCTGCGGCATTCCGGCCGACTTGCGCGATACACTGTTCGAACCGTTCGCCACCAACCGCGCTGGAGGTACCGGCCTGGGACTGGCGCTGGTGCGCGAGATCGTGCAGGGGCACGGCGGGCGGGTCGGTCTCGCCAAGTCGACCAAGGGAACGCGTATAGAAATGGAGCTACCGTGGCCCGAATCCTGATCGTCGACGATGACGCCGCGTTCCGCGACAGCCTTGCAGAAATGCTGCAGGACCTGGGGCATGCGGTGCTGCAGGCTGAAACCACCGATGCAGGCCTGCACCGACTGCGCACCGAGGCCGTGGATGCGGCCATCGTCGATCTGCGCCTGCCGGGCGAGGATGGCCTGGTGTTCCTGCGCCGCGCGGCGCGCATCTCGCCGGTGCCCTGCATCATGCTCACCGCCTATGCGAGCGGCGGCAACACCATCGAGGCGATGAGCCTGGGCGCGTTCGACCATATGACCAAGCCCGTGACCAGGGCCGCCCTGCTCGAAACGCTCGAACGGGCCCTGCGGCGAGCAGCCCACACCCCGGACAGGCCCCAGGCGGCCGGGGCCTCAGCTGCCGCAAGAGAACCCGTGGATGAAACCGAACTGGTCAGCAGCAGCGAGGCCATGCGCCAGGTCTTCAAGCGCATCGGGCTGGCCGCGAACTCCGATGCCACCGCCTTGATCCTCGGCGAGACGGGCACCGGCAAGGAACTGGTGGCGCGCGCCCTGCATCGCAACAGCGGCAGAGCCAGCGGCCCCTTCGTTGCAGTGAACTGCGCCGCGATCCCGGCCGACCTGATGGAAAGCGAGCTGTTCGGGCATGTCAAAGGCGCGTTCACCGGTGCCGTCAATGACCGCACCGGGCGCTTTCGTGAGGCCGATGGCGGCACCCTGTTCCTCGACGAAATAGGCGATATGCCGCTGGCCACCCAGGCGAAGATCCTGCGGGTGCTGCAGGAACGCGAGATCACCCCCGTGGGCGCCAACCGTGTCCAGCCGGTGAACGTGCGCATCATCGTGGCCACCCACCGAGACCTGCCCAGCGCGGTCAAAGAGGGGCGCTTCCGCGAAGACTTGTGGTACCGCCTGCAGGTAGTGCCCCTTTGGCTGCCGCCGCTGCGTGAGCGCCTGGGCGACGTGCTGCTGCTGGCCGAACACTTTCTACGCCTGCTGGGCGGCGACTCGCCGAAGCGCTTGAGCGCAGCAGCAGCCCGCTTACTGCTGGCCCATCCCTGGCCTGGCAACGTGCGCGAACTGCGCAATGCCATGGAGCGCGCGGCCATCCTCAGCCACGGCCCAGTCATCGATGTCGAACACATCGGGTTGCAGCCAGCGGCTGCGCTCCCCCCGGGCCTGGACATCGACTGGGAAGGCCCCATGGCACAGGCCGTTGCCCGCCTGGAGCGCGAAATGATCGTTCGCGCCCTGGCTGCGACGGCAGGCAACCGCGCAGAGGCGGCGCGGCGTCTCGGCCTGTCTCGCCAGCAGCTCTATCGCAAGCTGGCCGAGTTCAATCTGGACTAACCCCTTCGCACGCAAACCGGTGTCCGATTCCGTGACACCCTGGCGTCCCGAGATCGGACGGCACATCGCCTGGAAATTTCATAACTATTTGATTTTAATGAAAATATTATTTGGCATGGCGCTTGCCCTGCAGGTTGGGTGCTTTTCCCGACCAAGGAGCTTCTCCAATGTCCAGGTATTTCATCGCCACGTCTGTTGCGCTGGCATTCGGCCTGTGTAGCCTCAGCGCACAGGCCGCGCCCGCCGATCCGCCCTACCCTCTGCCGGCAACACCACATCAAGGGGTCGACGCCCCCGGCCTGACGGGCCAGTACACGGTGGAAGGCCAAGTGCAACGGATGCTCATCAATCCCTACGGTGAGGTCGACGGCCTGCGCCTGAGCGACGGCACCATTGCCAAGTTTCCACCGCACATGGCCGATGCGCTCACGGCCACGGTCAAGGTGGGGGACGCCGTTCGCATCATCGGACGGGCGGAAACGCGAGGCACGGTCAAGGCCGACGCCATCATCCATGCCGACAGCGGGCGCACCGTGTACGACCAACCGCCGCCGGTTGACCAAGGCCGAGTGCTGCCGCCACACCTGCGCGCCCAGCGTCTGCAGCCCCAACAGGTGGAAGGCCATGTGGACACCGTGCTCACTGGCCCCCGGGGCGAGGCCAACGGCGTCATCCTGAGCGATGGCAGCATCGTTCGTTTCCCGCCAGAGAGCCTGCGTCTTTCCGTGCAGACGGGGGCACCGTTCGCGGCATCCGGGCTGGGCACGCGCAATGCGTTTGGCACCGCTTTGGAAGCGGTCAGCATGGGCACCACGTTATCCACCCTGCAGCCGCTCTACGACCGTGCGCCATAAGGGAATGCCGCTATGCACCCGGCAACACCTTCCATACCCCCGCCGCATGCCAGCTCGCGGCGCTGGCTGTCCGGCCTCAACTTCTTCCTGGCCGACGTCCGCGATGGCCTGGGCCCCTTCCTCGGCGTGTTTCTGGCCAGCCAGGGCTGGCGCGCCGATGACATCGGCTACGTGATGGCCGCCGGCGGCATCGCAGGCATGCTGGCGACCACGCCGATGGGCGCCTGGATCGACGCTTCGCGCCACAAGCGACTTCTGCTGGCAAGCGGCACCCTTGCACTCATTCTCGCCACGGCAGCGCTATGGACGGCGCCATCGTTCGGCGTCGTCGTCGCCTCCCAGGTTGTGACGGGTGCTGTGGGCGCATTGATGGGCGCCGGCATCATGGGCATCACCTTGGGCATCGTTGATCAGAGAGACGTGTCTCGGCAGCTCGGCATCAACGAGGCCTGGAACCATGCCGGCAACATGATCGCGGCTGCATTGGCCGGGCTGGCGGGCTACTGCTGGGGGCTGTCAGCCGTATTCGTGCTGATGGCCCTGATGGCATGCGCAGCCCTTGCATGCTTGCGCAAGATCAACCCACAGGACATCAACCATGAGCGGGCCCGCGGTGGTGACCTCACCGGCAACCTGCCTGCGCAAGGCAGCAGCCCCTCGCCTTCCCTGGTGCGGGTTTTGACGGACTCGCGCGAGCTGTGCCTGCTCGCGGTCACCATGCTGCTGTTCCACCTGGGCAATGCCGCGATGCTGCCCTTGCTGGCGCAGTCGGTCGTCACGCGCGGGCTGGCCGACCCCAGCGTGTTCACGGCATCGACCGTCATCGTGGCGCAGCTGGTGATGATTCCTGTGGCACTTGGGGCCGGGAGGTATGCCTCTCGGCACGGGTATCGGGCACTGATCATTACCGCCCTGCTGGCCTTGCCCTTGCGAGGGCTGATCGCTGGTTTCTGGGAGTCGCCGTGGGCACTGATTCCGGTACAGGCCCTTGATGGCATCGGGGCGGGTCTACTGGGGGTCGCCTTGCCTGGGCTTGTCGCTTGCATCCTGCGCGGCACCGGGCACGTCAATGCAGGGCTTGGTGCAGTGATGACGATCCAGGGGATAGGCGCGGCCATGAGCCACGCACTCGCCGGCTGGATCGCGCAACATTTCGGCTATGGCGCAGCCTTCGTCGTTCTGGGTATCGTGGCTGCACTCGGACTGCTCACCTATCAGATAGGCCTTCGCAAGGGACATCCAAGTCGGCAACAGTCAGCTCAGCCCAATCACTTTGACAAGATATAGCGTGCTGCACCCCCCCCAAAGGCCGGCACGGCCATGCCGCGCCAAGTCATTCATTCACCTGAGTAAACTGCATGCCCGTATTTGATCCATCCTCGCTCATCTGGACCGTCGCCGCCGTGGCGACCGGCGGGGTAATCCTGCGCCCCTGGCGGGTGCCGGAATATGTCTGGGCAGTCGGCGCCGCTGTATTGCTGACCGTGTTTGGCCTGGTGCCACTGCACACAGCCCTCGCCGCTGTCGCCGAGGGTGGCGATGTTTACTTGTTTCTGATCGGTATGATGGTGCTGGCCGAACTGGCGCGCCAGGAAGGGCTGTTCGACTGGCTGGCCATGTACGCGGTGCAGCATGCCCGGGGCTCCGGCCAGCGCCTGTTCGACCTGGTATTCCTGGTGGGGGTACTGGTAACGGTGTTCCTCTCCAACGATGCCACGGCGGTGGTGCTGACCCCAGCGGTGTACGCCGCCTGCAGGGCGGCCAAGGCCGAGCCGCTGCCCTATCTGTTCATCTGTGCCTTCATCGCCAACGCCGCCAGTTTTGTGCTGCCCATTTCCAACCCGGCCAACCTGGTAGTGTTCGGCAGCCAGATGCCGCCGTTGCTGGAGTGGCTGCGGCAATTCACCTTGCCATCGCTGGCCGCCATCGGCCTGACCTACCTGGTGCTGCGGCTGGCCCAGCGCAGGCAGATCCGCCAGCCCCTGGCGACGGCCATCGACGTGCAACCGCTGTCCAGCGGTGCACGCTTGTGCGCTCTGGGTATCGTGCTGACAGGTGCACTGTTGCTGGTGACCTCCGCTCTGGACCGGCAGCTTGGCTTACCCACCTTCTGCGCCGGCATCGCCACGGCCGGGCTGATCCACCTGCGCCAGCGGCGCAACCCGATGCCGGTGCTCAAAGGCGTGGCATGGGGCGTATTGCCGTTGGTGGCGGGCCTGTTCGTGCTGGTGGAAGCGGTGGCACAGACGGGTGTGATCGAGCACCTGGCCCATGGCTTGGCCGCGCTGGCGCGCAGCTCCGAGACCCAGGCGAGCTGGGGCGCCGGCGTGGTCGCGGCTATCGCCGGCAACCTGATGAACAACCTGCCGACCGGACTGATCGCAGGCTCGGTTGGCCATATTGTCGATTTACCCGCGAGAACCACTGCGGCGCTGCTGATTGGCGTCGATCTCGGGCCGAACTTGTCGATTACCGGCTCCCTGGCCACTTTGCTCTGGCTGGTTGCCGTTCGCCGTGAAGGCGAACACGTCGGTGCCTTGGACTTCCTGCGCCTGGGGGCGCTGGTAATGCCACCTGCCTTGATCGGGGCGCTGGGGTCGCTTCATGTATGAAGCGGCGGATCTCGTTCAGAGCGCTCGATTGATGTTGCGCTGTCGGTAATTGCGCCTACCACCCCACTGCCACAAGTTCGACACATTCCCCAGGAGCTGCGCGGTCGGTGTAGGAGCTGGCTTGCCTGCGATGGGCTGCACAGCAGCCCCATAACCCTACCCCGACAGGAATAAACCACCAACCGACCTTGAGCAGCGGGCCAGCCGCAAGGGTGATATCTGGCCCGCTACTCATCAATGATCCTGCCTAACTAACAGGGTCCTGGCCGTTTCGCTCCATCACCTTCCCACACTGCTCACTGGCCAAACGGCTGATGATCCGGATCGCCTGATGGATACCGGCCGTGTTGCGAAAACTCAGGTGTGGGTTGTGTTCGCACTCCAGCATTTCGTCGTGCTGGACCAGGGCTTCGCCTAGCAGTTCGAGGGTCCAGGCGTAGCTTTGGATGGTGGATAGGCGTTCTTGGTCAGTCATGGCGTGCCTCCCTTGTTGCAGAGACAGAGCGAGATTGACTGGAGGTGAGATCGTTGAGGTCCGCCGAGGTACGACGGTGGAGAACGGATACGAGGATCTTTAGCGGATTTACGGTGGTCATGCATGAGTTCCTTTCGTGATGGAACTGCCACCGCTCGCGGCCAAGCAAGTTAAGGTGGCAGCAGTACGCGGGTTGGCCGACCGGGACGAAAGGAGCCCGGCACACCCGAAGGTGTCCCGCGCACCACCGCCATAACACGACATCGCGGGCACAAAAAAAGCGCCTGCGATTAAGACTGGGCGCTGATGCGCCTTTCGATTCCGACCGGCCAAGGTCGCATCACCGATGCTTCGGCGACGGGAGGACTTTATTCCCGAGTGGCTGTTTTCGCAAGTTTCCAAAAGTAGGAAAGGACTATGCGTTTCGTAGGAAGACGGCCATCAGGGGCCTTTAGCAGCGGGCCAGCCGCAATGATGATGTCTGGCCCGCCGCTCATGCATTTGCGAATCAGGTTAGCATTGATGCCATGGCTAACGGCGACACTGGAAACGGGTCTTGGGCTGTATGGTATCCATCCAGCTCTCGGCGCGATGCCTACGTAGAATCGGAATCAATCATGGTTGCTTTCATATCGCAGCCATCCAGCAGTAACTGAGCCTCCACCTACGCGGTCTTTTGGATGAATCCGCCCTTCACTGACAGGGACTTCCGGGAAATCAAATGGGCTCATGCCTTCGATACAGGCAACATTGACCCCGTATTGATCCGGTGAGGAGCGGCGCTGGTGGAAGGTGTAGATGCCGCATTTCGAGCAGAAGTAGTGCTTTGCAACATGTGTGTTGAACTGATAAAGGGTGAGTGCCTCATGCCCTTGGATGATGGTGATGTCGCCCAGGTTGGCTGATACCACCACTGCTCCTCGCATACGGCAGAGCGAGCAGTTGCACCGGCGCGCTGTGCGCACACCATCGGTCAAGCGAAGTAAAAAACGCACCGTCCCGCAATGGCAGGCAGCCTGGTAAACAGGGCGATCATCGTGTTTTTCAACAGTCATAGCGTTTCTCTTGTCGTGTCAGAGGAAACAAAGCAGTTGGTCTGCGGGTTGTTGTGATGAGCGGGCGAGATCAGTCGCTGGGGGTATTGGTGGAAACCTCGGCTATCTGAAAATATCTAAAACCGAATAAGACACTATCTTAAAGAGTCTCGCCAAACACCCCGAAAACGCGGGGCGAAAGCAAAATACCAGTCACCCATTTTCTTGAAACCCGTGCAACCGGAAGTGAATAGCAGCTAACCATTCACTCGGCCGAAAAGCTGGGCTGAAGGTCGCCTGATCGGCCGAAAGCAGAAAACGGAAGAACAAAAATGCCCGCACAAGGCGGGCATTTTGGAGGGGCCGAATGCAGGAAACCCTGCATCAAAACGTCAAATTTTGGTGCCGGAGACAGGAATCGAACCTGCGACCTTCGCGTTACGAGTGCGCTGCTCTACCGACTGAGCTACACCGGCGTGTAGCGCAACGTACCACTGCTCGCCCCCGTTACGCAAACCCCTGTTTCCGCTAGTTTATTGCCCTACCCTCAAGGCGCCTTGCACCCCTTCGGCGCCAGGTCTTCCTCGATGTCGGTCGTACACGCCCACCCGCTAGCCGAACGCGTCAGGGTCAGTGCCTTGCCCAGCACAGTGGCCGGCGCATCCACCAGCGTGCAAACGATGCTCCCGCTGCCATCCGCCGCCTTGCCGCTAGCCGTGATTGCACAGTGCGACGTCGCTGGCTGGCCACCCAGCGCGGCTACATCCGCAACATCCTTCCCATCATTCAACCGCAGGTCCATCGCCGTCTTCAGCGCGCTGATCTCCAGCAAGCCGGCCGCTGCCTTGGAGCGTGACTGGTGGTTGGTGTACATCGGTAAGGCGATGGTCGCCAGAATGCCGATGATCGCGACGACGATCATCAGTTCGATCAGGGTGATACCGCGTTGCCCTTTCATGAACATTTTCCTTTTTGATACGCGTACTCGTTGAGGTCAGGCTCGACCCCGGCTGGCAGCGGCGCAGTAGGCCTGAACAGACACCTTTTGTCACCCCTGCCCGCTTGGGCGTCGTCTTCGCTGAACTACTCTAGTGAGCATCTCGGACGCACGCCCTTGCATGGGCGCGGCAAGCTGTTTCCAGGCTTGTCGCACGGGCAGAAAAAGGACCTTTGCATGACCCAATCCACACTCCTCTACACCTGGCACGGCACCGACGCCAACGGCGCGCCGGTCAGCGGGCAAACATCCGGGCGCAGCCCGGCCTATGTGCGTGCAGGGCTTATCCGCCAGGGCATCAAGGTCGCCAGTTTGCGGCCTGCCGGCGGGCTGACATTCAGTTTGCCGAAACGGCGGGCAAAGGCCGACCCGGCGGGGTTCAGCCGGCAGCTGGCGACCTTGCTCAAGGCCGGGGTGCCGCTGCTGCAGGCGTTCGAGGTGATGGGGCGCAGTGGCTGTGATGCGGCGCAGGCGGCATTGCTGGATAGGTTGAAACAGGATGTGGCCTCGGGCCTGGGGCTGGCGGATGCGTTGCAGCGCCACCCGGGGTGGTTCGATGCGTTGTACTGCAACCTGGTGCGGGTGGGGGAGCAGTCCGGCACGCTCGACCGGCAGCTGGACCAGCTGGCAGGCATGCTGGAGCAGCGTCGGGTGCTGCACAAGAAGGTGCGCAAGGCGATGATCTACCCGTTGCTGCTGTTGCTGACGGGGCTGGGGGTGTCGG
The DNA here is from genome assembly GCF_053557675.1 of Pseudomonas sp. XP1. Taxonomy (NCBI): domain Bacteria; kingdom Pseudomonadati; phylum Pseudomonadota; class Gammaproteobacteria; order Pseudomonadales; family Pseudomonadaceae; genus Pseudomonas; species Pseudomonas sp. XP1. The sequence goes on along the minus strand of NZ_JBNRIJ010000050.1, from coordinate 12,759 downwards.
CGATCCTGTTGCTGGAGGTGATACCGAAATTCGAGAGCATGTTCTCTGGCATGGGCGTGGCGTTGCCGGCATTTACCCAATGGGTGATCGACTTGTCCACAGGGCTGAGCCGGTTTGCGCCGTTGTTGCTGGTGATGGGCTTGGTCCTGGGCTTTGCCATGCGCAAGGTCTACCGGCAGCACGCGCCAGCGCGCCTGTGGATATCTCACCGGGTGCTGGGCTTGCCGGTGTTCGGCTCGCTGCTGGGGCAGGCGGCGCTGGCGCGGTTTGCGCGTAGCCTGGCAACGTCCTACTCCGCCGGGGTGCCGTTGCTGGATGCGCTGGGCACGGTGGCCAGGGTCAGTGGCGGCGATCTGCATGAACAGGCGGTGTTGCGGCTGCGCCAGGGCATGGCCAATGGGCAGGGGCTGCACCAGGCGATGGCCGCTGAGCCGCTGTTTCCGCCGCTGCTGGTGCAACTGACGGCCATCGGGGAGTCCAGTGGCACGCTGGACCAGATGCTGGAAAAAGCCGCCAGCCATTACGAGGAACAGGTCAGCCAGGCGCTGGACCAGTTGACCAGCCTGCTGGAGCCGGCCATCGTGCTGGTCCTGGGCCTGCTGGTGGGCGGCCTGGTGGTGGCGATGTACCTGCCGATCTTCCAGTTGGGTAGCTTGATCTGAACATGACTTTATGGACTTTGCTGGCTGAGCAGCCAGCGTACTTTCTCACCCTGGCCACGGTGCTCGGCCTGCTAGTGGGCAGTTTTCTCAATGTGCTGGTGTACCGCCTGCCTATCATGCTGGAGCGGCAATGGCAGCGTGAGGCGCAGGAAATGCTGGAATTGCCGATCACGCCACACGAGCGTTTCAACCTGTGGTTACCCGCCTCGCGCTGCCCGCATTGCGCGCATCGGATTCGCGCGTGGGAAAACATTCCGGTCATCAGCTACCTGGCCTTGCACGGGCGTTGTTCAGCCTGCAAAACCCGCATCAGCCCGCGCTACCCGTTGGTGGAGGTGGCCAGCGCGCTGCTGTCGCTGGTGGTGGCCTGGCGCTTTGGGGCTTCGCCCGAGGCCTTGCTGGCACTGCCACTGACCTGGTGCCTGCTGGCCCTGAGCCTGATCGATGCCGAGCACCAGTTGCTGCCGGATGCCCTGGTGCTGCCGATGCTGTGGCTGGGGCTGATCGCCAACGCCTTTGGCCTCTACGTCCCGCTGACCAGTGCGCTGTGGGGCGCGGTTGCCGGTTACCTCAGCCTGTGGACGGTGTACTGGCTGTTCAAGCTGATCACTGGCAAGGAGGGCATGGGCTATGGCGACTTCAAACTGATGGCGCTGATCGGGGCCTGGGGGGGCTGGCAGGTGTTGCCGTTGACCCTGCTGCTGTCGTCGGTGGTGGGGGCGCTGGCGGGGCTGTGCCTGCTGCGTCTGCGCCGGCATGCCATGGGCACGGCAATCCCGTTCGGCCCTTATCTGGCGATTGCGGGGTGGATTGCCGTGCTCTGGGGTGATGAAATATACGCTTCATACACACAACTGCTTGGATTCTGATGACCACTGCGGCCTTTACCCCCTGGATTCTCGGCCTGACCGGCGGCATTGGCAGCGGCAAGAGCGCCGCTGCCGAGCGTTTCGTCGAGCTTGGCGTGCACCTGGTCGATGCCGACCAGGCGGCGCGCTGGGTGGTCGAGCCTGGCCGCCCGGCCCTGGCCAGCATCGTCGAGCGCTTTGGCGCCGGTGTGCTGCAGGCGGACGGTCAACTCGATCGTGCGGCCCTGCGCCAGCTGATCTTCGCCGACACGGCACAGCGCAAATGGCTGGAGCAATTGCTGCACCCGCTGATCGGGCAGGAGATTTTCAGCTACCTGGCCAAGGCGGAATCGCCGTATGCGGTGTATGTGTCACCGCTGCTGATCGAGTCGGGCCAGTACCAGAAGACCCAGCGGGTGCTGGTGATCGATGCGCCGCAGGAACTGCAGGTGGCACGTACCCTGGCGCGTGACAACACCAGCGCCGAGCAGGTGCAGGCCATTCTCAAGGCCCAGCTGGCCCGTGAGGAGCGCCTGCGCCATGCCGATGATGTGGTGGTCAATGACGGCGACCTGGCCGCGCTGCATGAGCAGATTGACCGCCTGCACCACTTTTACCTGACTTTACGAGGAGGCCAGCCATGAGCCAGCCATTGACCGTCGATTGCCCGACCTGTGGCGCACCTGTGGAATGGAACGAGAAAAGCCCGTTCCGGCCGTTCTGTTCGGACCGTTGCAAGCTGATCGACCTGGGGGCCTGGGCGGCGGAGGAGCACAAGATTCCGGGGGCGGAAGACTCCGAGGATGAGCTGTATTCGGGGGACCTGGAGCCGCGGCATTGAGCCGATAGCAAGGTGTCCTTCAGGGCCCTTTCGCGGGTAAACCCGCTCCCACAGGGACCTCACGGTTCTCAAGGCTGGTGCAGTACCTGTGGGAGCGGGTTCACCCGCGAAAGGGCCAGTACAGCAACCACAGAATCAACGATCATCCTCCTTCCACGGCGCCTGCAGGTACCGCGTGCGGTTGAAGGTTTCCAGCCACTCCGGGCAAAACACCACCAGCGCACTGATCACCGTGCCGTTGATGAACGCTTCGGGGAACATCATCAGCCACAGGTAGCCGACAAAATCGCTGAGCCACTCCGGCATGGCGAAGCGCTCGTCAAGCCACAACAGCCCCAGCGCGGTCGACAGGCAGGCCAGCACGGTCAGTGCCGCCGGGAAGAACCCTGAACAGAAGATATACACAAACAGGTTCCGCGGCTGGGCACGCTCGACGCCTATCGCGCACGCCTCGGCTATCAGTACCGGCAGGCCAACCAGCAACAAGCCATTCACCCCTAGCGCCGCCAGGTCCTGACGCCCCAGCGCCAGCAATCCGAGCTGGGCCATGAACCCACCCAGCACCGCCAGCGGCCAGTCCAGCAACAGCGTGACCGCCGTCATGCCTATGAAGTGGTACGACACACCGGTATCGAAATCGCGCCGCACCAACCATAAGGCAAACAGGCAGAACACCGTACCAAACAGCAGATGCTGGCGGCGTCGGTCAGTGAACAGCTCAACCCAGCGCACCTGGCTGACCGCCCAGATCAGCAACGGCACATATCCCAGCCAGCCAAGCGTAAGGGTGGTGCCGGACAACACCTGCGCGCTGATCACCTGACGAATGCCCCTTGCAGCCATGTGGATAACGCCGAGTCTACACCCATTCTGCGTTTCATCTGGCGGGGCTAGCGCAACAGTGCGCCGGTACCGGGCTGATTTCTGCGCACAAACAGCATCTTATCGTCATCGATTAGCGGCTAAGCTTGTCTGCATGGATGACTCAGACTACCTGCGCCTGCTTACCATCCAGGCGGAACAAGCCAATGCCTTTCTCTCCAACGCCCGCAAGTGGGAGCGGGAGCGTTGGGTGTGCCAACGCCTGTTGCAGGGGCTGAACATCCCCTACCGCAGCGAGGACTTCACCCCGGCCGGGCAGGAGCCGCCAGACGTACTGTTCCGCGACGCGGCGTTCGAGGTGTTTTTCGTGCTCGACGAGGGCCGCCGGCTGAACGATGAATGGCGCGAAGAACTGCAGCGCCGGCGCAGTGCATTCTCCCTGGCGCAGCTTGTACGCCGCGAGGCGCGCCCACGGCGCATCAGTGCCACCGAGCTGCTGGGGCGGCTGGCGCCGACCTTGCGCAAGAAAGCGCACAACTACCGGGAACGCGGGCTGGAGCTGAACGAACTGGACATCATTGCCTTCGCCAGCCTCAAGCGCGAAGTGCTGGACCTCAACACCCACTTCCCGCCGCCTACCGAATACCTGCGTCAGGGCTGGCGCTCACTGTCACTGGTCGGGCCGACGTTTGCCCGGGTGCTGTTTGCCCATCCCGACGCGCCGGACTTCCTGCGCGGCAACCTGGGCCGCAGCATTGTCTTCGACGTGGGCATCAGTCTTTGATCCAGTGCAGCGAATGTTTGCGATGGCGTACACTCGGCGCCAGATATAGAAAGCATTATCATTTGTTTCAAGCGCTTGCGTGAACGCTGTAGCGTTTACGCAGTCACAAACGTCTACCTGACGAGGCCCCACCATGACCAGCCGCCTGAATCCGGAAGATCAGCGTCGTGTCGATGAGTATTTGCGAGCCCCCCAGCACCAAGTCGAGCGCAGGCCCTTCCGGCCGTGGCTGCTCCTTGTGCTGGTGGTGGCCGTGACTATCGGGTTGGGTCTCATCAGCCGCCTGCTCAGTGGACTGGTGCTATGAGCTGCTTTGCGCTCGCCCTCCCCTCGTGCAGTTTGCGGCCGGCCCCCGGGGCCACGAATTCCGTAAACCTTATGAGATATCCCCATGACTCATCGCATCGTGATTGTCGGCGGCGGCGCCGGCGGCCTGGAACTGGCGACCCGCCTGGGTAAAAGCCTGGGCAAGCGCAAGCAGGCCGAAATCACCCTGGTCGACGCCAACCTCACGCACATCTGGAAACCGCTGCTGCACGAAGTGGCCGCCGGCTCGCTGAACTCCTCGGAAGACGAACTGAACTACGTGGCCCAGGCCAAGTGGAACCACTTCAACTTCCAGCTGGGGCGCATGAGCGGCCTGGACCGTGAAGGCAAACAGATTCAACTGGCCGCCACCCTCGACGAAGAGGGGCGCGAGCTGCTGCCTGCGCGCACCCTGGGCTATGACACCCTGGTCATTGCCGTGGGTTCCAACACCAACGACTTCGGCACCCTGGGCGCTGCGCAGCATTGCCTGTTCCTCGACACCCGCAAGCAGGCCGAGCGTTTCCACCAGCAGTTGCTCAACCACTACCTGCGTGCCCATGCCGGTGATGTGGCCAGCGAAAAAATCAGCGTGGCCATCGTCGGCGCCGGTGCCACCGGTGTGGAGCTGGCAGCCGAGCTGCACCACGCGGCGCACGAACTGGCGGCCTATGGCCTGGACCGCATCCAGCCCAAGGACATGCACATCACCCTTATCGAGGCGGGCCCGCGCGTTTTGCCGGCGCTGCCAGAGCGCATCAGCGTGCCGGTGCACAAGACCCTGGAAAAGCTCGGGGTGAAGGTGATGACCAACGCCGCCGTCAGTGAAGTGACCGAGGATGGCCTGAAAACCAAGGACGGTGAAGTGATCCAGGCCAGCCTGAAGGTGTGGGCGGCCGGTATCCGTGCACCGGGTTTCCTCAAGGACATCGATGGCCTGGAAACCAACCGCATCAACCAGCTGGTGGTACGCCCTACCCTGCAGACCACCCGCGACGACAACATCTTTGCCTTCGGTGACTGTGCCGCCTGCCCGCAACCGGGTAGCGACCGCAACGTTCCGCCACGTGCCCAGGCGGCGCACCAGCAGGCTTCGATGCTGGCGCAGAGTTTGAAGGCGCGGCTGGAGAACAAGGCGCTGCCGACCTATGAGTACAAGGACTACGGTTCGCTTGTGTCGCTGTCACGCTTCTCGGCGGTGGGCAACCTGATGGGTAACCTGATGGGCAGCGTGAAGCTTGAAGGGTGGCTGGCGCGGATGTTCTATGTGTCGCTGTACCGGATGCACCAGATGGCGTTGTACGGGTTCTTCCGTACGGCGTTGATGATGCTGGGTAGCAAGATTGGCCGGGGTACCGAGCCGCGCCTGAAATTGCACTGACAGACACCAGCATGCCCTGTGGGAGCGGGTTTACCCGCGAATGCGATGGTGAACCTGCTGCCGCATTCGCGGGTGAACCCGCTCCCACACAGGACTGTGTGGGCCCAAGAGCGCATTCTTGTGGGATAAATTCAACGCAAAAAAAAGGGCATCTCATGCGAGATGCCCTTTTTTTCATGGTGGGTCGTGTAGGATTCGAACCTACGACCAATTGGTTAAAAGCCAACTGCTCTACCAACTGAGCTAACGACCCGGAAATGGTCGGGGTGAGGGGATTCGAACTCCTGACATCCTGCTCCCAAAGCAGGCGCGCTACCGGACTGCGCTACACCCCGTGATACTTAAAGAAAAAGGGCATCTCGCTTGAGATGCCCTTTTTACATGGTGGGTCGTGTAGGATTCGAACCTACGACCAATTGGTTAAAAGCCAACTGCTCTACCAACTGAGCTAACGACCCGGAAAATGGTCGGGGTGAGGGGATTCGAACTCCTGACATCCTGCTCCCAAAGCAGGCGCGCTACCGGACTGCGCTACACCCCGAGATTGGCTCCGCGACCTGGACTCGAACCAGGGACCCAATGATTAACAGTCATTTGCTCTACCGACTGAGCTATCGCGGAACTGAACTTCGGCACATCTTTACAGCTTCGAAGCTTGTGTTAGCTTCGGTCTCTTCGGCTATCCGCTTTCGCGTTGCAGCTGCTGAGGCCGGCTATTCTACATTCTTCGTTTTGCTTGTCAACCACTTTTTTTCATTCAACTTACTGATTTGTAAGTGTTTTGCGGTCACCGATGTTGCTGGTGATTCGCTTAGTGCCTGACAACGCGGCGTATATTAGGGGCACTCGTTTTTAGATGCAAGAAAAAATTTCAAAAATTTCAGCAAGTTATCCAGGAAGGCTGAAAGACCCGGATTTGCTGGGGCTGTGCCGGCCTCTTCGCGGGTAAACCCGCTCCCACAGGTGCTGCACAGGCAAAAAAAAGCCCCGCAGATGCGGGGCTCATGGTGCAACAAATCAGCCGAAGACGATTTCGTCGCCTTCCACCTTGGCGGTAATCGCCGTCCCCGGCATGAACTTGCCTGCCAGGATCAACTGCGCCAGCGGGTTTTCGATCCAGCGCTGTATCGCACGCTTCAGCGGCCGTGCGCCGTACACCGGGTCGTAACCCACGGCAATCAGCTTGTCCAACGCCTCCGGGCTCAGGCTCAGCGACAGTTCGCGCTCCAGCAGGCGGCTGCGCAGGCGGCCCAGCTGGATTTCGGTAATGCCGGCAATCTGCTCGCGGCCCAGCGGCTCGAACACCACCACTTCGTCGATACGGTTGATGAACTCCGGACGGAAGTGCGAACCCACCGCATCCATCACCGCCGCACGCTGTGCCTCGCGGTCACCCACCAGTTCCTGGATCTGCGCCGAGCCCAGGTTGGAGGTCATCACGATCACGGTGTTGCGGAAGTCCACGGTGCGCCCGTGGCTGTCGGTCAGGCGGCCGTCTTCCAGCACCTGCAGCAGCACGTTGAACACATCCGGGTGGGCCTTCTCCACCTCGTCCAGCAGCACCACCGAGTATGGCTTGCGCCGTACCGCCTCGGTCAGGTAACCGCCCTCTTCATACCCGACATAGCCTGGCGGGGCGCCGATCAGGCGAGCCACGGAATGCTTCTCCATGAACTCGGACATGTCGATGCGCACCATCGCCTCTTCGGTGTCGAACAGGAACTCGGCCAGCGCCTTGCACAGCTCAGTCTTGCCCACGCCGGTCGGGCCAAGGAACATGAACGAGCCACTCGGCCGGTTCGGGTCGGACAGCCCGGCGCGCGAACGGCGCACGGCGTTGGCCACCGCGGTTACCGCCTCGCCCTGGCCGATCACGCGCTGGTGCAGCAGCTCTTCCATCTTCAGCAGCTTTTCACGCTCGCCTTCGAGCATCTTGGCTACCGGGATACCGGTCCACTTCGACACCACTTCGGCAATTTCTTCCTCGGTGACCTTGTTGCGCAGCAACTGGTTTTCGGTCTTGCCGTGCTGGTCGACCATCTGCAGGCTGCGCTCCAGGTCCGGGATCACCCCGTACTGCAGCTCGGCCATGCGGCTCAGGTCGCCTTTGCGACGGGCGGTCTCCAGCTCCTGGCGGGCCTGCTCGATCTTTTGCTGGATCTGCGCCGAGCCCTGCACCTCGGCCTTCTCGGAGGCCCAGATTTCTTCCAGGTCGGCGTACTCACGCTCCAACCGGTCGATTTCCTCGGTCAGCTTCTCCAGGCGTTTTTTCGCCGCTTCGTCTTCTTCCTTCTTCAGCGCCTGCGATTCCACCTTCAGCTGAATCAGGCGACGGTCGAGGCGGTCCAGCACTTCCGGCTTGGAGTCGATCTCCATGCGGATACGGCTGGCCGCTTCGTCGATCAGGTCGATGGCCTTGTCCGGCAGCTGACGGTCGGTGATGTAGCGGTGGCTGAGCTTGGCCGCGGCAATGATGGCGCCGTCGGTGATGGCCACCTTGTGGTGCACTTCATAGCGCTCCTTCAGGCCACGCAGGATGGCGATGGTGTCTTCCTCGCTCGGCTCCTCGACCAGCACCTTCTGGAAGCGGCGCTCCAGGGCCGCGTCCTTCTCGATGAACTGGCGGTACTCGTTCAGCGTGGTGGCGCCAACGCAGTGCAGCTCGCCACGGGCCAAGGCCGGCTTGAGCATGTTGCCGGCATCCATTGCGCCCTCGCCTTTGCCGGCGCCGACCATGGTGTGCAGCTCGTCGATGAACAGGATGATCTGGCCTTCCTGCTTGGACAGCTCGTTCAGCAGGCCTTTGAGGCGCTCTTCGAACTCGCCGCGGTACTTGGCACCGGCAATCAGCGCGCCCATATCCAGCGCCAACAGGCGCTTGCCCTTGAGGCCGTCGGGCACTTCACCATTGATGATGCGCTGGGCCAGGCCTTCGGCGATGGCGGTTTTACCTACGCCTGGCTCACCGATCAGCACCGGGTTGTTCTTGGTACGACGTTGCAGTACTTGCACGGTACGGCGGATTTCGTCGTCACGGCCGATCACCGGGTCCAGCTTGCCTTCTTCGGCACGCTTGGTCAGGTCGACGGTGTATTTGTCCAGCGCCTGGCGCGATTCCTCGGCGTTGGCGTCGTTGACGGCCGCGCCGCCGCGCAGGTTGTTGATGGCATTTTCCAGGGCCTTCTTGGTCACGCCCTGGCTCAACAACAGCTTGCCGAGCTTGCTGTTCTCGTCCATGGCGGCCAGCAGCACCAGCTCGCTCGAAATGAACTGGTCACCCTTCTGCTGTGCCAGGCGGTCAGCCTGATTGAGCAGGCGCGCAAGGTCCTGCGACATGTTCACGTCGCCGGTGGGGTTCTGGATTTTCGGCAACTGGTCGAGTTCTTTCACCAGTGCCTGGCGCAGGCTGTTGATGTCGAAGCCTACCTGCATCAGCAGCGGCTTGATCGAGCCGCCCTGCTGCTCGAGCAGTGCCTGCAACAGGTGCACGGGCTCGATGGCAGGGTGATCCATGCCAACGGCCAGGGATTGGGCATCGGATATTGCAAGCTGCAGCTTGCTGGTCAAACGGTCTATTCGCATGGGGGTACCTTCCTTTAAAGGGCAGGTCGGAGCGATGGACAGCGCCTGTTTGTGAAGAAACCTGCCTGAGATGACCTTATAGATAAGGCTGATTCTGGAAGATTCAAGCGTAGCGGGGTTGACCGGGGTCAACCTGTTGGATTAGTGCTGGGCCATTCGCGGGCATGCCCGCTCCCACAGGGAATCCGCAACCATTTAAACCTGTGGTGTACCTGTGGGAGCGGGCGTGCCCGCGAAGAGGCCAGTGCAGGCTAGCGCGGCTCCAGCCACACCAGGGAAGCAAAACGCCCACCCTGCGGGGTACGGCGATAGGAGAAGAACCGCTCATCGCTGACTGTGCACAAGCCACCGCCGTAAACAGCAGTCACCCCACGCGCCGCCAAACGGATACGCGCCAGCTCATAGATGTCGGCCATCAACTTGCCCGGCCGGGCACCATCGACAAAGGCCCTGGCCGCTTCCGGGTGCACCGCCGTAAAGGCATCGCGCACCTCAAGCCCCACTTCGAACGCCTGCGGGCCAATCGCTGGCCCCAACCACACCAGCACCTCTTCGGGCGGCAGTGCCAGGCGATCCAGGGTGGCCTCCAGCACACCACCGGCAAGCCCGCGCCAGCCAGCATGCGCCGCGGCCACGCGGGTACCGGCCCGGTCGCAGAACAGCGCAGGCAGGCAATCGGCAGTCATAACGGTGCAGGCAATACCAGGCTGATCGGTCCAGCTGGCGTCGGCCTCGGCCACCACGGCCGGGTCAGCATCCGCCACTACCAGCCCATGCACCTGCTTGAGCCAGGCCGGCTGGATGGCGAATTCGTCGCTCAGGCGCCGACGATTTTCAGCCACCGCGGCAGGGTCGTCCCCTACATGGTCGCCAAGGTTGAAGGTTTCATAGGGCGGCAGGCTGATGCCGCCCTGGCGGGTGGTGACACAGGCGCGCACCGAGGCCGGGGCCGGCCAGTCGGGGAGCAGCAGCGACTGCGTCAGGCCACTCATCCGACAAAGCTCTCGCGGTCCTGGTTCAGCAGCGACAGCAACCAGACGAAGTCATCCGGCAGCGGCGATTCCCACTTCATGACTTCACCGGTAATCGGGTGGGCCAATGCCAGGAAGCGCGCATGCAGTGCCTGGCGCGGGAAGGTTTTCACCGCCTCGACCATGGTCGGGCTGGCTGCCGGCGGAATGCGGAAGCGCCCGCCGTAGGTCTGGTCGCCGACCAGCGGGAAGCCAACGTGAGCCATGTGCACGCGAATCTGGTGGGTACGGCCGGTTTCCAGCTTGACCCGCACATGGGTGTGCGAGCGGAAGCGCTTGAGCACACGGTAGTGGCTGACTGCCGGCTTTCCGCCGTCGGTGACCGCCATGCGCTGGCGCATGCCGCCGTGGCGCCCGATCGGGGCGTCGATCTTGCCGCCGGCGGTGACCACGCCAATCACGATGCACTCGTAGATGCGGCTGACCTTGCGCGCCTGCATCTGCTCGACCAGCCGGGTCTGCGCCTGCAAGGTCTTGGCCACCACCATCAGGCCGGTGGTGTCCTTGTCCAGGCGGTGGACGATACCGGCGCGTGGTACGTTGACGATGTCAGGCACGTGGTGCAGCAGTGCATTGAGCAAAGTCCCGCTGGCATGCCCGGCGGCCGGGTGCACAACCAGCCCGGCAGGCTTGTTGATCACCATGATATGGTCGTCTTCGTAGACGATATCCAGCTCGATATCTTCGGCGACCCACTCGCCCTGGGCCTCTTGCTCGGCCTCCAGGACAAGTTGCGAGCCACCATGGACGAGGTCTCGAGGGCGCACCACGGCGCCATCGACCGTCAGGCGGCCTTCTTTGATCCACGAAGTCAGCCGGGAACGCGAGTACTCGGCGAACAATTGGGCGGCGACCTGGTCGAGGCGTTGACCGCCCAGTTCGGACGGCACCTCTGCGCTAAGTTGAATGATCTCGGACATGCTCGATTCGGCGGGCGCACAGCCTTTGGTTTCGGCTGCGAGCTTGTGGTTAAATACGACTTCTTTTGTCCCGGGGTTGGCCGGGGCGCTCATCATAACAGGACGGCACCGCCCAAGACAGCGGCCGTCAAAGGGACGCAAGCCGCCATGCAAGTGAAACACCTGCTGCTGATCGCCATCCTCGGGCTCACCGCGGCCTGTTCCTCCAATAAAGAAGTGATTGACGAGAACCTCAGCGAGGCCGAGCTGTACCAGCAGGCACAAGCTGACCTGGACAACTCCAGCTACACCAGCGCCGTGAACAAGCTCAAGGCCCTGGAGTCGCGCTACCCGTTCGGCCGCTATGCCGACCAGGCGCAGCTCGAACTGATCTACGCCAACTACAAGAACTCCGAGCCCGAGGCTGCCAAGTCGGCTGCCGAGCGCTTCATCCGCCTGCACCCGCAGCACCCCAACGTCGACTACGCCTACTACCTCAAGGGCCTGACCTCGTTCGACCAGGACCGTGGCCTGGTGGCGCGCTTCCTGCCGCTGGACATGACCAAGCGTGACCCGGGCGCTGCCCGCGACTCGTACAACGAGTTCGCCCAGCTGACCAGCCGCTTCCCCAACAGCCGCTACGCGCCAGACGCCAAGCAGCGCATGATCTATCTGCGCAACCTGCTGGCCTCGTACGAAATCCATGTGGCCGACTACTACCTGAGCCGCCAGGCCTATGTAGCCGCTGCCAACCGTGGCCGCTACGTGGTGGAGAACTTCCAGGAAACCCCATCGGTCGGCGACGGCCTGGCAGTGATGGTCGAGGCGTACCAGAAGATGCACCTGGACGAACTGGCCGCCACCAGCCTGGAAACCCTCAAGCTCAACTACCCGGACCACCCGAGCCTGGTAGATGGCGAGTTCCAGCCAAAGCAGACCGAGTCTGATGGCCGCGGCTGGCTGTCCAAGGCGACCCTGGGCCTGATCGAAACCGACACCCCGCTGCCGCCGGGCGAAACCCGCGCCAACCAGGACGTGGTCAAGCAGTTCCAGGACGCACGTGACGAGATGCCACGTGAGTTGCTGCCGACTGACGAGAACGGCGACCCGATCGTGCCGGAAGGGCCGAAGGAAGCCGAGAAGGACCGCTCCTGGTTCAGCTACATGACCTTTGGTCTGTTCGACTGATACGCAGCGGTACATGAAAGGGAGGCCCAAGGCCTCCCTTTTTTATTGGCCGCGTCCTAGACTGTCGGCTTCTTCAACCGACAAGCTGGACACCATGGTTCGCCTACTTTTCTGGATCGCCCTGATCGCCGCCGCGTTCTGGCTGTGGCGCAAGTTCAAAGCCAGCCAACAGTCGCACCCCGAGGCCAAGCTGGACGCGCCGCTGAAGATGGTGCGCTGCGCCCATTGCGGCGTGCACCTGCCCAATGACCGGGCGCTGCAGCAGGGCAACGAGTGGTATTGCAGCCAGGCGCACCTGCAGCAAGGCCCAGGCCGCCAGAACTGAACCTGAATCACCTGAACCCCTTCGCGGGCACGCCCGCTCCCACAGGAACCCTGCAGGCCTTGAGCCTTTTGCAGTACCTGTGGGAGCGGG
>NZ_JBNRIJ010000049.1:14829-23986 GCF_053557675.1 Pseudomonas sp. XP1 | reverse complement strand
CCCACAGGTACTGCGCAGGTTCCGAAGCCTGTGCAGTACCTGTGGGAGCTGGCTTGCCGGCGATAGGGCCGGTACAGGCGATACAAATGAAAACGCCCCGAACCAGTCGGGGCGTTTTCGTTTACCGCAGCAGCGTCTTACTTGCCTTCCCAGCGCTTGAGCACCAGGGTGGCGTTGGTGCCGCCGAAGCCGAAGCTGTTGCTCATGACCGTGTCGATCTTGGCGTTTTCTTCGGTCTTGCGCAGGATCGGCAGGTCGGCGACCTCCGGGTCCAGCTCGTCGATGTTGGCGGAGCCGGCGATGAAGTTGTTTTCCATCATCAGCAGGCAGTAGATCGCCTCGTGTACGCCGGCAGCGCCCAGCGAGTGACCCGACAGGCTCTTGGTCGAGCTGATCTTCGGTGCCTTGTCGCCGAACACGGCGCGAACGCCCTTGATCTCGGCAACATCACCGACCGGGGTCGAGGTGCCGTGGGTGTTCAGGTAGTCGATCGGGGTGTCGACGGTCGACAGCGCCTGCTGCATGCAGCGGATGGCACCTTCGCCGCTTGGCGCAACCATGTCGTAGCCGTCGGAAGTGGCGCCGTAGCCGACGATTTCCGCGTAGATCTTGGCGCCACGGGCCAGGGCGTGTTCCAGCTCCTCGACCACCACCATGCCGCCGCCGCCAGCGATGACGAAGCCATCACGGTCGGCATCGTAGGCGCGCGAGGCCAGTTCCGGGGTTTCGTTGCGCTTGGTCGACAGGGCGCCCATGGCATCGAACAGGAACGACTGGCTCCAGTGCTCTTCTTCACCGCCACCGGCGAAGACGATGTCCTGCTTGCCCCACTGGATCTGCTCCAGGGCGGTGCCGATGCAGTGTGCCGAAGTGGCACAGGCCGACGAGATCGAGTAGTTGATGCCCTTGATCTTGAACGGGGTGGCCAGGCATGCCGAAACGGTGCTGCCCATGGTGCGGGTAACGCGGTACGGGCCGACGCGCTTGACGCCTTTCTCGCGCAGGGTGTCCAGCGCTTCCATCTGGTTCAGGGTCGAGGCGCCGCCAGAGCCAGCCACCAGGCCGGTACGGGGGTTGGAAACCTGCTCTTCGGTCAGGCCGGCGTCCTTGATCGCATCCTGCATCGCCAGGTAGGCGTAGGCAGCAGCGTGGCCGACGAAGCGGTAGACCTTGCGGTCGATCAGTTCTTCGAGGTTGAGGTCGATGGACCCGGAAACCTGGCTACGCAGCCCCATTTCCTTGTATTCCGGGTTGTAACGGATACCCGGACGGCTGTTGCGCAGGTTTTCGGTGACGGTAGCTTTGTCATTGCCCAGGCACGATACGATGCCCAGACCAGTGATAACGACGCGGCGCATGCGAATAACCCTTAGAAATTGTCAGTGGAGGTGAACACGCCGACCCGCAGGCCTTCGGCAGTGTAGATCTCGCGGCCGTCGACGCTGACCGAGCCATCGGCGATGGCCATGTTCAGCTTGCCCTTCAGGACGCGCTTGATATGAATGTTGTAAGTGACTTTCTTGGCTTCCGGCAGTACCTGGCCAAAGAACTTCACCTCGCCCGAACCCAGGGCGCGGCCGCGGCCTGGCAGGCCCTGCCAGCCGAGGAAGAAACCTACCAGCTGCCACATGGCGTCGAGGCCCAGGCAGCCCGGCATTACCGGGTCGCCTTCGAAGTGGCAGGCGAAGAACCACAGGTCCGGATTGATATCCAGCTCGGCGACCAATTCACCTTTGCCGTACTTGCCGCCTTCTTCGCTGATATGGGTGATGCGATCGACCATCAGCATGTTCGGCGCGGGCAGTTGCGCATTACCTGGGCCGAACAGCTCACCGCGACTGCAGCGCAGCAGGTCTTCCCGAGTAAAGGCGTGTTGTTTGGTCATGCGAGCTCCTCAATAACCCCCTGCGGCAGGGGATGAATCTTCCCGGCCGGCCCGATACGCATCGCGTCCGAGGCGGCAGCCTACAGGTAGACTATTGCGTTGTGGTGAAAGTCACAGTGCACCCGGCGAAAGAAGTACAGGTGTGCACTGAAACGTCTATTTTCAGGTCCGATGAAGGTCCTGTCCAGTGTTTAAGACTGCCGCACTTTAGCATTTATCGCCAGTCGCGGTTGTCTGACCGGGTAGCCAGCGCTGCAGCACCCGCTGCAGTTCGGTGCGGCGCAAGGGTTTGCTCAGGTAGTCGTCCATGCCGGCCGCCATGCAACGCTCGCGGTCGCCCTGCAAGGCGTTGGCGGTCAGCGCGATGATCGGTAGCCTGGCGCCGTTGGGCAGCTGGCGGATACGCCGAGTGGCTTCATAGCCGTCCAGGAGCGGCAGGCGGCAGTCCATCAGCACGGCGGCAAAACGCTGCCGGCTGACCCGTTCGACCGCCTCCAGGCCGTCCTCGGCCGTGCATACCGCCAGCCCCAGGCTACGCAGCATGGCCTCGATGACACTTTGGTTGACCGGGTTGTCCTCTACCAGCAGTACCTGATCATTGTCGGCCACCGCCGGCGGCGCAGCGCTCGGCAGCGTCAGCGAGACCGGGGCAGGGCTGGCCAGAGCCAGAGGCATCTCCAGGGTAAAGGTGGAGCCCAGGCCTTCACGGCTTTCGCCGCGCAGCTTGCCGCCCATGCGTTCGGCCAGGGTGCGAGCGATCGACAGCCCCAGCCCGGTGCCGCCATAGCGGCGGGAAATCGAGCTGTCGGCCTGCTGGAAGGCGACGAACATCATTTCCAGGCGCTCGTTGTCGATGCCGATACCGGTGTCACGCACACTGCAGGTCAGCCAGATCAGTTGCCGGTCGAGCACTTGCCAGCGCGCCTCGACCTGTACCTGGCCGCGTTCGGTGAATTTCAGCGCGTTGCCAATCAGGTTGAGCAGGATCTGGCGGATGCGCGTGGGGTCGCCGTTCACCTGCAACTGCTCGATACCCGCTGGCAGTTGCAGGTGCAGGGCAAGGCCGCGCTGCTGGGCACTGTGCTGGAATGACTGGACGCTGCTGGTGATCAGCTCGCCCAGGTTGAAGTCGATGTGTTCCAGCTGCAGCGCGGCGCGTTCGATGCGCGAGAAGTCGAGGATGTCGTTGATGACCTTGAGCAGGTGCCCTGTGGACTCGCTGGCCACTGCGGTGTACTCGGCCTGTTCGCTGTTCAGCTGGGTGGTTTCCAGCAACTGCAGCATGCCCAGCACGCCATTCATCGGCGTGCGCAGCTCGTGGCTCATCATCGCCAGGAAGTCCGATTTGGCACGGTTGGCCTGTTCGGCCTCCTCGCGGGCCTGGATCAGCTCGGCAATGGCCTGCTTCTGTTCATTGCTGGCCTGCTCCAGGGCGTGGGCCAGGTTATTGATGTGGCGCGCCAGGTGGCCCAGTTCGCTGTCATCGACCACCGGCAACAGGGTGTGGTACTCGCCCTGCTGGATGGCCTTGACCGCATGGCCCATGTCGCTGATCGGCTTGGCCAGGCTCAGGGCCAGGCGGCGCGCCAGCAGGAAGGTGAACAGCAGGGCGAACAGTGCGAGGATGCCGGCCTTGATCACGATTTCCTGCTGGCGCTGGCTGAAGGCGTCATCGGACATGCCGACGATGACCCGGCCCAGGTAATCGTCGCCGATGGCCGGGGTGGTGGCTTTGCCCTGTTGCAGGAAGTCGCTGTCCAGGCGGATCTGCTGCAGGCGGATGGGCGCCTGAAACACTTCGACGCGCTGCGCGCGGTTGGCGCTTTCGTCGGACTGCTCCACATAGACAAGGATGTGGTTGCGGCTGTCCTGCACCTCGAGGAAGCGCACGTGGGGAATGCTGAGCGTGGCGCGCATCAGGCCCTCGAGCACTTCGTTGTTGCCCGAGATCACCCCGTATTCCGAGGCTGGCGCCAGCTGGTTGGCGATCAGTTGCCCGGTGTGGTTCAGTTCCTGGCGCAGGTCCTGGATACGCACGAAGGTGAAAAAGCTGATCAGCAGCAACGTCAGCAGCAGGGCAGGGCCGAGGCTGATGATCTGGGTGCGGGTGTGGATGTCCCAGCTCAGGCGCTTGCTCATGGGGTGGGTTCTCCTTCGGCCAGGGCCTTGGCGGCGGCGTTCGGATCGATCGGTTCAAGGCCCAGGGCGCGCGCCACCTGCTGGTTGCCGCTGACGCCGAAGCGTACCGGGTACAGGCTGCGTGGCCAGCGCGCCGGTGGCTGGTCGAGCAACTGGTCGAGTACCGCCAGCCAGTCGTCCTGGTCACTGAAGGTGCTGGCCAGGGCGCCGGCGCGGACGAACCCGGCGTTCGGGCCGATAAGCGCCATCTGACGGCCGTAGCTGCTCAACAGCAGGTTCTTCGCAGTCTTGGAGTTGAACAGGTCGGTGTCGTCCAGGCCCAGCAGCACGTCACTGTTGGCCAACAAATTTTGCAGAGGGCGGCTGTCGCGAGGGTCGGGCCAGTCCTGGGCGATGATCTCCAGGCCCAGCGGGCGGGCGGCATGGCGCAGCTCTTCGAGCAGGAAGCTGCTGTGCTCACCGTACAGCACACCAATGCGCCGGGCCTGCGGCAGCAGGTAGCGCGCCAGGCGCAACTGCCGGCCCAGCGGCGGGTCGCTCCACAGCAGCGTGAGGAACGCGGGCCGCGACTTTCCCAGGCGCTGTTCAGCCTGTACCCGGCTGACCCTCATGGCCAGGGCCGGCGGGCCGGCATTTTCCCCAAGGCGCCATTCCAGTGCGGCGTTGTCCAGCAAGATCAGGCGCTGGTCAGCCTTGAGCTTGCCCGGGCGTGGCAGGTCGGCGGTGGTCTGGAAATGCACGTGATCGTGCGGCCTGCGGTTTTCCAGCGCAGCGACGAAACTGCGAATGCCGGGCTGGTCTTCCGCGCCTACCAACACGATTTCGCTGGCGGACAGCGGCCCCATTGGCCACAGGCACAACAGCAACAGGCGCAGCAGCAGGGCCATCAGAACTCCAGCTCCGCGCTGACGCTCAGGCGGTGGCGGCTGTCGTAGCGGTTCTGGATTGCCGTGGTCGGCTCGTCGTCCAGGCGCTGTTGCCACAGCGCGGCCAGTTCCAGGTTGCTGCCATGCACCCGGAAACGCTTGGCCAGGCGCAGGTCCAGGCGCTCGTAACGGTACTGGTTGAGCGCATCGTCACCGTAATAGAACAGCGCGCTGGACCAACCGTCACCCCATTCGCGCATCCATCCGGCCGAGCCGCTGTTGCGCGCGCTGAGGCGTCGGTCGGCGGGGTTGCTGGCCCAGGCATCCACGTAGGCGTAGGTAAGGCGCAGGCGGTCGCGCAGGGTCGGGCGCCAGTCCAGTTGCGCCTCGCTGCCGCTGAAACGGGCCTTGTTGGCGTTGCTGGCGATGTACTGGTTGTTCTTCAGGGGCTCGCTGATCATTCCAGTGATCTCGTCGTAGAACAGCTTCACATCCATGTTCAGGTCGATGTCGCTGAAGTAGCCGTTGTAGCCCAGCTCGCGCGAGCGCATGCGTTCCTGGTCGAGGTCGCCCGGGCCGCGGGTCTTGACGAAGTATTCGCCGTTCTGCAGGCCGAAAGCGTTGGGGGTCAGGTTCTTGACCGTGTAGCTCCAGTTGACATTGTTCTCGAACATGTCTGGCGAGCGCACCGCCTCGGAGTACACCGCACGCAGGCCATGGCGCGGGGTGATCAGGTAGTTGACTGCCACGCGCGGGGTCAGCGAGCTGCCGGACAGGCGCGAGTCCTCGAACATGGCACCGCCCTGCAGGATCCAGTGCTCGTCGGCGCGCCATTCCAGTTGGCCGAACAGGCGCCAGGTCTGGTCGTCGATGCTGCCATTGAAGTAGGTTTGCGAGTCGGCACGATCATAGCGGTAGTTCATGCCGCTGAGCAGGCGCAGGCTGTCTGTCAGGCTCAGGGTATCCTGGATTTCCAGGTCGTAGCGGGTTTCGCGGGTGCTCTGGTCGACGTCGCCGCAGACCTGCTGCTTGCCACCGTTCGCCCATTGCTGCTGGACCTTCTCCAGAAGCCCTTTCATGACGGGATCGTTGGTCGAAAGTGGCGCGCCGGTAGCAATGCCGCGCGCCACCTTTTCGGCGAAGTCAGGGTTCATCTGCCAGAGCTGGGTCAATTCCGGGCTGAACGACTGCAAGGCGTCACAGGCGCGCCACACCTGCTGGCGGTCGAAATGCTGGGCAGAACCCTGGATATACAGGCTGTGCTCGGAACTGAAGTCCTTGGTCCAGCGCAATGAGCCGGCGTAGTCCTTGGCATTGACGTCAGCGTTGTTACCGGCTTCGTATTTGGCGA
Source organism: Pseudomonas sp. XP1 (assembly GCF_053557675.1). Lineage (NCBI taxonomy): Bacteria > Pseudomonadati > Pseudomonadota > Gammaproteobacteria > Pseudomonadales > Pseudomonadaceae > Pseudomonas > Pseudomonas sp. XP1. The sequence goes on along the minus strand of NZ_JBNRIJ010000049.1, from coordinate 17,745 downwards.
ACACCGGCTGGTAGGTATAAGGCCGCTGGTTGCTGCCTTCCTTCGCCGCCAGTTGCCATTCCAGGGTCTGGTCGTGCGCCAGGCTATGGCTGGCGTTGATATTGAAGCGGGTCAGCCGACGGCTGTCGCGGTAGTCCTGGCCGAACTGGTTCTCGTCGAAGCCATCGTCCTGCTGGCCAGACAGCGACAGGCGCATGTCGCCACCCTCCCAGCCGAAGCCGTGGCTGGCGTAGAAATCGTTGATGCCGTCCTGGCCGCGGGTCATCTTCAGCCGCGTGCCATGGCTGTCGGCGGGGTTGCGGGTAAGAATGTTGACCACTGCCATCAGCGCGTTGGCGCCGTAGCTGACCGTGTTGGGGCCGCGGAACACCTCGATGCGCTCGATATCCTCCATGGCCAGCGGAATGTCGCTCCAGTCCACCGTGGCCAGGCCGGCGCGGTACACCGAACGGCCATCGATCAGCACCTGCATGCGTCGGGCATCGTTGACGTTGCTGCCGTGGTAGTTGACCGTGGGTTGGTTGCCGGCGTTGTAGCCCACCATCATGCCCGGCACCAGGCGCAGCAGCTCGGGGATGTCGCGGGCACCGCTGGCGCGGATCAGCTCGCTGTCGAGCACGGTCATGCTGCCCGGGACCGCGGCAGGGGATTGTTTCAGGCGCGTGGCGGTCAGAACCTGCGGCAGGTCCGTGTTGTCGATGAACAGGTCATCGGCCACGGCCGGGCCACCGAGCAGGGCAGTCAGTATGAGCAGGCGCGGGTACGGGGGCGTGCCAGGGAACACAAAGCGGCCTTGTATCAGGATTGAAACAGGCATGGTAACTGACCTTGGCGTATTTGCCAGTGATCTGCATTGCCTGTGATGGCCCTTTCGCGGGTAAACCCGCTCCCACACAGAGCGCACCGCTGCTGAAGGCTTCGTTGTACCTGTGGGAGCGGGTTTACCCGCGAAGAGGCCAGTACTGACACTGGTTCTGTCGCAGGCGAGCCGTATAATGGCCGGGTCGCCACTTAATTTTTGGCTTTAACGGATTGGATATGACTGAACAGCAACCTGTTGCAGTTCTGGGAGGCGGCAGCTTCGGCACCGCCGTGGCGAACCTGCTGGCAGAAAACGGTGTGCCGGTCCGCCAATGGATGCGCGACCCGGAACAGGCCGAGTCCATGCGCGTCAATCGCGAGAATCCGCGCTACCTCAAGGGCATCCGCCTGCACGACGGCGTCGAGCCGGTCAGCGACCTGCTGGCCACCCTGCAAGCCAGCGAGCTGATTTTCGTCGCTTTGCCATCGAGCGCCTTGCGCAGCGTGCTGGCCCCGCATGCCGAGCTGCTGCGCGGCAAAGGCCTGGTCAGCCTGACCAAGGGCATCGAAGCGCAAAGCTTCAAGCTGATGAGCCAGATCCTCGAGGAAATCGCCCCCGAGGCGCGCATCGGCGTGCTGTCCGGCCCCAACCTGGCTCGTGAAATCGCCGAACATGCGCTGACCGCAACGGTGGTTGCCAGCGAGGACGAAAAACTCTGCCAGCAGGTGCAGGCCGTGCTGCATGGGCGCACCTTCCGCGTCTACGCCAGTGCCGACCGCTTTGGCGTTGAGCTGGGCGGGGCGCTGAAGAACGTCTACGCCATCATCGCCGGCATGGCGGTGGCCTTGGGCATGGGCGAAAACACCAAGAGCATGCTGATTACCCGCGCCCTGGCCGAGATGACCCGCTTCGCCGTCAGCCAGGGTGCCAATCCCATGACTTTCCTCGGCCTGGCCGGTGTCGGTGACCTGATCGTCACTTGCTCCTCGCCCAAGAGTCGCAACTACCAGGTCGGTCACGCGCTTGGCCAGGGCCTGAGCCTGGAGCAGGCGGTCAACCGCCTGGGTGAAGTGGCCGAAGGCGTCAACACCCTCAAGGTGCTCAAGGCCAAGGCGCAGGAAGTGCAGGTCTACATGCCGCTGGTGGCAGGCCTGCATGCCATCCTGTTCGAAGGCCGCACGCTGAACCAGGTGATCGAGCACCTGATGCGTGCCGAGCCCAAGACCGATGTCGATTTCATTTCCATCAGCGGTTTCAACTGAGCCTTCAGCGGCTCTGACAACAGCAAGGAGCAACACATGAACGATACGCCCGAACGCGCCCAGCGCGAGTCGATCATCCTGCGGGTCCTGTGGATGGTGGTGTTCCTGGTGGTCTGGCAGCTGGCCGAGCTGCTGCTCGGTGGCCTGGTGCTGGTACAACTGATCTACCGCCTGGTGTACGGCGCCCCCAGCGCCAGCCTGATGAACTTCGGTGACAGCCTGAGCCAGTATCTGGCGCAGATCGGCCGCTTCGGCAGCTTCCACAGCGACCAGAAGCCCTGGCCGTTCGCCGACTGGCCGGCACCGCGAGCCCCTGAAGGCGAGGCACCGCACGCCGTGATCCCGGCCCCGCACCCGGTGCGTGACGAGGAGCCCAAGCTGTGAAGCTGTGGGTACTGCGCCACGGTGAAGCGGAGCCGCGGGCCAACAGCGATGCCGAGCGCCGGCTGACCGCCCATGGTCGCGAGCAGGTGCTGCACAGCGCCGCCCGCCTGCTGGGTCAGCCGCTGCAGGCGATCATCGCCAGCCCTTACGTACGCGCCCAGCAAACGGCCGCCCTGGTGCACGACACCCTGGGTTTCGCCGAGCCGGTGCGCACCGTGCCCTGGCTGACGCCCGACAGTGATGTGCAGCAGGTCATCGGCGAAATCGAGCGCTTGGGCCTGGAGCATGTGCTGCTGGTCAGCCACCAGCCTTTGGTGGGTACCCTGGTGGGGGCGTTGCAGCATGGCCACCAGCAGCAGCCGGCAGGCATGAGCACTGCAAGCCTGGCGGAGCTGGAAGGGGACTGGCCGCTGGCTGGGCTGATGGCCCTTCGGGCGATCAACTCGCCGGCCTGAAACCCAGGGGGGC